>CACNRH010000001.1 GCA_902622825.1 uncultured Pelagibacteraceae bacterium
TTACCTTGATAATTTCCAATACATTCTCACTGTTGAGCGGCCCTATGAATTTTTTCATAATTTTTAAATCTTTATTTAGCAAAATACTTTCAGGAATTCCATAAACACCTAGATTTATTGAGAATTTTCCATCTTGATCTATCAAAAGATAATCGTATGGATTTCCTAATTCCTTTAGAAACTGTTCAGCCTCACCTTTTTTGTCTTTAAAGTTAATCCCAATAATATTTAAATTTTCTTTTCTACTTAGTTGCATCAGCTCTGAGTGCTCAACTCTACAAGGGGCGCACCAAGAGGCCCAGTAATTTATCAAACTAAAATCCTTAATCTTTAAAATCTTACTATCTCTTATCTCCTTTGTATAAAAATCTTTAGAATTAAAGTTTTCAATTTTTTTTCCAATTAAATTTTCAGTACTATAAGTGCTATCTCGATTAAGACTGATCGCAAATATTATTAATATAAATATTGCTACTGCCGAAATTATTACATACCTAATCCTCATAAATTATTTTCACTTCTATAAAACCGTGTTATGCCTCCCAAACTCATAATAATTACTGAAACCCATATCCAGATCATTAGCGGTTTCTCCTGAAATCTGATATTATAATAATCTGAGCTTTGAATATTACTCATTGTCAAATATTGATCAGACAAAAGATTAGTTTTTATACTTGCCTCAAACGTAAGTGTTTCAGGATCTTTATATATTCTAATTTCTGGTTTAAATTTTTTTAAATCATTACTTTTATTATTCATAACTGTGAAATTACCTGCAACTACATTATAATTAGATTTTTTATAAAATAACAAATTGTCAAATATTATTTCATAATTATCAATTTTTTTAGTTTCGCCTGGCTTTAAATTGATATCAAATTCTTTAGAAAAATTTTCGTTTAATCCTATAAATAAAACTAACAATCCGAATCCTAGATGTGCAAAAATTCTGGGCGTTCTAAATAAAAATTTGGATCTTATAGATTTTATAGAGTCTATAAGCGTGTAAAATATTAAAAATAATGATGATATAAAAATAAGGTTGAATAAGATACTCTTTGTATCGAGAAGATAAATTAAAATTACATTAATAAAAATTGCAGCTAATAACACCAAGAAAAAAATTTTTAAGTTAATGAATTTTCCACCCCATTTTGAGTTTGGACCAATACCCATAAATAACAAAAAAATAACCACAAAAGGTATTATGACAGTATTGTAGAATGGCGGGCCAACCGATACCTTAATGTCACTTATCACCTCTGTGAATATTGGGTACACTGTTCCAAGAAAAACAGTTAGTAAGTAGAACATCATAAACCAATTATTGGTGACAATAAAAGTTTCTCTATTTATTCCAGAATTGTTATAATTTTCTTCCTTATTTTTTAAAAAATAAACACCAAATGATGTAATTAGAGTTACGGATAAAATTATCAAAATAAACAATCCTCTTTGAGGATCATTTGCAAAAGTATGTACAGAGTTTAAAACTCCTGACCTAACTAAAAAAGTTCCGGCTATTGTTAAGCAAAATGTCATTAGACATAATACTAATACCCATGAAAATAATTGTTTTTTCTTTTCCAATACTATTACAGAGTGAAGTAATGCGGTCATACAAAACCACGGCAATAGAGAAGCATTTTCTACTGGATCCCAAAACCAAAAGCCTCCCCAGCCTAATTCATAATATGCCCAAATAGATCCTGCTAAAATTCCAATAGTTTGAAAAAACCAAGTTATCTTTATCCAATTTTTTATTGATTTTGCAAAATCAGCACCATCAATATTACTCATAAGCGCTCCAATAGCTGCAGAAAAATAAATTGAGGATCCGACAAAGCCGATGTAAAGCAAAGGTGGGTGAATCGCTAATGCAGGATCTTGCAAAATTGGATTTAGACCCAAACCTTCCATGGGCTCAGGTAAAATTTTTAAAAAAGGATTTGAAGAAAAAATTAAAAAAATTAGAAATAACAAGATTAGAGAAGTTTGAGCGATTAATGTAAAAAGAAAATATTCTCTTTTGTAACGGTTCTTTTTAATAAAAAATAAAAAAGAAAATAAAGACATTAAAGCGATCCACATTAACAAGCTGCCCTCGTGATTACCCCAGCTTCCAGCAATTTTATAGATTAATGGCTTCAAAGTATGAGAGTTTTGATAAACCGTAATTAAGGAAAAATCAGAAATTATAAATGCCGATACTAATGTTAAAAAGGAGACAATTATTATTGATGTTTGAAATGTTATTAAATTATTAATGTTGATTGAAATTAAACTCGCCTTATTATTGAGTGTTAGTATTGATTTTAGAACTATCAGAATTGAAGTTAAGATCGATATTAATATTAATGAGTTACCAAATAAACTTAGCATTATTCCTTAATTAGATTCTTTAGCTCTGGCGGCATATAATTTTCATCATGCTTAGCTAGTATTTTTTTTGCAATAAAGAATTTCTTATCTTTAAGAGATCCTTCGGCTATAACACCTTTCTCTTCGCTAAAGAGATTAGGAACAACCCCTTTGTAAGATACGGAAATTTCATTCTTGAAATCTGTTATAATAAATCTTACTTCTTCCTGATTAACAATAATTGAGTTTTTTTTAACCATGCCTCCAACTCTAAATATTTTGTTAACATTAATATCCTCTGAGTTAAAAATATCAGTTGGTGTCTTAAAATATAATAAATTTTTGTTTAAAGAAAAATACAGGAAATAAACAGCCGAACTTAGAAATAAAAATACTAAAGAGATTAAAATTATTTTTTTTTTTACTTTTTTGGTAAGCATTTAAAATGCTTTATATTGTTTTACTTTTTGATAAAAATATTTGATTAGCTACTTTTGAATTATCTAGATATTTTTGTCTATTAATCGCAGAAAGCTCCATTAATTCTTTAGCAAATTCTTTTTCATATTTCTTTAGTTCCTTGTATGTTTTAACGTAGTAAAAAATACAAGAAAAAAATGTAATTGCAAAAGACAACCAAACATAAAAGCCGTATCCGTTCATTGTCAAAATATCTTTAATCATAATTTTTTAACCTTTTTTTCTTCATTTTAATGATTTCTGTTTTATATTTCATTAGAAAAATTAACGCAGAATAAATCAAAAAAACAAGCAACATTAAGAATAATGGTAATAAAAAGCTTGTATGGATCGTTGAAGTACCTGTAATCTTTAAACTTGTAGGTTGATGCAAGGTGTTTAGATAATCAACTGAGTATCTAATAATGGGGACATTTATAAACCCTATGATTGAGAGTGTTGTCGTAACTTTTAATTTTATCCTTTCATCATTCAGATATTTTAGAGATAAAATTAATGCAATATAAAAAAACATTAAAACAATCATTGATGTCAGTCTTGCATCCCAAGCCCACCATGTTCCCCAAGTAGGCTTCCCCCAAACAGAACCGGTTATAATAGCTAATGCAGTAAAAAGTAAACCAATAGGTGCTATCGAATAATTAATAATTAATAAATTTTTAATTCTAAATATATAATTTATTATGTAAGAAAAAGTCATGATTGAAAAAATGGCAAGTGAAATCCATGCTGCTGGTACATGAACATACATAATTCTTACTACGTTGCCTTGAACATAATCTGGAGGTGAAATGACTAAAGCAAAGGTCAACGCAACCACTAATACAATAAAAATAATTGAATTTAAAAATTCTATAACTTTATTTAAATATACAAAAATATTACTTGGTGAAAAAAAACTTAACATTAGAGACTATTACTACAGTAATTAATCTATGTGAAGTTTCCAAATACGCCTAATTGAAGATCGAGAGGGAGTAAGAAGTATGAAATGACCCTCAATTAGGCTACCATTCCATAATAGAAACTTTTAGTGTCATAGTTTTGGAGTAAAGATGTTTAATTTATGGCGCCAGTAATTAATTCGATGGTTTAAAGTATCCTGAGCCCTTTTTACCCTCAAAAATTTCTTCTATTAATGGATGCTTAACAGGCTCTCCGGAATCATCCGATAATAAATTTTGCTCTGATACGTATGCTTCATATGTCACTTCGTTGCTTTCTGCTAACAAATGATAAAATGGCTGATCTTTTCTTGGTCTCACGTCTTTAGGAATTGATTGGTACCACTCTTCAGTATTATTAAATTCAAAGTCAACATCATATATAACACCTCTAAAATCGAAATGTCTGTGTTTAACTACATCGCCTATTGAAAACTTTGCTTTATTAATTGACATTTAATTAAGATAATTAAAATTAAGTTAAAAGCAACATATAATTTCAAAATAAAAAAAATTGTGCTAAGTTTATTTTGTGAATAAGTCAGTCATAAAATTTATTACCGATTTTGGGCCACTTTTGGTTTTTTTTTACTTTTATAAGATTAGTGACAATAATTTAATAAAAGCCATTCCACCTTTGATTATTGCGACATTGTTGTCAGTAATAGTTGTGTTCCTCCTAGAAAAGAAAATTCCATTCGTTCCTCTTATTGGTGCTGTAATAATTTCTTTGTTTGGGGGGCTTAAGTTATTACTTTAATAATCCGATCTTCATATATTTAAAACCAACAATAGTTAATTTGATATTTGCGTTAACATTGATTTTGGGACAAAAACTTTTTCAAAAAAACTTATTAAAAATAATGTTAAGTAAGACTATACAATTAGATGATATTGGGTGGAGTAAATTAAATTATAGGTGGGCATATTTCTTCATATTTTTAGCAGGACTTAATGAACTGGTATGGAGAACTCAAACAGAACAAATTTGGGTGATATTTAAAGTGTGGGTAATTTTGCCTCTGACATTTATTTTTACTATTTTTCAGGTACCCTTAATCAATAAATACAAAATATGAAAAAAATAAAACTAATTGTTAATAACGATAAAAAAAAAAGAAATAAAAGTTTTTTCTTTATCAAAAAAGAAATGAAAACTATTTTAGATTTATACGCTAAAATGGTGTCTAAAGGTGAGTGGAAAGATTATGGATTAACAATTGGTCCTAAGGAAATTTCATTTGATATTTACCAAAAAAGTTCGGATAGACCCATACTTAAAATACAGAAAAATATTAACCCTAGAAATAAAGATGAAACTTATCTTCTTAAAGATAGAAATGGATTTATCGTTGAAAGATCTGAGAACTTAGAAAGTTTAATTAAAAATAAAAACTGGTTAAAATTGAAGTTGGTAATTTGATTACCTTCTTTGACCGAAAAGTCTCAAGAGCATAATAAATAAGTTAATAAAGTCTAAGTATAATGTTAGCGCACCCATAACAGCTTTTTTTCCAATTAATTCACCGCTATCGCTGGCTAAATACATATTCTTAATTTTTTGCGTATCGTAAGCTGTCAAACCTACAAACACTAAAACTCCAATTATTGAAATTATAAAATACATCATACTCGATTTAAGAAAAATATTTACTAGAGAAGCAATTATTATGCCGATTAAGCCCATGAATAAAAAAGAACCTAATTTTGTAAGATCTCTTTTAGTCGTGTAACCATAAATGCTCATTGCTCCAAAAGTTCCAGCAGTGATAAAAAAGACACGCGTTATGCTTGTGCCGGTGTAAGCAAGAAAAATTGAAGATAAAGATGCTCCCATTAATCCGGCAAATATCCAAAAAACAGTTTGCGCCTTTGAAGCACTCATTTTAGCTATTCCAAAGCTCATATAAAAGACCACGCCTAAAGGAGCCAACATTATTATCCAAGCTAAACCAGAATTATAAATAGAGTTTCCTAAGTTTGTAAGACTTAAAATTTCACCATTTGGGCCAGTTACAACAGACATTTTAAATAAAAAAAGCGCAACAACTCCAGTTAACAGCACACCTGAAGCCATATAATTATACACTTTGAGCATATATGACCTTAAACCCTGATCTATAATTGCCTCAGAAACCGAAGATTTAATAGTAGTTTTTTGTCTGTTTAATTCCATTATTCTAATATAGTAAATTTTTAGAATTTTTCAACTATGTATGTTTAATTTAGTAAAAATAGATCTATAATTTAAATAATTTAGTATGAAATACAAAAAGTTAGGTACTACGAATATAAATGTAAGTTTAATTTGTCTAGGAACGATGACCTGGGGCACACAAAATAGCCAGAGTGACGCATTTGAACAGATGGATTATGCGCTTGAAAAAGGGGTAAATTTTTTTGATACAGCAGAACTATACTCGGTTCCTCCTAATGCGGAGTCATACGGTAAAACTGAGAAGATGATCGGTAATTGGTTCACTAAAAAAAAAAATAGAAATAAAATAATTTTAGCAACAAAAATTGCAGGGCCAAGATGTAGTTGGATAAGAGAGGGAAAAAACTGTTATAATGAGTCTGATTTAGAAAAAGCTATTGATGGAAGCTTAAAAAGACTCAAGACTGATTACATCGATCTTTATCAACTTCATTGGCCAGAAAGATCTGTAAATAATTTTGGACAGATTGGTTATGTTCATAAAGATAAAGAGGGGAAGTGGCACGACTTTGAAACTATTTTGTTAGCTTTAGCAAAATTTATAAAAAAAGGTAAAATTAAATATGTGGGCGTTTCTAACGAAAGTGCTTATGGGTTATCAAAATATTTAGGACTTTCTGAGAATAAAAATTTACCAAGAATGATGTCCATACAAAATCCATATAACTTGACTAATAGAACATATGAGGTTGCTTTATCCGAAATATCAATTAGAGATAAGTGTGGTTTACTAGCTTATTATCCTTTAGCAACTGGATACCTCTCTGGGAAGTTTAGAAATAATAAAATGCCAAAAAATTCAAGACATGCATTATTTAAAGGATGGGAGAGATTTGGAAATCCTATAGCATTAAAAGCTTATGAAAAATATTTTAAACTTGCAGAGGAGAGTGGACTAACGGCCACACAACTCGCACAAGCTTTTGTTAATTCCAGGCCTTTTGTTACAAGTAACATTATAGGTGCAACCACAATGGATCAGTTAAAAGAAAATATCGAAAGTGTTAATATTGAGCTTTCGCAAGAAATAATGGATCAGATAGATATGATACATAATAATATTCCTAATCCATCTCCATAATACGATCCATTGAATTTATCATAGTTTAGTATTAGAAGGTATTAATGAGAATCATTACATTTATTTTATTTTTTTTTATACTAGCATTCGCAAATGATCTGCATGCAAATCAGCCTATTTCAGGTGGCAAATTTAAAAATTGGGAGACATTCACTTTCAATGGTAACAAAGGTAAAATTTGTTTTGCGCAAACAAAACCTGTAAAGAGGTCACCTAATTCTTTTAAAAGGGGTGAGTCAAGATTGTTTGTTTCCTTCAGACCAAATGAAAATATAAGAGATGAGGTCAGCGTTACTAGCGGACACGAATACAAATCTTCTTCAGTCAGTGCTAAATCAGGTAAAAATAATTTTTCATTTTTTTCCCAAGATAAATTCGCATGGCTATTAGATGAGAGAGAGGAACAAAAATTTATTAAAGTTATGAAGAGAGCAACCAATCTAATGATCAAAGGAAATTCTACAAAGGGAACGCAATCTACTGATCATTATTCAATGATGGGGTTTACTAAAGCATATAACTTAGCAAAAAAAAATTGTAGTTAATGAAAAAAATTGTATTAGCGTACTCTGGTGGTCTTGATACATCGATAATTTTAAAATGGCTTCAGGAAAATTATAAAGCAGAAATAATTGCTTACACAGCTGATATAGGTCAAGTCATGGATAAAAGGAAGATAATTAAAAATGCAAAAAGATTTGGTGTTAAAAAAATTATTATCGAAAATCTAAAAGACGAATTTGTAAAAGATTATGTTTTTCCCATGATAAGAGGTCATGCTATCTACGAAGGTGTTTATTTATTGGGCACATCAATAGCAAGACCTTTAATCGCAAAAAGACAAATTTTAGTTGCCAAAAAATTTGGTGCTTATGCAGTCTCACACGGAGCTACTGGTAAGGGTAATGATCAAGTTAGATTTGAGTTGGGATATTCTTATTTTAGTAAAAAAATTAAAGTAATAGCTCCATGGAGAATATGGAATATGCAGTCAAGATCTGATTTAATTAAATATGCAAAAAAGAATAACATTCCAATTCCAAAAGACAAAAAAGGCGCTCCTCCTTTTTCAGTGGATGATAATTTGTTTCATACTTCTACTGAAGGAAAGCTTTTGGAGAAACCAAGTGCGAAAGCACCTGAATTTATTTATCAAAGAACTATTTCACCAGAAAGAGCTCCTAACAAACCGACTTTTATAACAATAAATTTTAAAAATAGTAATCCTTTCGGTTTGAATGGAAAAAAATTATCACCTTCTAAAATTCTAGAGAAACTGAATTTATTAGCAGGAAATAATGGAATTGGTAGAGTTGATTTAGTTGAAAACAGATTCATTGGAATTAAATCAAGAGGTGTTTATGAAACTCCAGGAGGCACTGTGTTGTTGTTTGCGCACAGAGCCATGGAGTCTGTCACATTGGATAAAAAAACAATGCATGAAAAAGAATCGGTTATGCCTAGATATGCCGAACTAATTTATAATGGATATTGGTATTCAAAAGAGAGGTTTAAAATTCAAAAAATAATTGATAAAAATAAGAAAAAGGTAAATGGTTCTATTAAATTAAAGCTCTACAAAGGAAATATAATAATACAATCAAGGATAACTAAAAGTAAGGCATATTCAGAAAAAAAAGTATCTTTTGAGGAAAATAAAACATTTAATAAGGCAAATATTGAAAAATTTATAAGATTTCACTCAAAACAATTAAAAAAATAATTAAAACTTGTTATTATGAAATATGAACACAACGATTCGTAATATTCAGTTAGTAGCCGTATTAATAGTTCTAATAGCTACCATCATTGCCTTCTTTATCGAAATAAAAGAAATGTATGACAATAGGAATATTGGACTAGCTGATTTGTTATTAATGTTCATTTACATAGAAGTAATTGGATTGGTCAGATCATACTGGGAGACAAGATCAGTAAGAATTACCTATCCAATGATAATCGCCATAACCGCATTAGCTAGATTTATTATATTACAAGATAAAGATAATGATCCAACAAACTTGATTTATATTTCACTTGCCATCTTAATCGTAGCTGTAGCTACAGTTGTTATTAGATTTAGGAATAGTAAATATTTAAAATTGACAGGAAAAAGAATTACAGATCTTTAAAACACTCTAAAGTATTTTTTAATAAGCAAGCGATGGTCATTGGGCCGACTCCTCCTGGAACAGGAGTTATGGCTCTTGCTTTTTCTTTTGCCTCATCAAAGTGTACATCTCCTACTAGTTTGCCATTAATTTTATTTATACCAACGTCGATTACTATTGATCCGTCTTTTATCCAACTTCCTCTAACAAGATTTGGAACACCTGCAGCGGCAACTAAAATATCAGCTTTCTTACATTCTGTTTTAATATCTTTAGTTTTTGAATGCACTATCGTTACTGTACAGTTTTCTTTAAGTAACAATTGCGACATAGGTTTTCCATTCAAGTTTGAACGGCCAATTATTACTGCATGCTTTCCATCAATTTTTTTTTCAATTTTCTTAATCAAGATCATACATCCAAGAGGAGTGCATGGGACTATGGACTTATAACCAGAAGCTAAATTACCTACATTAATCGGGTTGAAACCATCTACATCTTTTTTTGGATCAATAGAGTTAATGATATTTTTAACATTAATTTGTTTAGGTAGCGGTAACTGAACAAGTATTCCATGAACATCTTTATCATTGTTTAGTTCCTTTATTTTGTTCAAAATTTCCTGTTCTTTAATATCAACTGGATATTTTAAAATTTTAGATTTTATGCCAACCTCATTAGCGACCTTCTCTTTATTTCTTACGTAAATTTTACTTGGCTCAAAACTTCCTATAAGAATAACTACTAAGCAAGGTATTTCATTTTTTTTCTTTTTCAATTCATTTATTTCTCTTTTAATTTCATTTTTAATTTCTTCTGAATATTTTTTTCCGTCTATAATCATATTAAAATAAAGTAGGTGCTAAAAATTCAAAAACTAAATTTCTCAAAAACATTAATAACAGTATTAAAACCACAGGAGATATATCTATTGAACCAAGATTAGGAAGATATTTTCTGATGAAATTTAATGGTGGTGCAGTTAATCTATACGAAACATCTAAAATGGAATAAACAAATCTGTTGCTTGTGTTTAGAACACTAAAAGCTACAAGCCAGCTTAAAACTGCATTTATTATTAATATCCAAATATAAATTGTTACAATGTTATCAAATAAAATTAATAAAGATTTCATCTAGTTTTTTTCCACGTATATTGAAGTGCTTGGGAAGGCAAAAGAGGCCTTGTTTCTCTCAACAATATTCTTAATTTCTATTGCTAACTTATCTTTAACATTTAACCACTCTTTGTAATGCGATGTTTTAGTAAAACAAATTAATTTAATATCAATAGAGCTAGCTGCAAATTGGTCAATCTTTACAGATAGCAAAACATCATCTGAAGTCTTAAAATCTTTATCGGTCTTGATGTAATTTAGTATTTCTTTTTTGATATTGTTAAGTTGTTCTGAAGTGGTTCTATATTCTAGTCCAATAACCCAGGAAATTCTTCTATTAGTAATCTGAGTATTATTGATAACTGCATTTTCAGCAAATTGAAAATTAGGTATTGTTGCTAGTGACTTGTCAAATCTTCTTATTACTGTCGATCTAAATCCTATGCTCTCAACTGTTCCCTCTATTACATCTTCAACATATATCCAGTCCCCAACTTGAAATCTTCTTTCTACAAGAACTAAAATTCCTGATATTAAATTTTTAAATAAATCTTGAGCGCCTAAAGCTACTGCAACGCCAAACAAACCTAAACCAGCAATAACTGGACCGATCTTAATCCCCCAAATTTCTAAGACAGCAGCTAATCCCAAGATTAAAATTAATATTTTGATTGCTTTGATTATCCAGTCAATTAAATCTTTGGATAATAAATCTCCCACTGATTTAATTAATACTGATAACGGTCCAATAGCTTGATGAAAAGTCCAGAAAATTAAAATAGTAATTAGTGAACGGTTTAACTTGTCTATAAATAAAACTCCTTCGCCATCAACAGTTAGATACGTGGTAGCGATAAAAAAACCTAGAACGATAGGAAAAAATTTAGCCGGCCCCTCCATTGAATTTACTAGAGTATTGTCAAACTTATTAGTCGACTTTGAAACGAATTTTTCAAGTCTTTTCACTACAAACTTGGCAAAGATCCCTCTTAAAAATAAAAAGAAAAAAAATATCGTTATTGCTATAAGAATTTCTGAAATGTTAACTCCAGATATCCCATTCTTCCAAACATCCAAAAATAAATCTGTAAATTTTTCTAAAGCACTCATATTTTATATTTATTTAATATTAATATTTCATCTCCAGGATTAAAAATTTCTAATTTTGACCACCCTTCCGATATAAAATATTCTTTAATTTTTCTACTTATACACATAAGTTTTGATTGTGTCATCATCGGTAATAAAGAGTAATTTTTAACAATATTAACAAAACTTTCAGCACTTCTTAAAGAATAAACAAATATTACGTCTGGTGGATATTTTTTTATTAGTTCGTGATTTGAGTTGTTTAGTTCATTAATCTTTATTGAGGAATAGTTTATAATTTTCTCGATGATAAAGCCTTCTGACTTAAGTTCAGATTGTAAATCAATTGATATGTTGTCTCCGCACACATAGGCAAGTTTTGCTTTTTTTTTAATAAAATCTGAATTAACAATAAGATTTTTAAGTGCATTCACCGTGCCATTCGCTGAAATAGTTTTTGAAAAACCATTTGCTCTAGCAACCTTTTCGGTCATTGATCCTACACAAAAACAATTTACGGATGACCTGCCATTTTTATTGGGAATATGTCTAACTGCGTTCGCGCTAGTAAATATTATACCGTCATATTCTGTAAAATTTATTTCTGGGATTTGAATAGGTTCAATCTTTAATGTTGGGATATGAATTATTCTATGGCCAAGGTTAAATAAATCAGCCATCAAATTTTCAATTTCAATTAGTGGACGAGTAATAATAATATTCATGATTTCTTTTTATAACTATCCCCTGATTTTTCTAGCAATTCTAAGCCGACTTTTTTACCAATTTCATTGTACTCACTTGCGGCGCCAGAGGCCTCTGAATAAAAATATCTTTTTTCATCATCAGAAAACAGTTTTGCAATTAATCTTAGCTTATTACTCTTTATCTCTGCATATGCTCCAACAGCTGTATGACAATCGCCTCGGATTGTTTTGAGAAGCTCCTTTTCACAAGAGGCGCATATTTTTGTATCATCATCGCTAATTTTACTGAGAGTTTTTTTTATTTCCTTTTCATCAGATCTACATTGAACCGCTATTACTCCTTGGCCTGCTGCAGGAATTATCTCGTTGATTGAGAAATATCTACTTATATAACTCTCAAGGTTCAACGTTTTTAATCCTGCTGCAGCTAACATGACACCGTCAAATTTACCTTCGTTAACCTTTTCTATTCTTGTGTCAATATTGCCTCTTATTTGTTTCGTGACAAAATTTTTAAATACCAATTTCATTTGTAATTCTCGCCTTTTTGAACTTGAGCCTATTAAGCAATTCTCGCTGGAGGAAATAGAAGTTTTGTCTTTCATTACTAGAATATCTCTTGGATCGTTTCTTTTTAGGTATGCTGCAACTACTAATTTTTTATTTTCAAATGTTTCCATGTCTTTTAATGAATGTACCGCTACATCTATTTTTTTATTTTGGAGCTGATCCTCTATCTCTTTACAAAAATAATTTTTTCCTCCTAATTCTGAGATCTTTTTATCAACGTTTAAATCACCAGTAGTTTTAATAATCTTTATTTCAATTTGATTTTTAAGAGACTGATCTAAGCCCACCAATAAATTCTTAACTCTTCCAGCATAAGCTAAGGATAATTTACTGCCTCTTGTTCCAATAATAATTTTTTTATACATTTAAATTATAGACTCAGTAATTTATACTATCTGATCTTATGAAAAAAAAACTAACTTTTTTAGGAATTGAGACAAGCTGTGACGAAACAGCAGCTTCAATCGTGATTTATGATAACAAAAAACCCCACGTAATTTCAAACATAATTTCTAGTCAAATAAAAGAGCATAAAAGATTTGGTGGTGTAGTGCCTGAGCTTGCCGCAAGATCACATATGCAAAATATAGATTTTATAATTAATGAGGCACTTAGAAAAGGGGGGGTGCATCTAAAAAACATCGACGGAATTGCTGCCACAGCCGGTCCAGGATTAACAGTATGTTTAAATGTTGGTTTGAATATTGGTAAATCTTTAGCGGCATTTTTGGAGAAACCTTTTATTGCAGTCAATCATCTTGAAGGTCACGCTTTAAGTCCAGGCTTAGAAAAAAAAATTAAATTTCCTTATCTTTTGCTT
This sequence comes from uncultured Pelagibacteraceae bacterium, assembly GCA_902622825.1. Lineage (GTDB taxonomy): Bacteria > Pseudomonadota > Alphaproteobacteria > Pelagibacterales > Pelagibacteraceae > Pelagilacustribacter. Next base: position 13,503 of record CACNRH010000001.1, read on the forward strand.
TTAATTTCAGGCGGTCATTCTCAATACATTATCGTTAAGGGAGTTGGAAGGTACAAACAAATTGGAACTACAATAGACGATGCTTTAGGCGAGGCTTTTGATAAAACAGCCAAAATTTTAGATTTAGGTTATCCAGGTGGGCCTAATTTAGAAATTAAAGCAAAAAAGGGAGATGAAAATTTTTTTATTTTACCAAGGCCAATTTTAAATAGAGGAGGATGTAATTTATCATTTGCTGGATTAAAGACTGCAGTTTTGCGTGAGGCTCAAAAAATAAAAAAAGATAAAAGATTAAAATTAAATTTGGCTGCATCATTCCAAAAAACTGTGATTGATATTTTAAAAAAAAAGACATCGGTAGCGATAGAACAATTTAGAGATTTGACTAAAAAGAATAGTGCTGACCTGATTGTTGCTGGAGGTGTTGCCGCCAACGAAAAAATCAAAGAAGCATTAAGCGAGTTATGCAGAAACAAAAAAATTAATCCAATTTTTCCAAGCAAAGAATTTTGTGGGGATAATGCTGCAATGATTGCTTGGGCAGGGATACAAAACTTTAAATTTAGAAAAGGCAACCAACTAAATGTAACAGCTAAATCTAGATGGCCTTTAGACTCAAAAGCGCCATTTATGAAAGGACCTGGTTTGAAGATATAATGAATTACTGGTTATTAAAATCGGAGCCAGATGTCTGGTCGATTGATGAACAAATTAAAATGGCTGAGAAAGGTGCTCCATGGGATGGAGTAAGAAATTATCAAGCAGCAAATTATCTGAGAAAGATGAAAAAAAAAGATTTATGCTTTTTTTATCATTCTAACATAGGCAAAGAGATAGTGGGTGTAGTTCAAGTCATTAAGTCAGCTTTTCCAGATAAATCAGATAAATCCGGTAGGTTTGTAGCTGTTCAAGTTAGGTTCATTGAAAAGTTTAAAAATCCAGTAAAGTTGGAATTCATTAAAAAAAACCCTAAAATTTCCCATTTACCGCTTATTAAACAATCCAGATTGTCTGTAATGCCCATTGATTTTAAAAGCTGGAAAATAATTTGTAAGATGGGTAGAATAAGTTAGGGGAGATTAAAAGTGCCAAAGAAAAAAAGACGAAAAAAAGCAAAAAAAATTAAAAAAAGAAGAATCTTTAAAAAAACTTCTAAGAAAAAAAGAAAGAAAATTAGAAGAAAAAAGATTTCTAAAAAAATTGTTAAAAAATCGAAAAAACTTCATATAAGTAAAGACGAAGAAGGCAATGTATTAATACAAGTGTCGGACCATTGGAGTAATCAAGCTTATGTAAATAAATTAAAATATCAAAAAAAATACAATACTTCCGTTAAAGAAAATGATGCATTTTGGAAAAAAGAGGGAAAAAGAATTAATTGGATAAAGCCATACTCAAGAATTAAAGACGTAAAATATAGTAAAGAAGATGTAAGGATCAAATGGTATTACGACGGTACATTAAATGTTTCGGCAAATTGCATTGATAGACATTTAAAAAAGAATGGAAAAAAAACTGCAATAATTTGGGTTGGTGACGATCCTGGAGATCAAAAAAAGATTACATACAAAGAACTACACAAAAACGTTTGTAAAGCAGCTAACGCACTTAAAAGTATAGGAGTACAAAAAGGAGATAGAGTTACAATCTATCTAACTATGATACCAGAGCTTGCTTATACAATGCTAGCTTGTGCGAGAATAGGCGCAATACACTCGATAATATTTGGAGGTTTTTCACCTGACTCGATTGCGACAAGAATCAATGATTGTAAATCAGATTATCTAATAACTGCGGATGAGGGTGTCAGAGGAGGCAAAATTATTCCTCTTAAAAAAATTGCTGATGAAGCTCTTTTACAATGTCCTAATATAAAAAAATGTGTTGTTGTCAAAAGGACTGGCAACCAAGTGAATTGGGAAAACGAAAGAGACGTTTCTTATGAGGAGCTTATCTCAAAAGTATCGGCAAAATGTGAACCGGAGGAGATGAATGCTGAAGACCCACTCTTCATATTGTATACGTCTGGATCTACTGGAAAGCCTAAGGGAGTGTTACATACATCTGGAGGATATTTAGTATACGCTTCGATGACTCACCAATATATTTTTGATTACAAGCCAAAAGATATTTATTGGTGTACAGCTGATATAGGTTGGGTCACAGGTCATAGTTATATCATATACGGACCACTCTCAAATGGTGCTACAACGATAATGTTTGAGGGAGTACCTAACTACCCTGATAGCTCGAGATGGTGGCAAATAGTCGATAAATATAAAGTTAATATATTTTACACAGCACCAACGGCCATTAGAGCTTTGATGAGAGAAGGTGACAGTCCAGTAAGAAAAACAAGCAGGAAATCATTAAAGTTGCTAGGAACGGTTGGTGAGCCGATTAATCCAGAAGCTTGGATGTGGTATTATAAAACTGTTGGAGATTCTAGATGCCCAATTGTAGATACATGGTGGCAAACTGAAACAGGTGGCATTTTAATTTCGCCTCAACCCGGAGCAATTGATTTGAAGCCTGGGTCTGCAACAAAACCTTTTTACGGTATCAAGCCAGTAATTGTAGACGAAGCCGGTAATGTTCAGAAAGGTGCTTGCAAAGGTAGATTGTGCATGTCTGCCTCATGGCCAGGTCAGATGAGAACAGTTTATGGCGATCATCAGAGATTTATTGATACTTATTTTTCACAATTTGATGGCAAGTATTTTACGGGCGATGGCTGTAAAAGAGACAAAGACGGTTACTATTGGATTACTGGGCGAGTTGATGATGTTATTATTGTGTCAGGGCATAACCTCGGCACTGCAGAAATAGAGAGTGCTTTTGTGGCTCATCCAAAAGTAGCAGAAGCTGCAGTTGTTGGATATCCGCACGACATTAAAGGAAATGGTTTATATTGTTATGTGACTCTAAATGCTGGCGAACAACCAAACGGTGACCTTGAAAGAGAACTTAAGCTTTGGGTCAGAAAACAAATTGGACCGATTGCAACTCCTGATCTAATACAATTCGCACCAGGATTACCGAAGACTAGATCCGGAAAAATTATGAGAAGAATTTTAAGGAAAATTGCAGCTAATGAATATAATGAATTAGGAGACACGACAACATTGGCGGATCCTAGTGTTGTTGAGTCTTTAATCGAGAACAGACAAAATAGAAATTAGTTTTTAAAATTCTTACTTAATTTATCAAAATCGTTAATTACATGCATCCATTTATTTTTTATTGAATTTAAAACTATCTCTTTATCTAATACTTTTAAGTTGTCAGCGATCGGCGACCATTCATATAAAGCTAAACCACTTAACTCGAAAGGCTTTTCTCTTGAATAAAAATTTATATTAGTATTATTTATTCTATCCTTAAATTTCTCCAGGGAGGAGCCCAGTAATTCTTCTGGCATGCCTTTTGTAATTTGATCATCCAAAACAGATTTGTAAATTTTAATTATGCTATCATTACTCAAATTTAACTGATTTCTATTTGATAATATTGAAACTGTAAATAACGTGAGATCAGAGACAGCCACAACAAAAATATTCCACTTAGATTTATTTACTGACTGGATAAAAATATCCTCGCTAAACATTAAAGCATATTTTAATCCCATTCTTGTTTTTAAATAGCCGTACAATGTTGTTTGGGTAACATATGCAGATCTTTCATTAATAAAACTTACTAGATCACTGAGAGTATTTACTAATTGAAATTTTTTACCAAATTTTTGGTAAGAAAATAAATATTCTCTAACAGCAGAAATAATTTTAAAAAGTGAATTAATATTCAATTTCAAGTTGTATATTCTCCCATAGCTCAAAATGGCTTTATTTTACAAGGATTATAACACTTCAAAATGGTTTTTTTAACTTTTAATTAACGGCTAGATGGGTAAGATCCCTACCATTAAGTTACGTTAACGTAAAATAACAGGGGGAAATATGTCAAATAAAGAAAAACATTGGGAAAAGACTAAAGTTCATATGTTTGTAACATTGGCTCTTTGGGCTTTCTTCTCTATGGTAATTTTCCTTTTCGGTTATGAAATCAACTCGATGAGTTTTCTTGGTTATCCGCTGGGTTATTATATGACAGCTCAAGGATCACTTCTTGCATTTGTACTTATAATATTCTGGTTTGCTAACAGACAAGAAAAAATCGACGAAGAGTTTGGTTTCGGAGAGAAGGAGGATTAATGCTTAAAGGTGGATTTATACAAAATCTTCCAAAGATATACGGCTTGTACACTGGTGGCTTCCTTGTGTTCATCATTCTTATGGCGATCGCAGAGCAAGCAGGTGCTTCGGCAAAAGCAATTGGTATAATGTTTGTGGCATTCACTGTCGCGATTTATGCTTTAATTGGTTACTTGTCACGTACCATCCAGGTGGATGCTTATTATCTTGCTGGAAGACAAGTCCCAACAGTATTTAATGGAATGGCAACTGCAGCTGACTGGATGTCAGGTGCATCATTCGTAGCATTAGCTGGTGGTGTTTACTTTGGTGGTTATAGTTATATGGCCTTCTTAGTAGGTTGGACAGGTGGATATGTACTTGTGTCAACTTTATTAGCACCTTATCTAAGAAAATTTGGTTGTTACACAGTGCCGGATTTTATAGGAACAAGATACGGAGGAAACGGAGTACGTTTCTGTGCGGTATTAGTTCTTGTATTAGCTTCGTTCACTTATGTGACTGCACAAATTAACGCTACGGGAACTATTGCTGCTAGAGCTTTAGGAATTCCGTTTGAAGCTGGTGTTTGGGTAGGTTTAGTCAGTATCTTATTGTGTTCAATGTTAGGTGGAATGAGAGCCGTAACATGGACGCAGGTAGCTCAATACATTGTTCTAATTGTAGCTTACTTAATTCCAGTATTCTGGATTAGTAATAGAATTGGAGCAGGTTTCTTTCCTCACCTAATGTTAGGTGATGAAGTAGCTAGAATTGGCGAACTTGAACAACAATTCGGTTTAGTTAAAAACAGTGCGGCAGATGTTAAAGCCGCTGGAGTACCAGGTGGATTAAAATCTATTGCGGTACCACACTCTGGAATAGCAGCAGGTGGTATGGCAGTGTGGAAATATATTTCACTTGCGATCTGTATGATGGTTGGAACTGCATCGTTACCTCATATTTTAATGAGATACTTTACAACTCCATCAGTAAAATCAGCTAGAAAATCAGTGGCTTGGTCACTATTCTTCATTTTCTTGCTGTACTCTTCAGCGCCAATGCTAGCAACACTTTCTAAAATATCATTGATGGATCCAAATTTACCAACGGGTATAATTGGAAAATCTATAGCTGATGTTAATAATATAGAGTGGGTCAAACAGTGGTCCTCTCAGAAGCAAGTGTTCATAGCAGACTTTAACGGTGACGGCATACTACAGTTGAACGAATGGTTCATGAGAACAGGTGTAGTAGTTCTTGCAACCCCTGAAGTTGCGGGATTACCATACGTGATTTCTGGCCTAGTTGCTGCTGGTGGTATGGCTGCTGCGATGTCAACTGCAGACGGATTAGTACTTGCGATTTCGAATGCGTTATCGCACGATGTTTACTACAACATGATTGATCCAAAAGCGGATGTTAGAAAAAGACTAATAGTTGCACGAGTACTATTAGTTGTTGTGGGTGCGGCTGGTGCTTATATAGCATCAATGCGTATCACTAGTATCCTTGGTGCAGTTGCTTGGGCGTTTGACTTTGCGATGTCAGGCTTATTCTTCCCACTTGTACTTGGTGTATGGTGGAAGAGAGCTACTAAAGAAGGTGCAATAGCTGGTATATTGGCTGGTCTTGCATCTGGAACAGCCTACTTAATTTATGTATACCCTAAATTCTTGGGTAACCCTGCATGGTTAGGTATTGACCACTTAAGATTTGGTCTAATTGGTGCTCCGGTATGTTTAGTAGTAATGGTTGTTGTAAGTTTAATGACCAAAGCTCCAGACGCTGCTACACAAAGAATGGTTGATGAAGTTAGAATTCCTAGCGGAAAAGCTATTCTTGGTAGACAACACTAAAGAATAATTAATTTAACAAAAAAGGGGCGAAATTATCGCCCCTTTTTTTTTGTTCAAAAAAGATATAAATATAATATGCCCATTTGGATTTATATTTTAGACTATGCTCTTGGATTGGTCATGTATACTTTAATAGGAAGAGCCGCAATGAATATATTCCAAAAAGAGGACTCAAGTTTTTTTTTCATGCGAGCGTTTGTTAAATTAACTAATCCTATATTAAAAATTTTTGATCGTATTACACCCGAGTTCCTGGCTAGGCCAATAGTACCCTTGTATGTTGCATTTTACTTTTATTTAATAAGATTCTATCTAATGCCATGGCTACTTGGCTACGGAAGTATGGGTATGTTGTCATTCCCAATAGATAGTGAATTTTCTAGAGAGCTTTACAGATTATTTAGTCCGGATAAATAATTTTTTTGACAACCTTTTTAATTAAAATATAAATAAAATATGCCTTCTAAAATAAAAATTTCTCCTTCAATTCTTTCTGCAAACTTCAGTAAACTAGGTGACGAGGTTCAACTGCTAGATAAGGCGGGTGCTGATTATATTCATGTTGACGTAATGGACGGACACTTTGTTCCAAATATCACTATTGGGCCAGACGTAATTAGAAATTTGAGACCCTTGACCAAAAAAATTTTCGATGTTCACCTTATGATTTCACCTGTAGATAAATATATAGAGGAATTTGCTAATGCCGGCTCAGATATCATAACATTTCACCCGGAAGCTACACCAGATACCAAAAAAACTATAAAATTGATAAAGAAATATAATAAAAAAGTTGGAATATCGCTAAAGCCTAAATCTAAAATTGAATCAATACTCGACCACCTAGAAAGTATAGATTTGATACTCGTTATGAGCGTAGAACCAGGCTTCGGTGGACAAAAATTTATGCCTGAAGTCCTAAAAAAAATTAAGTCCTTAAATCAAATAATAAAAGATAAGAATCTTAAGATTGATCTGGAGGTAGATGGTGGTATTAATTTTGAAAATTGTAGAGACGCGAAAGAGGCAGGCGCAAATGTTTTGGTATCTGGATCTACAATATTTAAAGAAAACAACCAAGATCTTAAAAAAAATATAAACTTGCTAAGAACAAGTTAGAAATGTTTAAAATAAGCACTGTCTTTTTTTATCTTTTAAAATTTAAAGATGAATTTACTAATCAGTTTACTAAAGCCTATTATCGAACTAATTGGTACAGAAAATCTTTAGACTCAAAATTACCCGACCAATTTAATTTTTTTCCTAGATCATACTTATTATCAAGTTTTATTAACCAAAATAATAATTTGTTTAAAATATCTAACATTAGTACTGAAAATTTTTGGGACAAAAAATTAAGTTCTAAAAGAGAATTAAGCTTACATAACTTTTTATGGCTCAGCCTCATTGATAGGAAACAGGAAGCATCCTCCGTAAGAAAAATAATAAGCAATTGGTTAGTCTATAACGAATCATATAATAGTGCTAGCTGGGGCCTAAAAACTACAAGTAAAAGAATAATAAGTTGGATTTTAAATGCAGACATAATTCTTGATAGCAAGAATATTAATTTTAAGAACCAATTCATTAAGTCCATTGTAGTTCAAACCAACCATATAAAGAAAAATATAAATCTAGAAAAAAATATAAATACGAGGATACAAATTTTAGTTGCTGTTTCTTTGACGGGAATGATTTTTAGAGAATACAATAATTACTATGAGTACGCCGTTAAAGAACTAGAAAAGAGTTTAAAATATCTCTATAATAATGATTTTTTTCCTCATACTAGAAATATTAATCATTTATTTAAAAATTTGAAATATTTAATCCTCCTTAAAGAGTCCGCTGTTGAAGCACATAAAAATTTACCAGACTATTTGCACCAAGCTATTGATAAAAATTTATCTTATTTAAAAACCCTTATTACTCCTGAAAATAAACTACCATTATTCAACGGAGTAAATGAGGTTAGCACTGAAAATTTTGAAGATTATTTAGTAAATCTAAATCTTAAGATTAAAAAAGTAAAATCACCCATCGGAGATATAGTAATCTTAAAGAATAAAAAAGACACCGTCTATATAGATGTAGGCGGTCCTCCAAAGAAGTTACATTCTTATAATTACCAATTTGGACCTTTATCTTTTGAATATTTTTCTGAAGGAAAAAAAATAATAACTAATTGTGGATATGGATCTAAAATTTCTAAAAAAGCTGAAAGGTTAAGCAGGTTATCTTCGGCACAATCTACTATTACCTTAAATAATGAGTCTGTGATTAAAAAAGATGAGATATTTAATTATAAAAACTCTTTTAAGATTTACGATACCGAGTTCATTAACGATGATACAAAAATTATATGTATCGCATCTCATGATGCCTATTATAAAAAGTATGGCTGTATAATTAGAAGGCAAATCGAATTAAATAAAAAGGATGGAAATGTTTATGGCTCAGATGAATTTATCTCTGATAATGCTAGTGAAAACATATTTTTTGATATACGTTTTCACTTATATCCTGAGATACAAGTAATCAAAACTATGAGTGGTGAAAATTATTTAATACAATTTAGTAAAAATAAATCATTACTATTTAGTAGTGATAAAATAAGTACAAAAGTTGAGGAAGGCATCTATATGGGAAAAAATAAGATACTTAAAAATCTATGTATTAATCTATCAGGTAGATTAAGAGACAATAATGTTATTAAATGGTCAATAAAAAAAAATTTGTAAATGACGAACGTAAAAATCAAAAATGCTTTATTGTCAGTCTCTAATAAAGAAAACTTGTTAGATGTAGTTAAAGTTTTAAATAAATTTAAGGTTAAGATTATAAGCTCTGGAGGTACTCATAAGTATTTAAAAAAAAAGGGTTACAAGAGTATTGAAATATCAAAATATACTGGTTTTAAGGAAATGTTAGATGGGAGAGTAAAAACTTTACACCCAAAAATTCACGCTGGAATTTTGCATGATAGAAAAAAGAAAACACATCTGAAAGAAATGAAAGGAAAAAAATTTCCTGCCATAGATTTAATAATAGTAAATTTTTACCCTTTTCAAAAAGTTGTAACACAAACTAAGAATCATGAACAAATAATAGATAACATTGATATTGGTGGACCTACAATGGTTAGAGCAGCTGCAAAGAACTTTAAAAACGTCTTGATAATTACAAATATAGAGGATTATAAAGAATTCATTAGAGAATTAGTAAAAGGAAAGGGGTCGACTAAACTAGAGTATAGGGAAAAACTCGCCAGCAAAGCTTTCGGTTTGACGGCTTATTATGATGCAATGATAACGAATTGGTTTAATAAGAAACTTCAAATCAATTTTCCCGACCGGAAAGTATTTTTTGGTCGAAAATATAAATCATTGAGATATGGTGAAAATCCTCATCAAAAGGCAGCAATTTATATAAATGACTTTAAAGATAGAGAAACAGGGTTAAGGAAAATTCATGGAAAAGATTTAAGTTTCAATAATTATTCAGACATATATTCATCTTTAGATATTCTATCTTATTTTAAAAAATCAAATACGACCGTAATAATAAAACACGGTAATCCTTGTGGTGTGTCGAGCAACAGATCAAGGTTATTATCTTTTAAAAATGCTTTTGCCTGTGATCCTGTGAGTGCATTTGGTGGAATTATTGCATGTAATTTTAAGATTGACAAAAAAACAGCAACTGAAATTACTAAAAATTTTTGTGAAGTGGTAGTCTCAAAGGGATTTGATAAACAAGCATTGAATATATTAAAATCCAAAAAAAACCTTAGATTAATAAATTTTTCTAAGTACAAGAGTCTTAACAAAACAATCACAAAGTTTTTTGATAACTCATTTTTAATGCAAGAGAAAAATCTGAGAATTATGGATAGCAAAAAGTTAAGATTTGTTTCCAAAATAAAGCCAAGCAGTAAAGATTTGAAAGAACTAGAATTTGCAAATAAAGTTTGTAAATTTGTAAAATCTAATGCGATTGTGATTACAAAAGATATGTCAACGATTGGAATTGGTGCAGGGCAACCAAGTAGACTGGATAGTTGTAAGATAGCAATTCAAAAAGCCAGAATTTTTCGTAAAAATAAAGTTAAAAATTCTTATGCGGCTTCAGATGCTTTTTTTCCCTTTAGAGATGGTATTAAAAGTTTAGCTAAAGCGGGCGTAAAAAATGTAGTGCAACCAGGTGGTTCGTTAAAAGACAAAGAGGTAATTGAAGAGGCCGATAATAATAAAGTAAAAATGATTTTGACTGGCCTTAGACACTTTAATCACTGAGATAAATTATTAATTTTTGCTGCTAGAATAAAATCACTCTCAGCTAATCCTTGTATTGCATGAGTGAAAATTTTTATTTTCGCGTAACCCCAGCCAAATGATACATCTGGATGATGACCCTGTTCTTCGGCTAAATCACCAACAGAGTTCACAAATTTTTGGCTTTCTTGAAAATTTTTGAATTTAAAATCTCTTTCAATAAAATAACTTTCTTTTGTGTCTTTTTTTACATCCCATCCGTCAACCTTTTTTAAATATTTGTGTATCTCATTTATTTCCATAGCCGGAATATTGCCGTCACATGGTATACATTTTTTTTTTGATAAATCTTCCATATTTCTTTTTTGGAGCGGGCAAAGGGACTTGAACCCTCGACCTTCTCGTTGGCAACGAGACGCTCTACCACTGAGCTATGCCCGCTTATTAAAGAAATTATTATATTTGTGGGGTAAATATAAGCAAGTATTATAAATTGACACAAACCTATTTTTCTCACTATTATAGAATATATGAATAATAAATTTCCAAAATTAATACCAATTTTTCCATTAAGTGGGGTGATCTACTTTCCTAAAACTAATTTACCTTTAAATATTTTTGAACCACGCTACTTAGACCTGGTAAACGATAGCTATTATAACAACAAGTTAATGGGAATGGTTCAAGAAAAGAAAAATTCTAATGAAGTATACAGAATTGGATGTTTGGGTAAAATAAGTGATTTACATGAAACCGGGGACGGTAGAGTAATAATTAACTTAGTTGGTGTAACAAGATTTGAAATAATTAAAGAAATCGACAATAAAAAAAGATACAGAGAATTTGAAGTAAGTTACGACAATTTTGATGTTGATCTTGTCTCCCATGATGAAGCTCTAATTGAACGAGAAAGACTGAAATTATTTAAAGATAAAGCTAAAGTTTTTTTCAAGAAAAATGGACTTCTTTTAAATTGGAAAGAATTCGAAAAGCTTGACCAATCACAACAAATTAATACACTTGCGATGATTGCACCTGTATCTAATGAAGAAAAACAAAAATTATTGGAAACAAAAACGATTATTGGTAAAACTAAATTGATGTCGGAGATTATCGAATTTTATCTTCATGCAAGCAGAGTAGACAATAAAACCCTTCAATAATTTTAATTAATTAGTTTTATTCATTGAATTAAAAAAATCTGAATTATTCTTTGTATCCTTAATTTTTGAAATCAAAAACTCTATACCGTCCATAGTTCCCATAGGACTTATAATCCTCCTCAGCACATTCATTTTAGCAAGATCGTCCTTCTCAAACAGCAATTCTTCTCTCCTAGTTCCTGACCTAGTTATGTCAAGTGCGGGAAAAATTCTTTTATCTGCAACTTTTCTATCAAGAATAAGCTCTGAATTACCCGTTCCTTTAAACTCTTCGAATATAACTTCGTCCATCCTACTACCAGTGTCAATAAGTGCAGTCGATATAATTGTTAACGATCCACCTTGTTCAACATTCCTTGCTGCTCCGAAAAATCTTTTAGGCCTCTGCAATGCGTTAGCATCAACACCTCCTGTTAATACTTTACCTGAGCTTGGTACAACTGCGTTATAGGCTCTGCCAAGTCTAGTGATGGAGTCTAATAGTATAACAACATCCTTTTTATGCTCAACAAGTCGTTTTGCTTTTTCAATAACCATTTCTGCTACTGCAACGTGTCTTGAAGCGGGTTCGTCAAAAGTAGATGAAACTACTTCGCCTTTAACTGATCTTTGCATATCAGTTACTTCTTCTGGTCTTTCATCAATAAGTAAAACCATTAAATAAACTTCTGGATGATTTGCTGTTATCGATTGAGCGATATTTTGCAAAATCATAGTTTTACCTGCTCTTGGCGGTGAAACTATCAACGATCTTTGCCCCTTACCAATCGGACTTACCAAATCAATTAGTCTTGATGTGTTATCAGGTTTTTTTTCGACTTTGTTAGTTTCTACTTCGAGTTTTATTCTTTCATTTGGATATAGAGGCGTTAGGTTGTCAAATGCAATTTTATTTCTGGCTTTCTCTGTATTGTCAAAATTTATATTATTTATCTTTAATAAAGCGAAGTATCTTTCTGCTTCTTTAGGAGCTCTAATTTCACCCTCAACTGAATCTCCCGTTCTCAAACCAAAACGTCTGATTTGACTTGGGCTTACGTATATATCATCTGGACCAGGTAAATAATTTGACTCTATTGCCCTTAAAAAACCAAAACCGTCTTGTAATACCTCTAAAACACCCGATGCACTTATTTGCTCATTTTTTTCAGCTAGTTTCTTTAAAATTGCAAAAAGAATCTCTTGTTTACGTAAAGTGCTTGGATTTTCGATACCAAGTTTTTCCGCCTCTGAAATAAGGTCTGCTGGGTTTTTTCTTTTTAAGTCTTGAAGTTTCATGTAATTGATTGTTAAAGGGATGTAAGATAAATATAATTAATTTTGATGAAATATCAACCCCTGTATTTCATTAAATTTAAGAAAAAAGGGTGAAATTGGTAAATATATGGATATGGAGCAAAAAGAATTTACTGTTTTTGGGAAAAGCATAGAAAAATTATCTTTGATCTATGGAATGTTTTTAATTTTTTGGGGAATTGCAATAAGTTTCATTTCTGGTAGCACCTCTGCCACTTCGTATATTCCAACCTACTTAGGCGCACCTATAGTGATATTTTCAGTTTTGTCTCTGTATTTTCCCAACAAAAAAAAGATTTTTATGCACATAGTAGTTTTGGTAGGAGTAGTAATTCTTTTAGGTGGCTTAGATTTACTAAGAGGCTTAATTAATGGTAATTTGTTTGAAAACTTTTGGGCAGATTTATCTAAGCTTATGATGCTTTTGTCTGGGTGCTATTTTGTTTATCTTTGTGTTTTATCTTTTATCTTTGCCAGAAAAAATAAAAATCAATTAGATTAAACTTTCAATTCATCAAATTCCTGAGCAAATCTTTTAACGCTTGGCCAATCTGTGAATTCATAAGATTGTTTTGTGTTTGTTGGTCCATTAGTTATAAACATTATCATCTTAATTATAATTCTATTAAAAAAATTTAGGTTTGGGTAATCTACTTTTCCTGCAAATACACCTATTTTCATTGGTTGCCACTTTGACTTAATAAGAAACTTTTTAACATATGGATTGGTTTCAGGCGTGCTCTTCTCTTTTTTACGAGCAACTACATTCACCGAGAAAAAAGCATTTTTCTTTAATTCGAGAATCTTTTTATGAGTTTCTATATATTTATAAATTTTTGAGCTGTGTTTACCATACCTTATACTAGCGCCTATTATTATTTGATCATAATCTGACAAATTGATTTTGAAGGCTTCATCTATAGACAAGAGCTCAAATGACTCTTTTGATATTGAGCTACCTTTGATAACCTCACATATTTTTTTAGTTTGACCGTCTGTTGATGAATATATTAATAATGATTTCATAATCTTAAAAATTTAAATTATTTGTTAAATTTTGAAGCAAATCTATATGATCATCTCGGTCATTTAGACATGGGACGAGGTCAAACTTTTCACCCCCGTTTTCTAAAAAACTCTCTTTACCTTGGATATTTATTTCTTCTAAAGTTTCTACGCAATCAGAAGCAAAGCCAGGACAAATAACAAGAATCTTCTTTTTTCCGTCGCTTGGAAGTTTTTCGAATGTTTTATCTGTATAAGGTTGCAACCATTCCTGTGGTCCAAACCTTGACTGAAATGTTGTAATTATTGGGATCTCATGAAAGCTTTCAATAATGAGTCTTGTGGTTTTTTGACAGTAACAATGATAAGGATCTCCTTTTTCAAAATATTTTTTTGGTATGCCGTGATAAGAAGCCACCACTAAGTCGGGTTTCCAGTCAATTTCATTTAATTTTTCCCTTAAGCTATTAACTAGTGCTTTTATATAAAGTTTATTTGATTCGTAATGAGGAACAACATGTAAACTCGGTTGCCACCTCATCTTCATTAATGTTTTATACACTTCGTCACAAACAGTTGCTGTTGTTGCTGCGGCGTATTGAGGGTATAAGGGTAAAATTATTAATTTTTCGCATCCTTGTTTTTGTAGTTTATTTAACACCGACCTAATACTAGGGTTACCGTATCTCATTGCATAATCTATTATTACATCTTCATCAGTATTTTTTTTTCTTAGCTTTTCTGTTTGTCTAGTAGTGTAATATCTCAACGGAGACATATTTTCTTTTTTCATCCATATTTCTTTATATGCTTTAGCTGTCTTGCCTGGCCTAAAATTTAATATAAAAAGATTCAATATTATTTTCCAGATAAACGGGTTAACTTCTATGACTCTTCTGTCAGACAGAAATTCCTTTAAATATTTTCTTATATCTAACCATGAAGTCGAATCTGGCGTTCCAAGATTAACCAAAAGCACTCCTGTTTTTCCATATTTTATTTTCGGGTGATCTTCTTTCATATTGACCTAATCTGTTTTACTATCTTTTCTATAGTGCTTGGCTTGGTATTGGGCAATATACCGTGTCCTAGATTAAATATGTAAGGTATATTTTTAAATATTTTCATGTATCTCATTGTCTCCTTTATTATCTTTTTTTGATTTGAATTTATTAAAATTTTTGGATCGAGACCCCCTTGGATACATACGTTTTTCAAATTATTTTTTGCCCATATAGGGTTAACTTTATAATCTATATTAATTCCGTCAGGCTTAACCTTTTTTATAAATTTCTTATAGTTTTTCCCTATTCCTTTTGGAAAGCATATTGTGGGGATTTGTTTTTTTCTACAAAACTGAACAATTTTTTTATTTGGTTCAAAACAAAACCGGTTAAGATCTTTTTTACTAATTATTCCTGCCCATGAATCGAATATCTGCACTACGTCTGCACCATTTTTAAATTGTTGGTTAATATGTAAACATAAAAATTGTGTTAGCTTATTAATAATCCTCTCTAAGTCGTATTTGCTAAATTTTTTTAAGTGCTCTGGTCTTTTTTTTATATCAATCATGTAATAAATTAATGTCCAAGGGGCCCCAACAAAAGATATTAAAGTTTTATTTTTTTCTAGTTTTTTTCTTGTTTTTTTTATCGATTTGTAAATTGGCTTAAGTTTCTTTAAAAATATATCTGGTTTGGATTTTAAAAATTTTTTCATGTTAAATTCTGAGAGCATTGGTCCTTTATTTTTAACAAATGTCACTTTCTGTCCCAGGGCATACGGCACGATTAATATATCAGAAAAAATTATAGCTGCATCAAGGTCATATCTTTTAATGGGCTGTAATGTAATGTCACTAGCTAAATTGCTATTTAAACATAATTTAATGAAGTCTTGATTTTTTTTTCTAATCTTACGAAATTCTGGAAGATATCTACCCGCTTGTCTCATAAACCAGATAGGATTACAAGATGAATTTTTATTCATTAAACAATCAAGCATTTCATTCATAATAATAATATAATTATAATTTTAATATTAGTAATAGGTCATGTTAGTAACTGATATAATTATTTATACATAGATCTTCACATTTTATCCCATAATACTGATAAATTTATCTTCAAACTACCTACCAAATTTCAATTATTAACATTTCCAGTTAGTGGTGTATAAAATGGTCAACATAGGAGAAATTGTTAGTAGTGTGTAAACTGGTGTTAAGAGTTTTTAGTAAATTTATTGTTTAAGTTATTAAATTATATTTATTCCTGATGTATAAACAAAGTTATGAACGAAAAATACAATGTATATCTAGTGTCTGATTCAACCGGAGAGACATTAGATAGAATTTTTTTATCAATCAAATCGCAATTTTCAAACTTCGATTACAATAAAAAAGAATTTGTATTTGTTAGGACAGAACAGCAAATTAATAAAATAATCGAGGAGTGCGTTGGTAAATCCAATTCGATCATATTGTACACTATAGTAGAAACAAAACTTGCTAAATTTATCACCAGCCAGTCTGAGAAAAACAATATTCCATGCTACGGTATTCTAGGAACTTTGATACTGAATTTCTCAAAGTTGCTGAACCAAAAAGCAATTCACAAACCATCAGCGCAACACGTGTTAGATGAAGACTATTATAAAAGAATGGAAGCTATTCAATATACAATGTCTCATGATGATGGAAAAAAAACCGAAGATTTACTGTTGGCTGATGTTATACTTCTAGGTGTCAGTAGGACCAGTAAAACACCGACTTCAATTTATTTAGCTAACCGTGGTTTTAAGACAATCAACATTCCGCTTGTAACAAACCACAAACTACCAAATGAGTTATTAAGTTCAAAAGATAACAAATGTATAATTGGTTTGTACGCCGATCCTGCAAGACTTTCTGATATAAGAAGAAACAGAGTAGCTATGATGAAAGAAGAAAAGATTGACTCTTATGTTGACGTGAACTTTATCAAAAGGGAAGTAGATGAGTCAAAAGTATTATTCAAGAAGTATAACTGGCCGACGATAGATGTAACAAGAAAATCTGTCGAAGAGACAGCCGCTTCTATAATTCGAATTTATGAAATAAGAAAAAACAAATTATGAAAATAATTTTAGCCTCAAAAAGTGGTGTCAGACAACAAATCCTTAAAGATAACAATATTATTTTTGATGTTGTGCATTCAAATGTTGATGAAGATATGGCAAAAGAATCTTTTTTAAGCGAAGGTGCTGATCCTTTAATAATATCAAAAAATTTAGCAGAATTAAAAGCTGTAAAAGTAAGTAAGAATTTTCCAGACACACTCGTTTTAGGTGCTGATAGCGTAATATCGCTTAATGATGATTTAATTAACAAGCCAAATTCAAGAGAGGAAGCGCTCAAAATTCTTCTTAAACTAAATGGAAGCATACACTATCTAATTAGCTCAGTTTGTTTTGTGAAAAATGGATCCATGGTATGGAATTTTACAGACAAATCAGAATTAAAAATGAAAAATCTTTCACTTAAAGATATAGAGAGTTACCTAAAAAAGATAGATACAAAAACTTTACTTTCATATGGTGTTTATCAAATAGAGGCAGACGGACTAGATTTGTTTGAATATGTAAAAGGTGATAAAGATTCTATTATGGGATTACCCATCAAACAAATAAAAGATTATATTAAAATTCAGAAATGAAAAAAAAAGTTTTTAAAATTATTGGTAATCCAATATCTCACTCGTTATCACCCACCCTACATTCTTATTGGTTCGCTAAATATAAGATTTCGGCAGATTACAAACAGCATGAAATCAAAGAGAGCGAAATCGAAGTAATCTTAAATGATGTAAGAGATGGCAAAATTGATGGACTTAATGTAACTTTACCATTTAAACAAAAAGTAATCCCTTATCTTGATATACTTATCAACGATGCAAAGTCTACCAATTCTGTGAATACAATTTTTATGTCAAAGGAGGGAAAGCTAACCGGGGATAATACGGATGTATATGGCATGCAGGCGGCATATTTGAAAGATATCACACTTAATAGTAATAGATCTACCAAGGCCATTGTGATTGGTGCTGGAGGAGTCGCGCCCTCAATAATTTTCGCACTAAAAAAGACCGATATAAAAAAAGTCTGCATTGCAAACAGGACACATGAAAAAGCAATTTTTATGAAAAAAAAATTTCCCTTCATTGATATTTTAAGTTTAAATGAGGTACCACAAAAGATTTCAGAATTTGATATTATTATAAACGCAACAAGCCTTGGACTTAAAAATGGTGAGCAATTCAATGTCAACCTTGATGGTTTAACTGATAAATCAATATTTATTGACACCATTTATAACCCCCTAGAAACAAAAATTATTAAACATCTAAAGAGTAAAAACATTAAGACATTCAATGGACTTGATATGCTAATTTACCAGGGGCAGAAATCTTTTTATATATGGAATAAAATAAATCCCGAAATAGATGATGAATTAATTCAATTATTAGAAAACAGAATCAAATGTTAAAAATCGCTATTACAGGATCGTTGTCTTCGGGTAAGTCTACGGTATCAAAAATAATTTCAAAAAAAAGATATCCTGTTTTTGACGCAGATGCTGAAGTAAAAAATTTTTATAAGGACTATAATAGCATCAAAGCAATTAAAAATAAGTTTAGAATTAAAGGTAACAGAAACATAAAAGTACTTGTTAAAGAAAAATTACAAAAAAAAATAATTAAGCTGAAAGATATTGAAAAAATGATTCATCCTTACGTTAGAAAAAATATGAGAAAATTTATAAAAAAGAATACAAACAAAAATGTTCTTGTATTCGAAATTCCTTTATTGGTAGAAAGTAAATTAACTAAATTTTTTGATATAACAATTTTTGTTCATTCTTCAAAGAAAGTTAGGATTAAAAGATTTATTAAAAAAGGAGGAGATTATAAAATCTTCTCACTACTTGATAAAAGGCAAATGAACTACAAAATTAAAAGCAAATTTTGTCAACACGTTATAGTTAATAACTCATCTATTAATGTTTTAAAAAAAAAAGTTTATAATATAATTGAGTGATGAAAGAAGTTTTCCTCGATACTGAAACTACAGGCCTTTCGACTAAAGATAATCATCGAATAGTTGAAATAGCTTGTATTGAGACTGAGGGACTTATTCCCACAAAAAAAATTTTTCATAAACAACTAAATCCAGAAAGAGACGTGTCGGAAGATGCAGTAAAGGTTCATGGTTTTACTAATGATTATTTAAGAAACAAACCAACATTTGATAAAATTGCTTCGGATTTTCTTAAATTTATCGAAGGAAAAAAACTAATAATACACAATGCACCATTTGATTTGGGTTTTTTAAACTATGAGTTAAAGTTGTTAGACATAGAGGGAATTAATAAAAATGTTGTCGTCGATAGTTTGGAAACGGCAAAATTAAAATTCCCTGGCCAATCTAATTCGTTAGATGCATTATGCAAAAGGTTTGGCATAGACTTATCAAGAAGATCAAAGCATAATGCTTTGTTAGATTGTGAATTACTACGTGAGGTCTATATTAACCTCGTAGACGCAAAGGAGCCCAAATTTGTTTTTCCAAATAAAGTTGAAGCTGCGATAATTGACAATGTTGGAGCTTACTCAAAAAAAATTATTAATCTTTCGGAAATGGAATTAGATAAACATAAAAAATTTATAAAAAAAGAAATAAAAAAAAATAATTTTTATTAGTTTTTTCGTAAGTTGTTTAATTTTTTAAAATCAACACTTTCATCTATTTTTATTCCTGTAAACCCTGACTTTTCAAAAAAGTAAATAAATATCTTTCTAAGCTCTGGGTAGATATTTTCCGGAACCTTTATTAAAATAATTTCTTCTAAGCTGCTTTTATCGGCTAGATCACCATCTAACTCAACTAGTGATGAAAAACAAACTTCACTTTTAATTTTTTTTTCAAAATTTACTTTTGGGATTAGTGAAAGCGTTGTATTAACTAAAATTAAGTTATTTTTTAATTGTTCACTTTTAATATCGATATTAATTCTATAATTATTTATGTCATTCGCTAAGTTGAAGTAAATTTTTGAGTCTGGGATTTCAAATGTTGAACTTTTTATGTACTTAGTAATTATTTTATAATTCATCTTTTTTATCTTCTATCACTTCAGCTTCGATAACATCTTCATTGTTATTTATATTTTTTTTACCCTTCATGAAATAATTGATTAATAAGCGCCTGGTGAATGGTACTAGAAGTAAAAAACCAATTCCATCAGTTATAAAACCTGGTAGTATTAGAAGCAACGCGGCAAAAGCAATAGAGGCGCCTGATAGAATTTCATAAATTGGCGGTTTATTCTTGTAGACATTTTCTATACCTGACCTGATAGTGTTCAGTCCCTCGAGTTTTGCAAAATATATTCCAACTACTGCAGTAGTAATTATTAGTAAAATAGTATTTAGAGCACCAAAAACCCCGCCTACCTTTATAAATACGAAGATTTCAAGGGCCGGAACGGCTATTAATAAAAGTAATAATGAGTTCATTTGTCTATTACAAAAATATATGATTAATGTATATTTGTAAAATAATGAGTAGCAATTTTGGTTACATAGACATCATATTACTTGCCATGATCGCAGGTTTTATAATACTTAGGCTGAGAAATATTCTAGGTAGAAAAACTGGCCATGAAAGTAAAGTATTCACAGATTTTAGTGAAAAACGATATGAAAGCTTTAGAAAACAAAAAGTAAACTTAGAAGAAAGAAACCCCGACAAGCTAGAGGGAGAAGAAAAGAAAAATTTTCTTAAAGGTGCAGAAATCGCATACGAAACTATAATAACATCTTTCGCTAAAGGGGATCAAAAGAAGTTAGACGAACTTCTAACTAGAGATATGGCCTCAAATTTCAAGCAAGCAATTAATGAAAGAAACAAACATGGAATAAAATCCGAATTAACATTTATCAGCATGAAAGAGTCCGATTTAGAGAAATATGAGAAAGTAAAAACAAATTTGTATGCAACGGTAAAGTTTGTTTCCGAGATAATTTCAGTGAAGAAAGATAAAAGCAATAAAGTAATAGAAGGTAATCCCGATAGAATTAAAACAGTAACAGATCACTGGAAGTTCACAAAAAATATTTTAAATAAAAGCCCCAATTGGTATCTCACAGAAATCACTAATAAGTGAATAAAAAAAAAGAAAGTAAATTACCAAAATCAGATCTAGAAACTTGGAAAGAATATATAAAAAATCCAAATGACATATCTGATAAGGATTTAAATATAAAAAAAAGTTCAACTTCGAGTCATTTTAAATTTGATCTTCATGGGTACTCATTAATTGATGCGAACAACAAGGCTAAAGAAATTTTATTATATTGTTCTGAAAAAAATATAAGAGAGGTCTTATTGATAACTGGTAAGGGCTTACATTCTAAAACTGATAGTGTTTACGAGTCAGATAAATTTAGTAAACTTAAGTACTCTGTGCCAGACTTTTTAATGTCTAACACTGAAACAAGTGATTTAATATCTAATATTAAAATTGCAGAAGTTGACAAAGGTGGAGAGGGCGCAATAGTTGTCAAACTTAAAAAATTATAAAATAAATTTCGATAGATCAGTATCTTTGACAAGATTGCCAAGATTCGATTTAACAAACTCAGAGTCTATTTTAATGGTTTGTCCGGCTTTATCTGTCGCATTAAAACTTATATCGTCTAAAACTTTTTCAATTATTGTGTGAAGTCTTCTTGCCCCAATATTTTCAACTGATGCATTTACTTCTGCAGATATTTTTGCAAGCATCTCAATACCGTCGTCGGTAAACTCCAATTTTACGTTTTCTGTGTTAAGTAAAGCTTTATATTGTTTGATTAAACTATTATCAGGCTCTTTTAGTATTCTTTTAAAATCTTCTTCATTCAATGCGCTAAGTTCAACACGAATTGGTAATCTACCTTGCAATTCTGGTAAAAGATCTGAAGGTTTGGACAATTGAAAAGCACCTGATGCTATAAATAAAATGTGATCTGTTTTTATCGGCCCATGTTTAGTATTTACTGTTGTGCCTTCAATTAAAGGCAACAAATCCCTTTGAACACCCTCTCTTGAAACATCTCCACCAACTCTATCACTTCTTGCGGAGACTTTGTCTATTTCATCTAGGAAAACAATACCATTTTCCTCTGTGGCTATTTTTGCCTCTTTAACTATTTTATCTTCCTCGATCATTTTGTCAGACTCTTGAGCTATTAATATTTCATGAGACTCTTTTACTGTCATTTTTTTCTTTTTACCTTTTTTCCCTCCCATATTTTTCCCTAATATATCTCCAATGTTAACCATTCCAATATTTGCCCCAGGCATCCCAGGAATTTCAAAACTTGGTGATGACGGGCTATCCAAAACTTCTATTTCAATTTCATTATTATCTAAATCACCGCTTCTTAACCTTTTTCTAAAGCTTTCCCGAGTGGCGACAGTTGCCTTATTGCCAACTAGAGCGTCCAAAACTTTTTCTTCAGCTAATAATTGAGCTTTTGCATTTACTTCTTTCCTTTTCTTTATTTTTTCCATAGCTATAGCTATCTCAATTAAATCTCTTACAATCTGTTCAACATCTCTACCAACATATCCAACTTCCGTGAATCTGGTAGCTTCTACTTTTATAAATGGAGCTTCTGCTAGCTTGGAGAGTCTCCTTGAAATTTCAGTTTTACCAACTCCAGTCGGCCCTATCATAAGAATATTTTTTGGTAGAACTTCATCTCTCATTTCATCAGTTAGAGCTTGTCTTCTCCATCTATTTCTCAACGCTACTGCAACCGCTTTCTTAGCTTCTTTTTGACCAATGACGTATCGATCTAATTCTGAAACTATTTCTCTAGGAGTAAGCGCACTTACTTTACTTCGATCTTTTTTGTCAGATTTTACAAGATTTAATTTAGGAGTTTTTTTCTTTTCAGACATTTAAATTTTTTCCATTGTTATGTTGCTATTTGTAAAGACACATATGTCTGCCGCAACCTTTATTGATTTTTTTGCAATTTCTTCAGCGCTCAGATCAGTATCAATAAGAACTTTTGCAGCCGCTAAAGCATAATTTCCACCAGAACCTATGCCTATAATTCCATCTTCTGGTTCTAGTACATCACCGGTACCAGATATTATAAAACTATTTTTTTCGTCAGCAACTGCCATCAACGCTTCCAATCTTCTTAAAAATTTGTCACCTCTCCAATCTTTGGCTAGTTCCACGGCAGCTCGAGATAGGTTACCAGCGTGTTTTTCAAGTTTTGCTTCAAGCCTTTCAAAAAGTGTAAGTGCATCAGCAGTAGAACCTGCAAAACCTGCTATCACTCCCCTTTTGTCAATTTTTCTTACTTTTTTTGCCGTACTTTTTAAAACTGTGTTTCCTAAGCTGACTTGACCATCGCCAGCCACAACAGTCTTGCCGTCCTTTCTTAAAAGTACGATAGTGGTTCCATGCCATTTTTCAGCTGTATTCATAGTGTCTTATGTGGAGATTAATTTGATTTCTTCAATAGTGTTCTTGGATTTATTGATAATATGTCCATTTAAATATATATCTTGAGAAGAAAAGGCCTAAAATATGAAAAGAAAAGCCTCAATTAAGAGAAAAACAAAAGAGACCACTATTTCTGTGTCAGTTAACTTAGACGGAAAGGGCAAGTATAAGATTAAGACGGGAATTGGATTTTTGGATCACATGCTAGAACAGCTATCTAAACATTCCTTAATTGATTTAGAAGTTATTGCAAAAGGTGACACACATATAGACCTCCATCATACAACCGAGGATACTGGTATTGCTATAGGTGAAGCCATAAAAAAGGCAGCCGGCAATCGTAAGGGCATTACAAGATATGCGTCTACAGTGATACCAATGGATGAAGCTTTAAGTAGAGTATCTATAGATATATCTAACAGACCTTATTTGATCTGGAAAGTAGACTTGCCAGTGGAAAAACTTGGTGAGATGGAGACGGAACTTTTTAAAGAATGGTTCCAAGCATTTTCACAATCTGCTGGAGTCACTCTGCATATAGAAAATATTTATGGTGAAAATAGTCACCACAAAATTGAGTCATGTTATAAGGGTTTAGCTAGATCATTAAAGGATGCTTTAGCTATCGACAAAAGGATTAAAAATTCTATACCTTCAACAAAAGGCTCTATTTAAAACTGATGAATGTCACAATTGTTGACTACCAATCGGGCAATATAAGCTCAGTTATTAACTCTTTTACAGAGGTAGCTAAGGGTAAAGTCAATCTAGAGGTTACTGCAGATATTAAAAAAATTAAATCTAGCGACAAGATTATTTTGCCTGGCCAAGGATCCTTTAAAAGCTGCGTAGACTCTCTTAATAAGATTAACGGATTAGTAGATACACTTAAAGAATTTGCAATTACAAATAAGAAACCCTTACTAGGTATCTGTGTAGGCCTACAAATGTTTGCAGATATCGGGTATGAAGAAGTAGAAACAAAGGGATTAGGTTGGATTTCTGGCAAAGTATCCAAAATTGATAATCAAAAAGGTAAATTCAAACTTCCGCACATTGGTTGGAACGAAATTGAAATTCAAAAAGAAAGCAAAATATTTAAAGACATAAAAAATAAATCTCACATGTATTTCGTTCACAGCTATGAGCTCATTCCTGAAGATAAGTCAGTGATTTCAGCAACAACAGATTACTCGTCAAAAATTGTCTGCTCCATTGAAAGAGAAAACTTATTTGGAACACAGTTTCATCCAGAAAAAAGTGATAAAACCGGATTAAAAATAATTGATAACTTTTTAAAATTATAATGAAAATATTTCCAGCTATAGATATTAAAGACAAGAAATGTGTAAGATTAATTAAAGGGGACTTTGGAAACAAAACTGAATATGAAATTTCACCTATTGATCAGGCAGGTAAATATAAAGATCATGGATTTAAAAATTTACACATTGTTGATTTGGATGGTGCATTAACTGGAAAGACGGTTAATTTAGATATTATTCAAGAAATAGTTAGCAAATACGATTTAAAGATTGAAATAGGTGGTGGTGTTAGATCATTCGAAAGCATTAAAAAATATATCGACTCAGGAGCTGAAAAAGTAATTTTAGGAAGTGGTGCTATTAAAAATAAAGAATTTTTAAAACAGTCTTGTGAAAACTTTAAAGGTCAAATTGCTTTAGGATTAGATGCAAAAGGTGGAAATCTTTCTGTATCAGGCTGGAAAGAAAATCTTAATATTAAAACTATGGACTTTCTTAAAGAAGTAAATAATTATGGAGTAAGCCGAATAATCTATACAGATATTAACAAAGACGGAATGAAAACTAGCCCTAACTTTGACGAGACTGTAAAAATTGCGGAGCTCTCCAGTTGTCCTGTTGTGATTTCAGGAGGTGTTTCTTCAATAAGTGACATTAAGAAAGTTAAAAAATTAAATAATAAAAAAATTGAAGGTATCATTGTTGGCAAAGCTATTTATGATGGTGATATTCAACTTGAGGAATTAGCAAAAGAGATCGATGCTTAAAAATAGAATTATACCTTGTCTAGATGTTAAAAACGGAAGAGTTGTTAAGGGCATTAACTTTGTCGAATTAAAAGATGCTGGAGATCCAGTTGAACAAGCAAAGATTTATAGTGATGGGGGTGCAGACGAAATCTGTTTTTTAGATATCACTGCCTCTAATGAAAACAGAGATACGATTATTGACATTGTAAGAAAAACCGCCAAGGAATGCTTCGTTCCTCTAACTGTTGGAGGTGGTATCAGAACTATTCAAAATATAACTGATTTACTTCTAGCCGGAGCAGATAAGGTTTCTATAAATACAGCAGTAGTAAAAGATGTTAATTTTGTAAAAGAAGCCTCAAAGAAATTTGGATCCCAATGCATTGTTGTTGCGATTGACGCCAAAAAAATCTCAGAAAATAAATGGGAAGTATTTACGCACGGTGGAAGAAATAAAACCGGTATTGATGCTGTTGAGTTTGCTAAAAAAGTAGAAACCAATGGAGCTGGTGAAATTTTATTAACTTCAATGGATAAAGATGGAACAAAATCTGGTTATGATGTTGATTTATTAAAAGCAATTACCAAAAACACTAATATTCCTGTAATTGCCTCTGGAGGAGTTGGAACATTAGATCATTTGTATGATGGTATTGTCAAAGGTGGGGCAAGCGCAGTTCTAGCTGCTTCTATTTTTCATTATGGTGAATACAAAATTAAAGATGCTAAAGAATATTTGAATTCCAAGAATGTATCTGTAAGGTTATAATATGCTTGAAAACTTAGAAAAATTAATAAAAACAATCAGAGAGAGAAAAAATTCTTCTCCTGAAACATCTTATACAAATAAACTCTTAAATAATAAAGACTTGTCAGTTTCTAAAGTTAAAGAAGAGATAGCAGAGTTAATCGAAGCTGTGGAAAAAGATACAAATAAAGTTCACGAAGCTGCCGACGTGTTGTATCATTTATTTGTCTATTTAGAGTCACATAATATAAAAATTGAAGATATTATGATCGAGCTCAAAAAAAGACAAAAATAATGACTTACGATAAAAATAACATTTTTGCAAAAATACTACGTGGCGAGATACCTTGTAAAAAAATATACGAGAGTAAATATGTTTTAGCTTTTTACGATATAAACCCTCAGAAAAAAATACACGCTTTAGTTATTCCAAAGGGTGAGTACATTGATTTAGAGCATTTTAATCAAAATGCTAGCGATGTGGAGATAATCGAATTTAGCAAAGGTATAAGTGAAGTTGCTAAAAAGTTAAAAATTAGTGGTAACGGTTATAGAGTTTTATCGAATATTGGAATTGATGGTGGCCAAGAGGTTCCACACTTGCATTACCATGTCTTTGGCGGTGAAAAAATAGGAAAAATGGTTAGTTAGATGGAAACAAAAGTTAAAAGATATTTTTTGGATTATGTATTTGATAAAACAGAAATAGTTCTAGATTTGGGTCGTAACTTCAAAATTGAGAAAGATACAACTAAAAACTTTGAGTTAAATAAATTCTTTTATAAACAGATTGGCAAAGATCATTTCTGGAGAGATAGATTGGTTTGGACTGATAAAGAGTGGAGAAAATATATTTCGAATAAAAATTTTGAAACTTGGATAATGAAAAAAGAAAATGAGCTAGTTGGATATTATGAAAGAGAATATCATGACGATAAAAATGAGGTTGAGTTAATAAATATGGGAGTTTTAAGGGAGTTTAGGGGTAAAAAATTAGGATCAAACTTATTAACACACGTTTTGAAAAAAGCCAGAGAGGAAAAAGTCTCTCGAGTCTGGGTTCATACATGTTCACTAGATCATCAAAATGCTTTGAAAAATTATAAATCTAGAAATTTCAAAATATTTAGAGAGGAACAGATAGATTTTGTTGCTTAATCAACTTCAGGATGTCTAAATAAATTTTTGTTTGCCTGCACATTAGTTTTCAAAATTGAAATATTAAAAGTAACTTTATTATTAAATTGATCAATAAATTCCCATCCTAGTAACTCATTTTTATTTTTACTAAAAAAAATATTTACTTTATTTTCTTTATTTAAAATAATATTATCATTCTTATTTATTAGTTTACTATTAGAAACAAATTTTTTAAGTTTTTTTTTATCTAAAATTTCAGTATAGGGTGAGTCTTTTAGAGGGTATTGATAAATCTTATTGTACCTTTTCTGAAAAACCGTAAGTTTATTATCACTAATTGTTAATTCCTTACCATTCTTGTCGTCATAAAAGCATTTTAGGTTATTAGAGAAAAGTAAGATGCACTCGCCTTTTTCTCTTTTATCATCAGTTATTTGTATAAATTTAAAATTAATAGAATTTGTTCTGTCTATTACATCTAGTATATTCCTAACGTTATCGGCGTTGACCGAGACAATTATAAAAATCACTTTGATTACAATCCAAAAAAGATACCGCAATTCTAAAGAACCTCTCTTTTACCCACATGATTTGCTTTGCTAACAATCCCTTTTTCTTCCATCATGTCTATAATTCTAGCAGCTCTATTATATCCAATTTGAAGTTTCCTTTGAAGAAAACTAGTAGAAGCCTTTCCCTCAGATTTGATCATTTCTGTTGCTTTCTTAAATAATTCATCTTCATCGCCATTATCTAAGCTGTCGAAACTTACCTCATTAGCAAACGTTATTTCCTCTATATAATCTGGTTCACCTTGAGCTCTCAATAAACTTGTAATTTTTTCTATCTCTTTTTCTGAAACATAAGGTCCATGAATTCTCATAATTCTATTAGCGGATGACATAAATAACATATCACCTTTTCCAAGCAACTGTTCAGCTCCCTGCTCCCCTAGTATTGTTCGACTATCGATCTTGGAACTCACTTGGAAAGAAATTCTTGTAGGAAAGTTAGCTTTGATCGTACCTGTTATTACATCTACACTAGGTCTCTGAGTAGCCATAATAATATGAATACCCGCAGCTCTAGCCATTTGTGATAACTTTTGGATATAATTTTCAATTTCTTTTCCTGCAACTAACATTAAATCTGACATTTCATCAACCACGACAACTATGTATGGCATTTTTAATTTATGCTTTGCGTTGTAACCATCAATATTTCTTACACCAACTTGGCTCATTAACTTGTACCTATTATTCATCTCTTTGACTGTCCAACCAAGTGCAGATGTAGCCTTTTTGGCATCTGTTATCACTGGAGATAATAAATGAGGGATACCTTCATAAGCCGACAGTTCAAGCATTTTTGGATCAATTAATATTAATTTACATAAATCCGGATTTAATTTGTAAAGAAGAGAAACAATGATCGTATTTATGCAAACAGATTTTCCAGAGCCGGTTGTTCCAGCGATAAGCAGATGTGGCATTGATGTGAGATCACCTATAATTGGCGTGCCAGAAATACTCTTTCCCAAAGCTATTGGCAGTCTAATATCTTTTCTTGAAAATTTTTCATTAGATATAATTTCCCTCAAAGTAACATCCTCTCTTTTTTCATTAGGTATTTCAATCCCAACTGTATTTTTACCTGGGATTACAGAAACTCTTGCCGAAGTTGAGCTAGTATTTCTGGCTAAATCGTCAGATAAGTTTATTATTTTTGATACTTTTACACCTGGAGCTGGCTCGAATTCATATAGATTAACAACAGGACCATTATTAATTTTCTGAATATTTCCCTCAATACCGAAATCTTTTAAAATTTTTTCTATGAAATTACCATCAAGCTTAGTCGAGTTAAAGTTCTTGATACCAATTTTTGAACTATTTTTTTCTAACAAATCAACTGTTGGAAGTTTAAAGATCTTATTTCTGATATTATCTACTTTTGGTTTTTCAAATGTGAAACTTTGTTGAGGAACTTCAGATATTTTATTTTCATTTTGAATTTTTTCATCTTCATTTTCGTTCATTACGTTTGAATTTTTTCTTTTAAATAACCTAAAAAGCGATTTTAAAATAAAACTTGTTACGATTTTTAAATTTATACCTGAGGCAAAAACAAACAGTATCAATGTAAGTAAAACTAATCCAATAGGCGAGTATTCACTGTCAATAATCGGAAAATAATTGTAAATAAAATTGTAAGATGCTTTACCAACAAAACCGGAATTTCCATTATCAACAAGCCAAAAAGAATTATTAAATGTGACGTATACAAATGTACACCCAAGAATCAAGTATAAAGTGCAAGAGAAAATTCTATAAATTAAAAATTTTAATTCTTTATTAACGATCAATTTAATGCCCCATGAAATTAAATTTACAAGCAACAAGAAAGATATAACCCCAAAACTTTGAAGTAAAAAATCTGAAATTGCACTACCATAGAGTCCCAAGAAATTGTTAATATTAACATCGGTTTCGTTATATAAGATTGAGGGATCGCCAGGAGAATAGGTCGCAAACGAAATTGATAAGGCTATTCCTATGCTAATTAAGATAATACCGAAAACTTCATAGGTTCGCTTTTTTAAAAAATTTGTTAAACTGTTTAAAAAGTTTGTATTCATATCGAATCGTTTTACTTACTTTTTACCATTAATATGAAAAAACATAAAATATGCATTGTAGGAGGCGGTTTAACTGGTCTGATATCAGCACTTGTTTTGAGTGAAAAAGGATTAGATATCGATCTAATAATTGAAAACTCAAAGTCTAAAAAAAAAGATTTAAGAGTAACAGCTATTTCTGAGAATAATTTTGAATTTCTTAAGACGTCGATTAAAAATATTAATTTAAACTTATTTTTTCCAGTAAAAAAAATTAACCTCTTTTTTGAAAAGATAAATCAGCTGAAAAACTTTTTAAATTTTGACGAAAATAAAAGTTTAATTTTTTTTTTCGAAAATAGATTGATTAAAGAACACTTAACAAAATTATTAAAAAAAACAAAAATAAAAATTAAAAAAAAAACAATAAAATCAGTTGATTTAGCTAAAAATCGAGTATTAACTGATACCACATGTAAAGTTTATGATTTAATAGTCTTATGCTTGGGATCAAATTCGTTAATTTATAAAAAAATAATTGGCAATAGAGAAATTAAAAAAGATTATAAAGAGCACTCAATAACATGTTCCGTATCACATCAGATTAAAGATATTGGAGCTCAACAGTATTTCTTAAAAGAAGGGCCTCTTGCCATCTTGCCTTACAAACATAATAAATTTTCATTAGTATGGAGTATGGAAGATAAATTTTTTATTAGAAATAAGAAAAAACTTTACACTTCTTTAAAAAATAAATTATCTGAAATACTTAAAACGAAAAGATTTGTTATAGGAAATACACAAAGTTATCCCTTGAAGCTGTCCCTGAAAAGAAATTATTATAAAAATAATGCAATAATCTTAGGAGATGGCTTGCATGCAGTTCACCCTTTAGCAGGACAGGGATTTAATTTAGTCTTAAGAGATATTGAAAAATTGAATGAACTAGTTTCAAAAAATCTTAGATTGGGTTTAACTATAAAAGATTCTAATATTCCAAAAGATTTATCCGATAGCAGGAAACCAGAAAACTTACTAATGGGATTGGGTATAGACTCAACAAGAAAATTTTTTAAGAGCAATAAATATTTAGATCCAATAAAAGAAAATATTTTAAATAATTTTTCCAAATCAACGTTATTAAAAAAAATTACTAAAAGAGTTGCAAACCTAGGTTTAAGCTAATGAATATTTTTGCTTTGTCTTCTGGTAGAGGCCCATGCGGTATCGCTATAATTAGAATGTCAGGTCCTGATACCTTAAGCATTTGTAAACTCATTTCAAAACAAAAGAAGATCAAAGAAAATGAGATAAACCTCTGCAAATTCTTTGATCCAAGTAATGATGCTATTATTGATCCAGAAGCTTTAATATTATGGTTTCCAAAGCCTAATAGTTTTACAGGTGACGACTTAGCTGAATTTCATGTTCATGGAAGTAATGCAATTATAAGCTATTTTCTTAAAGTATTATCTAGTCAAAAAAACTGCAGAATGGCCGAGCCCGGAGAGTTTACAAAAATTGCTTTTCAGAATAATAAAATTGATTTATTAAAAGCTGAAAGTATAGGCGATTTAATACATTCAGAAACAGAACTCCAAAGAAAACAAGCAGTAAATTTAGTTAATGGTCACGCTTCGAAATATTATGATGATATAAGATCAAAATTAATAAAGTCACTTTCTTTTATTGAGGCTAAAATTGATTTTGCTGAAGATGATCTTCCTGAAAATGTTTTAAAAGAAGCCCATAAATCAATTAAATCAATACACAGTGATATAAGTAAAATTATTAATGATAACAAAGTAGGTGAAAAAATCAGAGACGGATTTCGAGTATCAATTATTGGAGAAACAAATGTTGGGAAATCTTCGTTATTAAATTTATTATCTAAAAGAGATGCAGCTATAGTTTCTGATGAAGCTGGAACAACAAGAGATGTCATTGAGACCTATCTCAACCTAGATGGTTATCCAGTTATTCTTGCAGATACAGCCGGGATCAGAGAAGCAAAGAACGAGGTTGAAAAAAAAGGAATTTCATTAGCGTTAAGCAAATTTAAAGAAGCTGATTTAAATATCGTGGTAGTTGATAATTCAAATAAAAAAGTTAGTGATAAAATAAAATCTATGATTAATAAAGACTCGATAATTTTATTAAATAAATCTGATGTTCAAAATAAAGAAAATCATAAATTTGATGTAGATACCATATTAGCTTCTGTAAAAGACAATCAGAATATTGATAAATTAATAAATTTAATCAAACAAAAGCTTAGTAAAAAATTTTCATCAAATAACAGTACTTTAATTACAAGAGAGAGACATAGAGTTAAGCTAAACGAGTGCTTGAAAGAGATAGACAAGTTTCTAAAGAAAGATCAACACAAAGACTTAGAATTAGCTGCTGAGGATCTGAGAATGGCCACAAGACATTTAGGAAGTATAGTCGGAAAAGTAGACGTTGAGGAGATTTTAGGGTCAATTTTCAAGGATTTTTGCATAGGCAAATAATAATCAATTAATTTTGCGAAGTAATTAATTCTTGTAATCTAAATAATCAGCGTTACATTCTAATTATGACTAAACAAAACTATGATGTAGTAGTTATAGGAGGTGGACACGCAGGATGTGAGGCTGCTGCTGCTTCCGCTAGAATGGGCGTCAATACTGCTCTTTTTACACATAAAATTGAGACCATTGGCGAGATGTCTTGTAATCCTGCTATTGGCGGACTGGGAAAAGGGCATCTGGTTCGCGAAATCGATGCACTTGATGGTGTAATGGGTACAGTCTCTGATATATCAGGTATTCAGTTTCGACTATTGAATAGAAGCAGAGGTCCAGCAGTTAGAGGACCACGAACTCAATCAGACAGAGCTCTTTATAAGAAGCATATGCAAAAAATCTTACTAAACTACAAAAACTTAACTGTAATAGCCGACCCCGTAGTTAAGTTCTTGTTTAATGATAACCAAGTTATAGGATTTATATGTCAAAGTGGTAAGGAGATAACGTGTAAGGAGCTTATCTTGACGACTGGAACTTTTTTAAATGGGTTAATACACATCGGTGAGTCACAAATTCCTGCGGGTAGATACGATGAAAAACCATCTACAGGTTTAAGTGAACAACTAATTAAATTTAAAATGAAATTAGGCAGACTGAAAACAGGTACACCTCCAAGACTTGATGGTTCTACTATTAATTATGACGATTTAGAAATGCAGCCAGCTGATGATAATCCATACTTCTTTTCTTTTTTAACAACTAAACTTGAAAACAAACAGATTTCATGTGGCATGACACATACCAATGACGAAGTTCACAAAATTATTAGTGATAATATTAATAGGAGCGCAATGTACTCTGGCAATATTAAAGGTATTGGACCAAGATATTGTCCTTCCATAGAAGATAAAATTGTAAAGTTTAAAGAGAAACAAAAACATCAAATTTTCCTAGA
This sequence comes from uncultured Pelagibacteraceae bacterium, assembly GCA_902622825.1. Taxonomy (GTDB): domain Bacteria; phylum Pseudomonadota; class Alphaproteobacteria; order Pelagibacterales; family Pelagibacteraceae; genus Pelagilacustribacter. The sequence goes on from CACNRH010000001.1 coordinate 46,824, forward strand.
ACCGGAGGGATTAAAGGACAATACTGTTTACCCAAATGGCATTTCCACCTCTCTTCCTGAAGAGATACAGCTTAAAATATTAAGTAAAATCAAGGGTTTAGAGAGTGTTAAAATGAAGAGAGCAGGGTATGCTATAGAATATGATTATGTTGACCCAAGGGAGCTAAATCCGACATTAGAGACAAAAAAAATTAAATCGTTATTTCTAGCAGGTCAAATTAACGGAACTACTGGGTACGAGGAGGCTGCTGCTCAGGGATTAATTGCTGGTATTAATGCTGCGTTAAAAATTTTAAAAAAAGAGGAATTTATTTTAGATAGATCTGAGTCTTATATTGGAGTAATGATTGATGATCTAATTACTAAAGGAGTTTCTGAACCGTATCGAATGTTTACTTCAAGAGCTGAATACAGATTGTCATTAAGAGCTGATAATGCAGATCAAAGGTTAACTCCATCTGGTATTAAAATTAATTGCGTAGGAATAAACAGATCTAAAATATTTTTGAATAAACAAAAAAAATTAGTTCAGATACTAGATTACCTTAAATCAAATTTAATTTCTCCTAATGAAGCAAGTAAATATGAAATAAAAATTGCTCAAGATGGTGTTAAGAGATCTGGTATCGAACTAATGGCACAGCGAAATTTAAATATGGCAAAAATAAGGCAGATCTGGAAGTCATTACCAGATCACGGATTTGATATTGACGAACAAATTGAAATTGATTCACATTATTCTGGTTATCTAAAAAGACAGTCTCATGACATTGCTGCCTTTAAAAAGGATGAAAGTCTTCTGATACCAAATAATATTGATTATAATAATTTTAGCGGTCTCTCTAACGAAATTAAGAGTAAACTGTCTCAAATCAAACCAAGAACTCTAGGACAAGCCTTGCGAATTGATGGCGTTACTCCAGCTGCTGCAATTATTCTCCTAGGTTATCTAAAAAAACCAAAAAAAAGAGCTAGAGTTTGATACCCAGCCCTAAAGCTGTAAATATACTTAAATCTGAACTTAAATATAATGATGATGATCTCAAAAAGATCAAAAAATTCATCAAATATTTGCTTTTGATCAATAAAAAGTACAATCTTATTAGCCGAAGTTCTGAAAGTGATATATGGACAAGACATATATTAGATTCTGCCCAATTAGTTAAGTTTATTGATTTTGATGACGACTTTTCACTGTCAGATCTCGGATCTGGCGGTGGTTTTCCTGGTATCATTCTCTCTATCTTTAATAAAAATCCTAGATTTCACGTGAAATTGTACGAAAAATCACCAATAAAGGCGAAATTTTTAGAAGATGCTATCAAATTAGTTGGAACAAATGCAAAAGTAATAAAAGGTGACATTTTTCGTCAATCTATAGACTCTGGGTATATTGTGTGTCGTGCTTTTAAAAAAATTGACAAATTAATACAAGTTTCACGTGAAATTTGTAAAAAACCACATAAATTTATCATTCTAAAAGGAAAGAGTGCACAAGACGAGCTAGAAAAGGCTATGAAGAACAAAAATTTTAAGTATAGTTTAGAAAAAAGTATTACAAGCAAAGATTCTAAAATTGTGATTTGGAATAGGTAAAAAAAAAGTGGAACCAAATATAATAGCAGTGATAAATCAAAAGGGCGGTGTAGGAAAAACAACCTCTGTTATAAACCTGGCTAGTGCACTGTCCATTTTGGGTCAAAATAATTTAATTATTGATCTAGACCCACAAGGTAATGCAACTACTGGAGTTGGTATATCAAATAATGATGAGGAAAAAAATATTTACAAACTCTTAATAAAAAAAATTGATTTAGAAAATGTTATTCAAAAAACACGTATCGAAAATTTAGATATAGTTAGTTCACACGTTGACCTATCAGGCCTTGAAGTCGAGACGGCCAATGATAATAATCGAGCTTTCATATTAAAAGAGATATTAAAAAATAGCACCACTAAAAAGTATGATAATGTTTTTATAGATTGCCCTCCTTCTCTTAGCCTATTAACCATTATGGCATTGGTTTCTTCCAAAGAATTATTAGTTCCGCTTCAAACTGAATTTTTTGCCTTAGAAGGGATTACCCAACTTGTTAAAACCATTGATCGTATAAAAAAAAATTTAAATCCAACACTAAGTATTCGTGGGATTGTTCTAACAATGTTTGATAAGCGAAACAAGTTATGCTCACAAGTTGATTTTGAAGCCAGAAATTACTTTAAGGAAAAGGTTTACAATACTGTAATTCCAAGAAATGTCAGATTATCAGAGGCACCATCTCATGGGGAACCATGCGTGGTATATGATAAAAATTGTTCAGGTAGTAAATCTTATTTTGAACTAGCGAAAGAATTTCAATCTCAAAATAATAAAATTGGGAGTGCGGCATGAATAAATCAAAAAAAGGTTTAGGTAGAGGCCTTTCAGCGCTGTTTGGAGATCAAAATAACAACGAAAAAACCCATAAAAATCAAGCTATTTTAAGGGTGCCATTAGATAATATCAAAAGAAATGAATTTCAGCCAAGGATAAATTTTGATGAAACTAAGCTTAATGAGCTTGCTTCTTCAATTAAACAAAATGGAATTATACAACCTATTGCGGTCAGGCAAATAAAGGGCTCGTCGGAGCCTTATCAAATTGTTGCTGGGGAGAGAAGGTGGCTTGCGGCCCAAAAAGCTGGCCTTCATGAGATACCTGTTACTATACTACAGCTCGACGACAACGAAGTCTTAGAAGTAGCCATAGTTGAAAATATTCAAAGAGAGGATTTAAATATAGTAGAGGAGGCTAAAGGGTATAAACGTCTTAATGAAGAATTTGGTTATGATCACGACAAGATTGCTAATATGATGTCAAAGAGCAGAAGTCACGTTAGCAATACCTTACGTCTTTTAAATTTGCCCAAAGATATTATTTCTATGCTGCAAGATGGTGAACTAACAGCTGGCCAAGCTAGACCTTTAGTTGGTCTTCCTAACGCATCACAAATCGCCGAAGAAATAGTTTCTAAAAAAATGTCAGCTCGCTCAATTGAGTCTATAAAAAAAAGACAGTCCAAATCTTTTACTATAGATCCTAATATTTTTGATGTTCAAAGAGAGATAGAAAGGTCTTTAGGGCTAAAGGTTAATATCGTTAATAAAAAAAACAATTCTGGTAAAATAAGCATAGAATATAAAAATTTAGAGCAGTTTGAGTCAGTTTCTGAAAAGCTCAAGCGACGCTAGAAGCTTTATTGCATATATCTATTAAAAGTTTTTTTGTTATTTCACTACCTCTTATATCGGTAGAACTTTTAATTAAAATTTCGGCATTAGTTAACTCATCAATTGTTGTTTTTATATTTTTTATTTGCCACTTATTAACTTGACCTAAAATTGTTGGTTTATCTTTCCAAAATATCTTAGGATTTAGGCTTTCTATAGACTGTGTCAGATTTTTCTTAGTTTTATTGATTTCAAGTACTTCTGCCAACTTTACGAATTGATTTAGAAGACCCCTAATATAAATCATGTTATCTTGTTCATTAATTTGTGTTTTAGAGATCAACTCATTTAATAGTTTTTTATCTCCTAGAATAGCTGTATCCCTTAATTTTTGAGAATTATCGTTTTCATCCAAATTAAGCAGTTGTCTTAATTCTAAAATGTTAATTTGTTTCTCTATGAAGTAAACTACTATTTTGTTTAATTCATTTTTGATTTTATCTCTGCTCTTATTAGAATTATCTATTATGAAATTAATAATTTCTTGATTAAGACCTTTTATATTTTTAAGATAACTTTTTATATAATTGCGCAATGTTATTTCATTATCTTCGTAGCAAGGAATTATTCCTAATGATTTTTCTTTTTCAAAAAGATTTCTTAACTTTGATTTTTTTTCAAGTGTTCCTGAAAATAAACAAATTTTACAATTATCTTGAATAACATTTTTTTCTATAAGGCTGAAAGATTTATCAGTTATATTATCAATAATTATTATTTTTTTGTTATTAAATAGTGAGAGGTTCATAATCTCTTTATCTAATAAAAAGTTATTTTTTAATATATCATCTTGATTTAATTTTATTATTTCTCTGTCTATACTTCTTTCAATTATTTTTCTTTTAAGGTCATCTTTTAATCCTGTATTTTCTCCATATAGTAAAATAATATTCTTATCTTCTAGTAAAGATATGTCATTTTCAATTATGTAGCTTTTAAATATCATTATTAAATTTCAATTTAAGATAGTTTATAAGTTCATCAGCAATATTCTTAGCAAGTTCATTCTCAAGATTTTTTTGAGCTCTAATTGTATTCGAGTAATCAGATGATACATCATAAAAATCTATTGTCACAAGTTTCTTTTCAAGTATTTCAGACGAAGTTTTTATTGAGATATTGGCTATGAGTTTAATATCGTATTTAGTAATTTTGTTAGTTGAATCTTTTTCTCGCGTTGTTTTGTATTTTTCAAGATTAATATTTAAAAACAATGTGTTTTTAGAATCTTTGCTTGACGAGAGCTTTAGTTTATTTTGTATTACTAAACCAAGTTGCTTGTTTCCACTCAGTTTTATATCGCCAATTGAATAAAACTTTAAATTTGGGTCATTAATCTTTTTAAAACCACAGCCACTAACAAGCACAAATACAAAAACTATTGTTAATATTTTTTTCATCATTAGTATGTGAGTATATTTATTATCTTATCTTTAATAAAAATACTTTTTCTTATTTTCTTATCGTTTAAATATTTTTTTAATTTGTCATCCATTTTGACAAGCTCAATTAATCGATCTTCTTTAATACCCTTCTCAAGTTCTTTAATCGATCTTGTTTTACCGTCTATTTGAACAACTAATTTAATTTTTTGATTTTCTAGTATTTTAACGTCTGGTTTGGGCCATTCTTCTCTTTTCTTACACTTCAAAACATCTAAGCACTCATTAGCAAGAAATGGAACGATAGGTATTAACATTTTTATGAAAATTGAAAATTTTTCTTTTAAAAGCGAATTTGAAATATTTTTTTCGAAACTGTTATAAAAAAGCCTGTGCGCTTCGTAACTGTTAGCTATAACAACATTTAACTGAAAATTTTCAATATGATTTGTTATCTGTTTAATGAAAACTTCAAAATTTATGATGAATTGATTTTCTTCCTCAGGATTATTTTTCCTTTCTTTTCTTTCGCAAATTCTCTGGTTTAAATCCCACAATTTTTGTAAAAATTTGTAAGATGCATTAATTCCTTGATCAGACCATTGAATGTCTTTATCTGGTGGACTATCAGACAATACAAACCATCGGACAGCATCCGCACCATATCTCTTAATCATTTTTTCTGGATCAACAGTATTTTTCTTTGATTTTGACATTGACTCAGAGGGTCCGATAATTACTTTCTCGCCAGTTTTTTTTGACACAACATTTGATGACTGGTCATGCTCAACGTCCTCTGGGCTAAGCCATTTACCGTTTGTGTCTTTATAAGTTTCATGACAGACCATGCCCTGAGTGAATAGACCTTTGAAAGGTTCTTTACATTTGATGTCATTATTTACAAGATTTATAGACTTCATAAAAAATCTTGAGTACAGAAGGTGGAGGATAGCATGCTCAACTCCCCCAATGTATTGATCAACTGGCATCCAATGATTAATTTTTTCTTTGTCAAATGGTCCTTGCTTAAAATCAGGTGAGCAAAATCTTAAAAAATACCAAGAGGAGTCAACAAAAGTATCCAATGTATCTGTTTCTCGAATTGCTGGTTTTCCAGTTGATTTTTGGGTAGTTTTTTTCCATGACGGGTGATTGTCAAGAGGATTTCCCGATTTTGACAAGTCTACGTCGTCGGGCAGTTTTATTGGGAGCTCGTTCTTTTCGACAGGTACAATTTCACCATTTTCTAAATGTATCATTGGTATCGGACAACCCCAATATCTCTGTCTAGATATTCCCCAATCTTTTAACCTAAAAGAAATTTTTCTATTTCCTATTTTTAACTTTTCTATTTCTGAAATAATTTTATTTTTTGCTTCACTTGTTTTTAAACCATTTAGAAATTCAGAATTAATAGCAACACCTTCGTCAGTAAATGCCTCATCTGCAATTTTAAAATCTTTAGATTTGGGGGAAACTACTGTAATAACCTCAATCTTATATTTTTTAGCAAACTCTAAATCTCTCGTATCATGTGCAGGGCAACCAAATATAGCTCCCGTTCCGTAGTCCATTAAGATAAAATTTGAAACATAAACCGGAATTTTTTTTTGTTTTATAAATGGATGATTAGCCTCGATGGAGGTTTTATAACCAAGTTTGTCTGCGTTTGCGATAGACTCCTCTGTTGTTCCAATTTTTGAACATTCATCTTTAAATTTTAAAAAATTCTTATCTCCTTTTAAATTTTCACAAATTGGATGGTCAGGAGATATTGCAAGAAAGGTTGCACCAAATATTGTATCTGGCCTAGTTGTAAAAATTTTTATTTTTTTATCAATATTTGTTTTAAAATCAATTTCACATCCTACTGATTTTCCTATCCAATTTTTTTGCATCAATTTCACTTTGTCAGGCCAATTATTAAGACTTTCTAGACCCTTGAGAAGTTCTTCTGAAAAAATTGAAATGTTGAAAAACCACTGAAACAATTTTTTTCTTTGCACCGTAGCGCCTGATCGCCAACCTTTACCATTTACAACTTGCTCATTTGCTAATACAGAATTTTCAATAGGATCCCAATTAACATATTTTTCTTTACGAGTTACAAGTCCCTTTTTGTAAAAGTCAATAAATAGCTCTTGTTGATGTTTATAATAATCCTCATCACAAGTGGATATTTCTAAAGTCCAATCTATTGATAGTCCCATCATTTGTAATTGCCGTTTCATTTCAGCAATATTAGAGTTAGTCCAATCTTTTGGATGAAGTTTGTTTTCTTTAGCTGCGTTCTCTGCTGGAAGCCCAAATGAGTCCCATCCCATTGGATGTAAAACTGAAAATCCATTCATATATTTATATCGTGCAATAACGTCACCTATGGTGTAGTTTCTAACATGGCCCATGTGTATTTTTCCAGACGGATATGGAAACATTTCTAAACAATAAAACTTTTTGGCGGGTTTTGGTCTGTATAATTTTTGATTTTTAAAAATCTGACTCCATTTTTTTTCAACAGATAAAAAATTGAATCTTTCCATTTAATTACTAATTTTTTTTAGTTTTTGTCTCTTTTTCAAATTTAGCAGCCAATTTAAGAATTGAAGTTACTAGCTCTTCTTCAATTTTGGAGTCTATTTTGTTTGTCGCACAATTTTGATTATTGTCACAAGTTTTTTTATGCACTATTACTTTTATACTATTCGTTCTTACTTCATTAGATAAAAATCTTACAGTTACTTTGATCGCATCATTGCCTGCATTATCATTATACCAATCTGTAATAATAACTCCCCCAGAGTAATCTACTGTCGTTAATGGAATAAAATCTAAAACCTCAAGTGATGCTCTCCACATAGGATTGGATGAACTAAATTGATAAGTAGTTTTTTTATTACCCAAATTTCCTAAGGATACTCCTCTTCCTTCTTCAATATTTTTTCTTGCTCTCTCTCTTGCATCAGTTGGAACTTTTCGTGTATCAACCCATTTAGGTTTTAATGCTTTGCAAGAGTTAAGAGCCAGAATGGCTATGATAGTTAATGCTAAAAGTTTATAAAATTTCATTAGATTTTTTAAGTTAAGTTAACTTATAACCAAAAAATAGCATAATTTGATAAGAATTGTTAAATTATCAGCTAAAAACACAGTTTTTTGGTGTGTTGCATATTTACCACAATAGTTAATAAAAATCCACGTTTCTGGGAAAAACTGATACTAAAGCCTTTGTTTAAGCTAAAAATACGCTGTTTTTATATAAAAACACAACAAAAGGAAAATACAATGAAAACATTAAGAAAAATATTGTTATCAACTGTGTTGACTGTATTTGCATTCGTACCAGCTAACGCTGGCGAAATGACTCTTTCTGGTAGTATGGAAATTTCAGCTACTACAGGTTTATCAGGATCAAATTCTGGTGGTAGACTTGGACAAGAGAACGAGTTAAGCGTAACAGGTTCAACTGAGTTAGACGATGGAACAACTGTTTCATACAAACAGTCAATCACTGCAGATAACGCAAGAAACGATTCTGAATTAAAATTTGGAACGTCTTACGGAACTATTTCAATGACATCAACTGGAACTCCAATTGATGCAATTGACAATAAAACTCCAACTGCATTTGAAGAAGGTTTCCATGGTGCAACAACTTGGACACAAGTTGGTCAAAACGATGGATCTTTCGGTATAAGATTTACAAATGCTGACATCCTTCCATTAGGATTAAAACTTGATGCAATGTTCTTCCCAACAGTAGGTGCGGGTGACGCAGCGACTGACGAAGGTACATCTGGAACGTCTAATGCAAATTATGACAATTCATACGAGATAGTAGTATCAGGTGATGTTCCAATGGTAGACGGTGCAAGCTTTGGTTTAGGTTATGCAACTGCAGACACATATGTAACATCAAGAGGTGACCGTGAAGAAGGTACAGCGTATGTTAATTATTCATACGGCCCACTTTCACTTGGTGCACAAGTTGGTGTTGTAGCATTTGACATCAAAACACAAACAGATGGTGCTACAGATGTTGAGTGGTACAAAAACACGTACTACGGTGTATCATACGCGGTAAATGATAATTTATCAGTATCATACCAAAATAACGAGTCTGTAAAACACTCAAGAATAGATGGTACAACAACTATGGATGGTTCAATGGGTACAAGCGTACTTCAAGAGTCAGATGGTTTCAGTGTATCATACACACTTGGTGGTATGACAATAGCTTACGTAGATAACAGCCATGACAACGAGTCTTACGGTTCTACTTCAAAGGACTATAGACAGATTGTTTTAGGTGTTGCATTCTAAAGTAGGTAATTAAATTTTGAAGCCGGTAGAAATACCGGCTTCTAAAAATAAAAAATCAAAGAAGGAAAATACGATGAAAACATTAAGAAAAATATTGTTATCAACTGTGTTGACTGTTTTTGCATTCGTACCAGCTAACGCTGGCGAAATGACTCTTTCTGGTAGTATGGAAATTTCAGCTACTACAGGTTTATCAGGAGCAAATTCTGGTGGTAGACTTGGACAAGAGAACGAGTTAACTGTAAAAGGTTCAACTGAGTTAGACGATGGAACAACAGTTTCATACGAACAAACTCTTACAGGAGATAACGCAAGAAACGATTCCAAATTATCATTTGGAACGTCTTACGGAACTATCGAAATGACATCAAGAGGAACTCCGATTGATGCAATCGATAACGTTGTGCCAACTGCATTTGAAGAAGCCTTTCATGGCTCAAGTTCATGGGTGAACGTGGGTGTCAATGATGGAGATTTTGGTATTAGATTAACTAATTCTGAAATTCTTCCATTAGGTTTAACTTTAGATGCAATGTACGTCCCAACATCAGGTTCTGGTGACGCAGCGACTGACGAAGGTACATCTGGAACATCAGATGGAGACTACGAGAAAGCTTATGAAGTTGTAGTTAAAGGTAATGTACCAATGGTAGATGGTGCAAGCTTCGGTATAGGTTACTCAGAAATCTCAACTTATTTAACTTCACAAGGAGATGCGCAAGAAGGTACAGCATATTTAAAATATGCTTACGGACCTTTGACAGTTGGTGCTCAAATAGGTGTAGTAGGTTTTGATAAGAAAACTACATCATCTGATGAGTCTTTTATAGATTGGTACAAAAACACATTTTACGGTGCATCTTATGCTGTAAATGACAACTTAACAATTTCATACCAAATGAATAAGTCGCAACAACATACTAGACTTGACGGTAATACAACTGTAGACGGATCACATGGTTCTAGCGTTGAACAAGAGTCAGATGGTTTTAGCGTTGCTTACACATTGGGTGGAATGACAATTGCTTACGTTGATAACAGTCATGATAACGAAGGTTATAATGATGGTACAAGCAAAGATTACAGACAAGTTGTGTTAGGCGTAGCGTTCTAATTTAAAAACTTTAATTATTTAAAAAAGCCGGCGTAGTATTTTAGCCGGCTTTTTTTTTACTTCTGATAAAAATGCTGCGCTACGTGAGTCCAATGAGTTCAACTTATTTAAATTAGATAAATTAATCCCACCTAAAGGTATTAGTTCTCTCTTATTATCTATCAAATTAAACTTTATAATACCCCAAAAAGTTTTTTTATTTAAGTAATTCGTTTTAAACAACCGTGAAAAAATAATCTTTTCACATCCTTGCCAAATTTTTAAATTTATTTCTTTATTATTATGAGAGGCGCCAATAATTTCTTTAAAGCTTCTTAATATTTTCTTTTTATTAAAAGACGAAACATATAACCCATCTGCTTTAATTTTAATAGCTAACTTTTCATCATTTGCTAAGTAAAATTTAATAGATTTAGCTTGGCATTTTTTTCGGAACTTTCTAATTAATTCAAGCTTTTCATTTGCTTTTTTATTTCTATAAATTATTGTAAATTTATATCTTTTATTTATTTTTTTTAGGTCAATATCGTTTGTATTTTCTATATATAAATAATATTGTTTTTTTAAAATTGTCATATGTCTATTGTATTAAAAAATTATAATAATTTGATTTTAAATATAAATCAAAAATATGATAGTAACAAAATCAATATTATTGCAGTAAGCAAAACCTTTTCGTTAGATTATATTAAACCTTTGATTGACGTAGGACATATTCATTTTGGTGAGAATAAAGTTCAAGAAGCTTTGAACAAATGGACTGAGATAAAAAAAGAAAATAAGAAGATAAAGTTACACATGGTTGGAAAGCTTCAAAGAAATAAAGTCAAAAAATCTTTGCAGCTTTTTGATTATATTCATTCATTAGATAATATTAAGTTAGCTGACACAATTGCTTTAGAGGAAAAAAAACTTAATAAAAAATTAAAATATTTCATACAAGTTAATGTAGGTAATGAAGAACAAAAGGCAGGTGTTAGTTTAGATAACACATCTGAATTTGTTAATTACTGTGTCAAAAAATTGGGACTAGATGTAATAGGTTTAATGGCATTGCCACCGCAGTCATCTGATACAACTAAATATTTTAAAATAGTTTCAGAATTAAACAACAAACTTAAATTTAAGGATTTGAGTCTAGGAATGTCTGCAGATTATATCGAGGCAATTAAGTATAATTCAACCTTCATAAGAGTTGGTTCTACAATATTTGGAAATAGAGGTTAGATAATTTTAATCTTATCACCTTTAGATATCTTTTTTAAAAAAAATTTGATGTCATTTTTTGACATCGCAATGCATCCTTTTGTAGGACTATAATTTCTCTTCGCGATATGAATGAATATCGCACTCCCTCTTTTTTTTATTGTTGGACTCTTATTGTAACTGATTTCTATAATTATATCGTAAATATTATCAGACCTATATAAATTTTCAGCCCTGTAGTTAAAAGGAAACTTAATTTCTTTATTGTAATCTTTAGACCTGAAGTCATCGCACCATCCCATGCTTTTCTTAATAATTTTCTTCTTTAAATTTGTTTTAAGCTTGTCAATTCGATCTTTACGGTAATATACACCTATAAATCTATATGTTCCTATGGGAGTAAATTTATCACCCTCTCGTTTATTTTTTTTTGTTCCTCTTTTACCTATAGCGCATTTTAGATTATAATTATCAATATTAATGAATTTATTTTTTAAAGTGAAAATCATATGTCATCAAGTATAAACGTAATTTCAATAGGTAACAAAGAATTTAATTTATCTTTAATGGAAGTAAAGCAATTTTTAAAATTCAATTTATTTGTCGAAGATGATTTTAGGGAAAACATCAATTTTGAGAATTATGATGTGATAATGATACACAAAAAAAAATTAGACAAGGAAAAAATTGATTTTTTAAATAGATTAGAGAAGATAATAGTTCTTATTTCTGAGAGAGAAACTAAACTTTTTTCAAATAAATTTAGTATAATAAAGTTACCTGTAAAGCTTGATGATATAAACTCTATAATTTTAAATTTAGATATAAAAAAAAAATTTAGTATTAATTCATCAATTAAGATTAAGGATTTTACTTTAAACATAAATGATAGAAAAATTTCTAGAAATAACGAATTTATAGAAATAACAGAGAAAGAGATAGAGTTAATAAAGATTTTGTTGAATAGCAAAATTCCAGTTAAAAAGGATAAAATATTAAATTCTGTATGGAAGTATTCTAAGGATGCCGATACACATACTGTCGAAACACATATTTATAGATTAAGAAAAAAAATGAAAGACAAATTTAATGAGCAAAATTTTATTATAAATAAAAAAGATGGTTATATAATTTGAAAAAGAGAAATAAAATAGCTAAGGATTTACTAACTCCAAAGTACAGAAAACGAGTAGTAAAGCCCAAAAAAGGAAAAGGAAGTTTCTCACGAAAATCTATTAAACAAAAATTAATCTAATCTAGCTCCAATTTTTTGAATTATTTTAGAAGATAGCTCATTTCCATTTTCAAGACATTTAGAAAAAGAGAAACCATTAATATATCCATGTAAGAAACCTGCCGCAAATAAATCACCAGCACCGGTTAAGTCAACAATATTAAGACCTTTTTTTGCCTTACATTCAATGATTTCCTCACCAAAAATTAATAAAGCTCCATTTTCACCACGCGTAATAATAAACATTTTTTTAATTTGCTTTGAGAAGTTGATTATATCTTGAAAAGAATTAGCATTAGATAAAGATTTAATTTCTTGTTCATTTGCAAAAACAATATCAAGTTTACTCTTAACCAAATTAAGAAAATCTTTCTTGTGTCTTTCTACGCAAAAAATATCAGATAGGGACATCGCTGTTATTGATGAATATTCAATTGCTAAATCAAAAGCAGTTTTTGGATCACCCTTATCCCATAAATACCCCTCTAATAAAACAATTTTGCTTTTTTTAACTGCATTAATATCAATATCACTTTTACTAATTGCACCAGCAGTTCCTAAATAAGTACACATAGTTCTTTCTGAGTCCGGCGTAACTAATATTAAACACGTGCCTGTCGGAATCATTTCTTTTTTTTTATTATAATAATACTTTACATTTTCTCTTATTAATCCCTCTTCATATTTTGATCCAAATCTGTCATCACTTACTTTACCAATAAATCCTACCTCATTACCTAATTGTGAAAGACCAACAATTGAATTTGCGACAGATCCCCCAGAGACTGTCTTTTCAATCTTTAATTTATCTAAAAGTCTGTCGAGCTCATCTTTGTCAATAAGCTTCATAGTGCTTTTTATTAAATTATTTTTTTTAATGAAATTATCTTCCACTTTACAAATCACGTCGATAATAGCGTTGCCAATACCTAAGACTTTCATATCATGCTTTCTTTGCAATAAATTTTTTTACTCTATTTGGGTAGCAGCTTTTACAGATTTTGCAAGTAATGCCAAAACAGTCTCTTGCTTTACAATATTCTCTACCATACCAAATAATTTGTAAGTGTAATTTATTCCAATGTTTTTTTGGAAAAATAGACTTCAGATCTTTTTCGGTTTGGACAACATTTTTACCACTAGTTAGACCCCATCTTTGAGCAAGACGGTGTATATGTGTGTCAACTGGAAAGGCAGGATGCCCAAACCCTTGAGACATCACTACACTTGCCGTTTTATGACCAACGCCAGGTAATTGTTCTAAAGCTTCGTATGTATTCGGAACTTTCCCGTTGTACCTCTTCACCAGTATTTTAGATAAAAAATAAATGCTTTTAGCTTTTACTCTGAAAATTCCGATTTTTTTTATTAGGTTTTCAATTTTTTTTCTGCCTAATTTAACAAAATGTTCTGGACGATTATATTTAGGATAAATATTTTTTGTAACATTATTTACATTCACGTCAGTACATTGAGCTGAGAGTAGAACTGAAATTAATAATGTAAACGTGTTTTTATACGTTAATGGCACAGGCACATTAGGGTAAATCTTATCTAAAATCTTTAAAATTATTTTGGACTTTTCTCTATTATTCACTTAATTAAAATTTAAAAGATCTCTCATTGAAAAAAGACCAGATTTTTTCTTCATTATCCAAATTGCAGCAACTAGTGCACCTTCAGAATAAAGAGCTCTATCAAAGGACTCGTGATTTAAAGTTATTGTCTCTTTACCACTAGAAAATCTTACTTCATGTTCACCGATCACTTGTCCTTTTCTTAAAGAATTAAAATTTATCTTACTAGAATAAGGAAAATCTTTTTTGTTTAAATATTTTTTTCCAATTAATTTTCCCAGTTTTTTACCTTTTCCAACAGCTATACCCTTTCCAAGCATTAGGGCTGTACCTGAAGGATAATCCTTTTTATTTTTATGGTGTACCTCGTAAACCTTACTCAAAAATTTTTTTCCTAAGGATTTAGATGCAATTTCTGTCAAATACATTAATAAGTTAACACCCAGGCTCATATTCCCCGCTTTGAGAATAGGTACTTTTTTAGAATATTTTTTGATCAAATTCTCTTGTTTATTAGAAAAACCCGTTGTTCCAATTATAACTCTTTTTTTTAATTTTGATGCAAGTTTTAAAACTTCTAAAGTACATTTAGGAGAAGTAAAATCAATTATAACATTAACTTTCTTAAAGGCTTCTAAATTATTTTTGGTTGGATACATTCCGGTAATCTTTCTTCTTATAATTTTACTCTCAGTAATTGATACCAATTTAAAACGACTATTCTTTTTAGTTGATTTAATAAGTTGCTGCCCCATTCTTCCTAGACAGCCGGTTATAGCTAAGTTGATTTTTTTCATTATAAAATTATATAAATAATTACAATAATAATTGATACAATTACAGCCCAAATAAATAAATTATTTATCATTTGCTTCAGTTTATTATTAGTGGATAAAAATCCCGGCAGAACTAATATTAACACGGCAATTAAAAAAATTGCCGACATTATTTGATTAGTTTCCATTTATTCTAAGATTTTTTCCAAAACTTTTTAGCTTTCTCAAAAAAATTTTTAATTACTGGATTAGGCTTTTCAGACTCGATTTTTCTAAATTCTTCTAAAAGTTGTTTTTGCTTGGAATTTAAGGAAGTCGGAATTTCTGTAACAATTTTAATATATAAATCTCCAAAGGACCCACCTCTAAGCACAGGCATGCCTTTACCTTTAAGTCTAAGTTGTTTACCATGTTGTGTTCCAGGAGGTATTTTAATTTTTGATTTGCCACCATCTATAGAGGGTACTTCAACAGTAGTGCCTAGAGCAGCATCAGAAATAGTAATTGGAAGTTCATAGTAAAGATTTTCGTCTGATCTCTTAAAAATACTATGATTTTCTATTGAGATAAAAAGATATAGATCGCCACTACCGCCGCCTTTAGAGCCAGCTTCACCTTTACCAGTCAGTCTAATCCTAGTGCCGTCGTCAACACCTTTTGGTATTTTTACAGATATGTTCTCTTGGCTTTGTGTTTTACCATTGCCTCCACATCTGCTACATGGGTTATTTATACGTTCTCCGTAACCACTGCACTCTGGACAAGTTTGTTGAACTGTAAAAAAACCTTGATTAGATCTAACTTTTCCATGGCCATTACAGTAGGCGCACGTAATAGGCTTTGATCCAGGTTCTGAACCATTTCCAGAGCACTTATTACACTTTCTATAAGTAGTATAATTAATTTTTTTATTTAATCCTTTGAAAGCATCTTCTAGATTTATCGTAACATCGTATCTTAAATCATTTCCTCTATTAGAAGACCTTCTTCTAGACCCTCTTGAGCCCCCAAAAATATCATCACCAAAAAAATCTTCGAAGATATCTGAGAAAGATGAGCCAAAATCGAAATTGCCAAAACCTTGGCCTCCACCGCCACTTTCAAAAGCTGCATGACCAAATTGATCATAGTTAGCTTTTCGCTTATCATCCGATAATACGTGGTAAGCTTCACTTGCCTCTTTGAACTTGTCTTCTGATACCTTATCGCCCTTATTTTTATCTGGATGATGTTTTAGCGCTAGTTTTCTATATGCTTTCTTGATTTCTTCTTTACTAGCGGATTTATTTATACCTAAGATATCATAATAATCTCTTTTAGCCACAGGGAATTACTCCTTTTTTATCTTAGGCGCTTTTTTCTTTATCTTCTTTTACGTCTTCAAAATCGGCGTCAACTACGTTTTCTTTATTTTCACCTTTGGTTTTGTCATCTTTGTTTTGATCTCCGTCATCTTTCTTATTTTGAGATTGTTGCTGATTTTTGTAAACAGCTTCACCAAGTTTCATAGAGACCTGAATTAGACTTTGTGTCTTTTTTTTCACGTCTTCAACATCGGTTCCTTTTAAAGAATTTTTTAAATCTGAAATAGCACTTTCAATAGCCTTTTTCTCTTCTGCTGAGATTTTATCTCCATGTTCTTTTAAACTTTTTTCTGTAGAGAAAACTAGGCTGTCAGCTTGATTTCTTGCATCAACTGTTTCTCTTTTCTTTTTATCCGCTTCTTTGTTTGCCTCAGCGTCTTTAACCATTTTATTAATCTCTTCGTCAGATAATCCTCCTGAAGCCTGTATCTGGATTTTTTGCTCTTTCTGTGTACCCTTGTCTTTCGCAGAAACACTCACTATTCCGTTTGCATCTATATCAAACGTTACTTCAATTTGAGGTGTACCTCTTGGTGCAGGTGGAATACCAACTAGCTCGAAATTCCCTAATTGCTTGTTGTCAGCTGCCATCTCTCTTTCACCTTGAAGAACTCTAATCGAAACTGCCGGTTGATTATCTTCAGCAGTAGAAAATACCTGACTTTTTTTTGTAGGTATTGTTGTGTTTTTCTCTATTAATTTCGTTGAAACACCTCCGAGTGTTTCAATTCCTAAAGAAAGAGGAGTAACATCTAAAAGCAGCACATCTTTCACATCTCCTTGGAGTACCCCAGCTTGAATTGCGGCACCCATAGCAACAACTTCATCTGGGTTTACACTTTTGTTTGGTTCTTTTCCAAAAAAGTTTTTAACAGTTTCAATTATTTTTGGCATTCTTGTCATTCCACCCACTAAAACTACCTCATTAATTTCAGCAGCGGAAAAACCAGAGTCTTTTAAAGCAGTTTTGCACGGCTCTAAAGTTTTATCAATAAGAGATTGAACTAAGGCCTCTAATTTAGCTCTTGAAAATTTTAAATTTAAATGTTTGGGACCACTTTTATCAGCAGTTATAAAAGGTAAATTTATCTCTGTTTGTGCTGCAGAGGATAATTCGATTTTAGCTTTTTCAGAAGCTTCCTTAAGTCTCTGCAAGGCGAGTTTATCTGTCTTCAAATCAATACCATTGTCTTTTTTAAACTCACTTGCCAAATAATCTACGATAGCGTCATCAAAGTCTTCACCACCTAAAAAAGTATCACCGTTAGTTGACTTAACTTCAAATACCCCATCGCCAATCTCTAATATAGATATATCAAATGTACCACCACCTAGATCGTATACCGCTATTTTTTTTCCACCCTTCTTATCGAGACCATAAGCAAGTGAAGCAGCTGTTGGTTCATTTATAATTCTTAAAACTTCTAAACCAGCAATTTTACCGGCATCCTTTGTTGCTTGTCTCTGAGAGTCATTAAAATATGCTGGAACTGTTATAACAGCTTTAGTAACAGCTTGGCCTAAGTATTTCTCAGCAGTTTCTTTCATTTTTTGTAGAACAAATGCCGAAATTTGGGATGGTGAATATTTTTTACTTTTACCCTCGACCCAGGCATCACCATTATCAGATTTAATAATTTTATAGGGTACTTTCGAAATGTCTTTTTGTACCGAAGGACCGTCAAATTTTCTTCCGATTAATCTCTTTACCGCATATATTGTGTCACTAGGATTTGTAACTGCTTGCCTCTTTGCAGGCTGCCCAACTAATTTTTCATCTTTTTCCAAAAAAGCAACGACCGAGGGCGTAGTTCTTGCACCTTCAGTGTTCTCTAAAACTTTAGCTTGTGAGCCATCCATAATCGCTACACAAGAGTTTGTTGTTCCTAAATCTATTCCTATTACTCTACTCATAATTTAATCCTTAATGACTTTCATATGGGTGTTTTTTTTCAAACTACAAGTCATTCTTTGTCTTTATTTTCAACCTTTTTTTCAGATTTTTCAGCCTTTTTTTTAGAAACACCAACAAAAGATGGTCTTAAAAGCCTATCTCCAAAGGTATAGCCAGGCTGTATCTCTTGAATTACTTTACCAGGTTCTGAATTTTCGTCATCGATCTCCAACATTGCTTGATGAAAATTTGGGTCAAATATTTTACCAACGCAATGAATTTTTTTTATATTATTTTTTTCAAATATAGAGACAAGATCTTTTTCTAAAATTTCAATATTATTTAAAAATTTATTAAACTCTTTACTTTCTTTCAAAGTTTTATCGTTTTGCATGGATAGTTTTGCTCTTTGTAAATTATCTAAAATTGACAATGTTTCTTTAGCAAAATTAAACCCTCCAAACTCAAAGGCATCTTTGATTTCCTTTTCAAATCTTCTTCTTTGGTTTTCCTGCTCTGCTAAAGCCCTAAGTAATTTTTCCTCAAGGTCTTTGAGTTTAACTTGGTCGGTAGACACGTTTTTATCAATAGCCTCTTCAGAAGTGTTTACAGTAGGATGCTCTGACTTATCCTGGTTCTGATCGATATTATCGTTATTTTTAGCTTCACTTTTATCTGACATACATTGTATATAGGGTTAAAAATATAAATTTCTAGGCATTATGCTAAAAAAAAATAAATTGGTCGTTGGTACACATAATAAGGGCAAATTTAGAGAATTGTGCTATTTATTGCCAAAAAATTTAAAAAAGATCTCACCATTAGACCTTAAGATTAAAGCCCCAAAGGAAACCAGCAAAACTTTTAAAGGTAATTCTATTCTAAAGGCTAAGTATTTTTTCAAACGTACTAGGTTAGCTTGTATTTCAGACGACTCTGGACTAGAAGTTGTTGCCTTAAAAAATAAACCTGGAATTTACTCGGCGCGTTGGGCAAAAAAACTTGGCAGTTTCAACTTTGCCATGAAAAGAATTTTAAATTTACTTAAAACCAAAAAAAACAGAAACGCTTATTTTGTTTGTTCGTTAACTTTAATCAATGAAAAAGGAAAAATATTAAATTCTACCTATCGATTACAGGGAAAAATATCTCATAAAATACTTGGGAAAAATGGTTTTGGTTATGACTCAATTTTCATTCCCAAGGGCTACAAAAAAACATTCGGACAAACAACAAAAAAAAAGAAAATGAGAATGGATCACAGATTTTATGCTTTCAAAAAATTACGAAAGTACCCTAATATTTTTTAAATTTACCACCATCTGTTACATACATATTTAAATCTTGAAGTGTTTTTTGTTTTTTAAATTTGAAGTAACCTATTTTACCCTTAATTCTTTTGTCTATATTAAAATTATTTATTGAAATTGATTTTTTGCCGCTTTTCCATAAGTAATAAACTAATCCTATAGCATCGTAAGCAAGAATTGTTATTTCGTTCGGCTCACTAAAAAAATTGTCTCTATATTTCACTTTGAATTTATTGAAATTATTTAAATTGACTGACGGAAAATATAATTTTTTTAGAGAGTTTTCAAAAAATAGGCTTTTGTCAAACCATTGATTTAGAGTTGCGAACAACACATCATTTTGGTCTACATCTTGAAAAATTAATGTAGAAATTACACTTTTTAAACTATTTCCAAAATCTAATATTACAACTGAGTCAAAATTTACTTTCCCCAATGTATATTTTTGCTCCAGTAGTTCCAGTTCTCTTTGAGATGATAAATCATCTCTTTTTTCTAAAACTTTTTTTCTAATTTTTAAGTTTCTTTTTCTTTGTTCATAATTTGTTATTTTTTCCAACTGCCCGGTCAAAATTTCTTGGTCTGGAGTATATTTGAAAATTTTATTAATATTGAAATCTAAGTTTTTTAAAACTTTTTGAATAAAATCAGCATTTTGGTCATCTGGATATAAAAGCACAGTTTTCGTTTTTTTTTCTTTCTTTAAAAGTCTTTCTATTGCCTTGAGTTGAGATTCTAAATTTATTCCAACGCTAACTACATTTCCTTTAAACTCTGAGTTATAATTAGATGGTGAAACGAAAATTGTATCTGGGTATTTATTTGCAATATCAAAATCTTTGTAACTTATTGGACCAATAATTATGTCTACGTCAAAGCTCTTTATATCTTTAATGGCGTTATCAATTTTCTTTTTATCATTAAAACCAGAGTCTCTTGGGATTATAATTATATTTTCATCATTTATTTCATCAAGAGCCATCTGAGTTGCAAAAAGTATTGAAGCCCCGATTTTTTCATATTTTCCTGACAGGGGCGCCAGAAGCCCAATCTTTAAAAGATTATCTTTTTCTTGTGCGAATAAACTGATATTAAAAAAAATGATAAGGTAAGTTAAATATACATGAAAAGTTTTTATCATATTATATGAGTTCTTTTAAAAAAGGATTATACATAGTTTCAACACCAATTGGTAACTTGGAGGATATTTCTTTAAGAGCGTTAAGTATATTAAAAAATTCAGATCTCATATATTGTGAAGATACTAGACATTCATCAAAATTATTAAATCATTATAAAATTAAAAAAAAATTGATTTCTAACCATAAATTTAATGAAAAAAGTCAAGTTACTAAGGCTATTGAATATTTAAATCAGGGCAAAATTTTGTCATTAGTATCTGACTCTGGAACGCCAATACTGTCTGACCCAGGCAATATTTTAGTTAAGGAGTGTATTAATAAAAATATAAATATTTATACAATTCCTGGAGCTTCAGCCGTAATTTCTGCCATCACGTGCTCTGGCTTCGACAGCAAATTTTTGTTTTACGGCTTTCTTCCTAAAAAACAAGGAGAGCTAACAGACGTTTTAGAAAAATTGGAAAAAATCGAAAATACTTTAATATTTTTTGTTCCAGCTGTGAAA
The DNA here is from genome assembly GCA_902622825.1 of uncultured Pelagibacteraceae bacterium. Lineage (GTDB taxonomy): Bacteria > Pseudomonadota > Alphaproteobacteria > Pelagibacterales > Pelagibacteraceae > Pelagilacustribacter. Next base: position 67,918 of record CACNRH010000001.1, read on the forward strand.
TTTGTATTCTATTTAAAATTTTTTAAAATATATTTTTCTGATAGAAAAATTGTAATTGCTAGAGAAATGACGAAACTCCATGAGGAATATATCAGAGGAGAAGTTAATAACATAGACTCGAGTAAAATTAGTCTAAAGGGAGAGTTAACAGTTGTAATTTCTGAAAAAAAAAATAATAAAGTAAGTATATCTAATGAGGAGTTAAAAAAAATGGTAAAATCAACTTTAAGAAAAAAAAGTGTAAAAGATACAGTGCAATTTGTAGCAAGCAAAAACAATATTTCAAAGAAAATAATTTATCAACTATGCTTAGAAATAAATGAAAAAAAAGATAATTAATTTTATTTTTATCATTTTAGTTTTTTGGTCGCTATCGAACTGTACTAAAGTTGGTAGATTTGGAACGGGAGTTGATATTACATTTGATCCAAGGACAATTGGTATGCAAATTGATGACTCAATAATGCAAAAAAATTTGAAAGCTAGATTATCTTTATTTAAGAAGGAATATTTGTTAGGCATTCAAGTCGAAGTTTTAGATGGTCGTATTTTTTTATCAGGTAAAGTTAATGATCCCGAAGAAAAACTAAAAGTTACAAAAATGGCCTGGGAGACAAATGGCGCAAGATCAGTAAAAAACGCAGTAACTATTAAGGGAAGATCTGATTTTAAATCTACTGCCAAGGATGTTCTAATAACAAGTCAATTAAGAACTGCATTAATTTTTAATAAAAAAACTAAATCTAGAAATTACACCTTAGAAACCATTAATCAAAATATATATATATTTGGAATAGCCATGAGTGAAGAAGAGAAAAAAGCTGTCATAACAGAAGCCAAAGAAATATATGATGTTAAGAACGTGATACCATCAATTTATCTAGTCACCCAATTAAGTAGGTACAAAAATTAATTTTTATCATAGTCAATAACATCCGCAGAGTACGCAGCTATTGATGCTAAATTTAAGATATCGGATGTCGTAGATCGTAAAGGAGCTACTTCTATGGGTTGGTCCAGACCAATTAATAATGGGCCGATTAACTTTGCTCCCCCAAAAGATTTCATTAATTTTGTAGATATTGCTGCGCTGTGTAATGCTGGCATAATTAAAATATTTGCATTTCCAACTATTTTTGAAAAAGGATAAATTTCTTTATAAATTGGATTTAGAGCAACATCAGGCTGCATTTCACCATCAAAATCAAAGTCAACATCTTTACTTTTTAGTATTTCAATAGCCTCTCTTACGTGTTTAGTATTTCTTGATATTGGCTTACCAAATGTTGAATGTGATAAGAAAGCTACTTTTGGCTCAAATCCAAATAGACGAGATACTCTCACACATGATTTTGCTACTTCGACAAGCCGTTCAGAAGAGGGAAAATCTTGAACATTTGTGTCCGCCACAAGCACTGTTCTTCCTTTAAAAACTATCATGGTTAATCCAAAAATAGGTTCCCCCTTTCTTGCGCTACAAACGTGTTTCAATTTTTCTACTGATGCTGCATAGTGTCTAATATTCCCTGTGACCATCGCATCAGCGTCCTTACATGCAAGCATAGACGCACCAAAAGCAATTCGGTCGTTTCTTACTAATCTATCTACGTCTCTTTCAAGTTGTCCTGTTCTCTGGAGTTTTTTATAAAGATATTTAGAATACTTTTCTCTTTTTTCCTTATCAGTGGAATTTACGATTTTTATTTTATAATTTTCGTCTAGCCCAACTTTATTCAAGGTTTCTTTAACTCTTTTTTCGTTACCTATTACGATTGGTGTTCCTAGTTTATTTTTTCCAAATTCAATTGCAGCTTTAAGCATACTTTCGTCCTCACCTTCTGCGAATATCACTCTCTTAGGGTTTTTTCTAACTTTAGAGTTGATACCTTGCATGATTGACATTGAAGGATCTAATCTATTAGTAAGTTTATCTTTATAATCCTCAAAATTATCTATTTTTTTTCTCGCCGCACCGCTTTTAATTGCAGCCTCTGCAACTGCAGCCGGAATGACACTTATCAACCTCGGGTCAAATGTAGATGGAATAATATATCTTTTTCCAAATTTAGGTCGTTCACCACCATATGCCGCAACAACTTCATCTGGTACCTCTTCTCTTGCTAATAGCGCAATAGCTTTTGCAGCAGCCATCTTCATTTCATCATTAATAATTTTTGCCCTAACATCTAATGCTCCTCTAAATATATATGGAAAACCTATCAAATTATTAACTTGATTAGGGTAATCGGATCTTCCGGTCGCAACTATCGCATCACTTCTTACTTCATCAATAAGTTCAGGTTTAATCTCCGGATCAGGATTAGCGCAGGCAAATATTATAGGGTTTTTGCCCATTGACTTTACCATCTGTTTCGTTACCACGTCTTTTGCAGATAATCCCAAGAATACGTCCGCACCTTTCATTGCATCTTCAAGAGTTCGTAATTTAGTTTCTAGCGCAAAAGCAGATTTAAATTGATCGACTTTTTCCCTACCTTTATAGATAACCCCTTTTCTATCACACATGACGAGATTTTCATTTTTCACACCTGATAATTTAAAAAGATTTGCACAGGCGATTGCCGATGCTCCTGCGCCATTAATAACTATTTTGGCCTTATGAATTTTTTTTTTAGAAATATCTAAAGCATTAATTAATGCAGCTGTTGTAATAATAGCTGTTCCATGTTGATCATCATGAAATACAGGTATATCTAAAACTTCTCTCAGTTTCTGTTCTATTATAAAACACGCTGGTGCAGCAATATCTTCGAGATTTATTCCACCAAAAGTCCCCGCAATATTTCTTATAGTATTTACAATTTCATCTGTATCTGAACTATCAACTTCAATGTCAATAGAATCAATGTCGGCGAATCTTTTAAATAAAACTGCTTTACCTTCCATTACAGGCTTAGAGGCTAAAGAACCTAAATTACCCAAACCCAAAATAGCGGAACCATTACTAATTACGGCTACAAGATTTCCTTTAGAGGTGTAATCGTAAGATGCATCAGGATTTTTAGATATTGCTTTAACGGGTGCCGCAACACCAGGCGAGTATGCAAGTGATAAATCTCTTTTGGTGGTTAAAGACTTAGACGAAATAACCTCAATTTTGCCAGACTTACCATTTATATGAAAATCCAGAGCTTCTTTATCAGTATAATGATCAATTTTTGATTTTTTTGTCATTGATTAATAATTATGTAATATAAAGTAACATAAATCACTGATAAATTTGGCTTAATTATGAATTTACTATCATCAGCTACTGTATTTAGTTTTTTTACCTTAATAAGCAGATTTTTAGGATATATCAGAGATATTTTGATAGCTTTTTTTTTGGGCGCCTCTATATATGCAGATGCTTTTTTTGTTGCCTTCAGGCTTCCTAACACATTTAGACGGCTTTTTGCCGAGGGTACTTTCAATGCAGCTTTTATCCCAAGCTACACTAAAGAAAAAATCAAAGGATCTCTTAATGGAAAAAGATTTGCAGATGAAGTTTTGTTCTTATTAATTGTTACTTTATTAGCTATAATTTTTATTGTCGAAATATTTACACCTTTTGTAATTTTTCTAATTGCCCCTGGTTTTGTTGAGAATGACCTAAAATATAATTTGGCAATAGAATTCTCAAGAATTACTTTTCCATTTTTATTATTTGTAAGTATATCGTCCTTTTTTTCTGGAATACTTAATGCAAATAATAAATTTGCAGCTGCAGCAGCTGCACCAATAATTTTAAATATTGTTTTAATAATATCACTTGTTGTTTCTTACATTTCCGACTCAGACTACGCCAAAAACTTGTCTTATGGTGTTTCTTTATCAGGATTTATTCAAATGATTTTTTTGGCGTATTATTCAAAAAAATACTATAAACCAAAATTTTTCTTATTAAAAAAAATAGAAAAAAAGGTAAAATTTTTTTTAAAAAAACTTGTACCAAGCATTTTCTCTTCAGGGGTAACTCAAATTAATATACTTGTTGGAACTATTATTGCATCTTTTGAAGCTGGCGCTGTTTCTTATTTATATTACGCAGACAGAGTTTACCAAATAAATTTAGCTATTGCTGGTATCGCTGTTGGTATAGTTTCACTTCCGATTTTGTCTAAAGCTATTAAAAAGAGAAATAATGACAATCAAATATCAAAAATACAAAATAAATCTATAGAGCTTACTTTGCTTCTGTCATTGCCTGCTAGTCTGGGGCTTATTTTAGCATCGGAGGAAATAATTAGTGCGTTATTTGGATACGGGTCCTTTAGTGTGCAAGATACAAAAATAACTGCGACTGCATTATATTATTTTGGATTTGGTGTTCCAGCTTTTGCACTTACTAAAGTCTTAGCAAACTTTTATTTTGCCAGAGATAATACGAAGACACCTTTTTACATTTCTGCATTAATTGTAGCAGTCAATATTATCATTAGTTTATCTTTTTTTGAAAAGATTGGTTTTATAATAATACCTATTGCAACAACTATTTCCACTTGGATAGGGACGGGAATTTATTTTATTTTGTTAAGTAAAAAAAGATTTTTTAATTTTAGTAATGAAACTCTGGGTAATATTTTTAAGATCATACTTTCAGTTATCGTTATGTCTATTTTACTTTACTTTGGTCTCATTTATTTTGAAGAAAAGCTAAATTATATTAATGTTTTTAAAGTTGTATATCTTTTATCAGGGATTATTTTTTTAGCGATTATTTATCTTATTTCATGTAATTTATTAGGTGTGTTAAAAATAAAAAATTATAAAATAATTTAAATATGAAAAAAATCGTTTTCTCAGGTGTGCAACCAACAGGGAATTTACATTTAGGTAATTATCTTGGTGCATTAAAAAATTTTGTTTCATTGCAGCACGAGGCAGAGTGTATCTACTGTGTGGTTGATCTACATGCAATTACCACTTTCCAAGATCCAAAAACCCTGAGAAGCAATATTTTCGAGACAACTGCTGCATTTATTGCATCCGGTATAGACGACAGTAAAAATATTATATTTAATCAATCTTCAGTTAGCGGTCATGCAGAATTATCATGGATATTAAGTTGCGTCTCCAGAATGGGATGGCTAAATAGAATGACTCAGTTCAAAGATAAGGCAGGAAAAGATAAGGAAAAGGCGAGCGTGGGTCTCTACATTTACCCAAATCTTATGGCTGCAGACATACTATTATATAAAGCTACCCATGTGCCTGTAGGCGCTGATCAAAAACAGCACCTGGAACTTTCCAGGGACATAGCCCAAAAATTTAATAATGATTTTAAAGTTAGAAACTTTTTCCCAATACCAGAACCATTAATCCCCAAAAATATTTCTCGGGTTATGAGTTTAAGAGATGGAACAAAAAAAATGAGCAAATCTGAAGAATCTGATTATTCAAGAATTAATTTATCCGACAACCCAGATTTAATTTCAAAAAAAATTAAAAAGGCGAAAACTGACTCTGGAAATATTCCAGATAACATCAAAGAGTTGGAAAAAAGGTCAGAAGCTTTTAATTTACTAAACATTTATTCAGAAATTGTAGGTCAAAAATTGGAGAAGGCACTTAATGAAATGAGTGGTAAAGATTTTTCATTTTTAAAAGATAAATTGAGTGAGGTATTAGTTGAAAAAATTTGTCCCATTGGAAAAAAAATGGACAAATTGATGCAAGATAAATCTCATTTAGAAAATATCATCAAAAAAGGCACTGAAAAAGCTAATATTAAAGCTGAGGAAAACATAAAAAAGATTCGTGAAATAATAGGATTTGTATAATATAACCTATTAAAATGATACAAACTGAAAAAACACCAAATCCTAATTCCATAAAATTCATATCTGAAAGAGTTATATCAAACTCTGGTACTGAGGAATTTCATAGCAAGAATTTAAACAAAATAAAAAATCCTTTTGTAAGGGAATTGTTGTCATTTAAGGGCGTAGAATTGATACTTTTATCTAAAAACTTTTTGACAGTAAAAAAAGACGATCATGTTACTTGGGACTCTCTTAAACCTACAGTCATATCTCACATGAATGATTATTTTAATAAAAATAAATCTCCAGTTTGGGATAAAAGTGTGACTGACACAAAGAAATATGACGGAGAAGAGAATGAGATAGTTTCGAAAATAAATGAGGTTTTAGATACTAAAATTAGACCAGCAGTAGCTAGAGATGGTGGTGATATAAAGTTTAGATCATATGAAGATGGAGTAGTAAAAGTTGAACTCCAGGGAAGTTGTTCTGGTTGTCCAAGTTCACTTATGACATTAAAACAGGGAGTCCAAAATCTCCTTAAGCATTATGTCAAGGAAGTACAATCTGTAGAGGCGATTTAATATGGGAAAAAATTTATCTTATAGGGAAAAATTATTAGAGCTTTCAAGAATATACAAAATATCGGAAATTCAAAATTATATTAAAAGGAAAAAAAACCTAACTACTTCACAGATTGAGCATATTTTAAAAAAAAACAAAGTTCCAATACCAAAAGATTTCAATGTAGGTTTTTTTGAAAAAAACTTTACGAAACCTCTAAGTAAAGCAGGTAGAAATGTTACAGGTTTTTATGGTGACACATCGAAAGGATTTTCCAGGATGGTTTCAAAAACTGGTAAAGGCGCTACAGGTATTTACGACAATACTACAAGCGGTATAGCAAATTTTTTCATTTCTTTGTGGAGAGGTGTAGGATTGGCCGGATTAAATGTTTTGAATATTATACCTAAATTAATATCTACTATTAATAATTTTTTTAGTGATTTATTTGTTAATACATTCAGCTCCTTTTATGATCAAAAAATTGAGGAAAAAAAAGCAGGAAAAATTGTAGCTGGTGTAGGTTACCTAGCTATAATCGGAGTGATGGTTGTTCTTGGTTACACTGTTATTGATAACTTTAAAAAGGATAACTTAATTTTTGAAACAAAGAAACAAAATGAACAAAAAATTGAGAAGAACGCTAAAATCAAAAATAATAATGCAAAAACACAAAATAAGTCAAAATCAGATCCAAAAAAAGAGTTAGCGAAACTTCCAAAAAAAGATATTAAACCTGATAAAGAAAAAACAAAAGATCCGAGTCAAGTCAAAGAACTTGTGTTGCCTAACTTAAATCTTAAAACAGATACGGTGCTAAGTTTATTTGAGGATGTCGAGTACGATTTGAAACAAGTAAGATATCAAAAGAAAGTCAAACCGATTTATTTTACGCAATTTCCCAAAGACCTTGATGAGATAAAAGATACTCAATTAAAAAAAGAAACATTCATAAAAATTGTTTTACCACTAGTTGTTGCAGAAAATGATAAAATTTTAAACGATAGAATCAAATTAAAAAAAATTGTTTCTAAAAAAATGACATCCGATAAGGAAAAACTTTGGCTTCGACAAAAGCTTAGAGAATATAAAGTTAAAAATTCAGATATGAAGGAGTTACAAAAAAGAATGGATATTATACCAGTTTCAATCGCATTAGCTCAGGCGGCAAAAGAAAGTGGTTGGGGTACATCAAGGTTTGCTTTAGAGGGTAACGCAATATTTGGCCAATGGACTTGGACAGGACAAGGTATAGAGCCATTAAACAAAGGAAAACATGAAGGCCACAAAATACTGCGTTTTCCAATTTTAAGAGCTTCAGTAAAAGCTTATAAAAATAATTTAAATACTCATAAAGTTTATTCTGAATTCAGAGAGAAAAGATCTAAGTTAAGAAAAAGAAATAGAAACCTGAAGGGAACAGAGCTGACGCAAACTCTCGATAAATACGCACAAACAGGCAAAGAGTATACGAGAATTCTCGAGCAAATAATTAATCAAAATGATCTTTCTGATTTTGAAACTGTACAACTTACCAATTCCGTAATTAAAAAAGAATTAAATTTGTAGTCACTTTTCAGCCACTACAAACTGAACGCCAAGCCATCTATAATAGCCATTCTCTTCTCTTAATGAGCAATTAATTCTACCTCTCTCAGTAGTAAATTTTCCATTAAGAATTATATTAATCTCATTATCATTTAGAAATTTTAATTCTGATTTTCGCCAAGTGTTTTCTTCATTTGAAAAACAATTAATGTTTTTAATATTGTAATTTTTGAAAAATTTAATTCGAACATTTGGAGGATTTGAGTCAATATTAATATATTTTTCTTTAGGTAATAATTCTTCAAACTTAAATGGTAATGTTCTAAGTAACGTTTTGAATCTTTTTATTTCACCATATTTTTCATTAATAGGAAATCTAGGCAATTCGTAAGGGTCTTTTGTTATATCTATAACTCCAGAATGTTGACCAAAAGCAAATTCAAATCCCAGATCATTAATTAATTTTTTAAAAGCTAAACTATACTCTCCAAATGGATAAGAGAAGAAATTTGAATTATAATTCATATTCTTCTTAAATATGTTTATTGAAGTTTTAATATCATTTTCAATATCAGTAATTTTAAAGTCGATTAGATAATCGTGTGTATGGCTATGATTCCCAATTTCTACAAAATTATAACTCGCCACCTCATTGATTTGAGCCCAGCTCATATAGCCGTTTTTACCAACTTCTCTAGTACTAACAAATAAAATGAATGGAATTTCTTTTGATTTAAGAATTGGCCAAGCCTTCTTATAAAAAGACAAAAATCCATCATCTATGGTAATCAAAACTTTTCTTTGATTTAAATTATCTCGCATCTCTTGTTTAAAATTTTTGGGATTAACAAATTTTATGCCCTCTTCTTCAATAATCTTAATTTGTTCAATGAAATCCTTTATTCTAATATTAGTAGATGGATATTTATTTTCTTCAAACCTATGGTACATTAACGATATAATCCCGTAATCTTGATTATTTGTATTGGAGTTGGCCTGTGAAAATAATATTATGTTCAAAATGAAAAAAAATATTAAAAATTTTTTGTTGATAAGTGTTATTGGTGACATAGATTATATAGCAGCAAAAATCGATTCTAAATTTATAACAAAAAAACTCTTAAAAAAAGAAAATAAAAATGACCTTCTTGTCACAAATTTACTGGAATTTGTTAAAAAAAACAAAATTAGGATGACCAAAGATATGTTAATTTTGGTTAATCTTGGTCCTGGTAGCTATTCTTCTTTAAGAATAGCTCTATCAGTGGCCAAAGGGATAAGTATAGCGAAAGGCTTAAAAATATATGGTTATAAAAAAAAAAATTTGAAAGAAATTACCCTTAAAAATATAGAAAAATTAATAAAAAAAAATTTATTAGAAAATAAATTGATTAAACCCGTATATTTAAGTTAAGTTATTAATATGAGTATAATTGAGGTCAAATGTAAAGAAAAAGGAGTAAGACTAACCGATCAAAGAAAGGTTATTGCAAAAGTTCTTTCTGAGTCAAAAGAGGTGTATGGTTCAAAAGATCATCCAGACGTTGACGAATTACACAAGCGAGTGACAATAATAGATGAAAAAATTAGTATAGCCACAGTCTATAGAACAGTTAAACTTTTTGAGGAAGCTGGAATATTAGTTAAACATGATTTTAAAGCAGGTAAAGCAAGATACGAAATTAATGATGATCATAATCATTTGATTGATATTAACAGTGGGGAAATAATTGAATTTGTAGATAAAGATATTGAAGAACTACAAAAAAAAATTGCCAAAAAACTTGGTTATAACTTAGTAGATCATAAACTTGAACTTTATGGTTCAAAATTAAAAAAATAATTTGAATAAAAAAATTTTTATAAAAACTTTTGGCTGTCAAATGAATGAATACGACAGTGGTAGAATATCAGATTTCACAAAAGCTATTAATTATAGAAAGACTGAAAACTTTAAAGAGGCAGACTGTTTTGTTCTTAATACTTGTCATATTCGGGAAAAAGCAACAGAAAAAATGTTTCATGAAATTGGAAGAATTAAAAAAGAATATAAAGATAAAAAAAAACCAATTGTTTTAATCACTGGCTGTGTTGCACAAGCGGAAGGTGAGATTATTTTAAAAAAAAGTAAGTACGTTGATGCGGTTATAGGTCCGCAATCATATCAAAAAATTAATGAGATAATTAAAAAAATTGAAAATAACAATAAAGAAAAAATTGATGAGACAAACTTCGATACAATCAAAAAATTTGATACTCTGAGTGAATTAGAAAATAAAGCTTCGAAAGTTTTTAATTATATTACTGTACAAGAAGGATGTGATAAATTTTGCAAATTTTGTGTTGTTCCTTACACAAGAGGCGTCGAGACCTCCCGTCCTTTTGAGCAGATTATCTGTGAAGTTAAATCATTAATTAAGAATGGATGCAAAGATATTACCTTATTAGGACAAAATGTTAATGCATACAATTATAAAGGAAAAAAATTATCTGATATAATTTTTGAATTAGAAAAATTAGACAACTTACAAAGAGTGAGATATACAACATCTCACCCAAAAGATATGACTGAAGACTTAATCTTAGCACATGGAAGGTTTAAAAAACTAATGCCTCTTATTCATTTACCTGTTCAGAGTGGATCTAATAAAATATTAGACTCGATGAACAGAAGACACTCTGTTGAATATTATCTTGATAAAATTAAAAAATTGAAAAAAATTAATGCCAATATAGAATTTACAGGCGATTTTATTATTGGATACCCTGGAGAAACCGAGGAAGACTTTCATCAAAGTATAAATTTACTCAAGAAAGTAAAATACATCCAAGTATTTTCTTTTGTTTATAGTCCTAGACCGGGCACTCCATCTTCAGATCTTTCACTAATCAATAGCTCTATAGCCAAAGAAAGATTAATTAAGTTTCAATCATTAGCTGACAAATATCAACTGGATTTTAAAAGAAAGTTGATAGGTAAAACAGTAAAAGTATTAATAGAAAAAAAAATAAATAATCAAAATTCTTATTTTGGTAGAGATGAATATATGAATTCTGTAATTACAAATAAGTTAAAAAACGAAAATTTAATTGGTAAAGTAGTTGAAGTCGAAATCCAAAAAACAAACAAACAAACAATGCTTGGAACAATTATTAACAACTTTAAAACAGAAAAGGAATTTGCCGCCTAAATGTCAAAATTGGAAAGTCTAGATAAAAGCTTAATCATTAAAAAAGTCGACAAAGAGACGGTTAATATAAGATTAAATAATAACGATTTGTTAATCTCAATTGTTGGTCAGTTTAATCAAAATCTAAAAGAACTTGAAAAGCTAACTAAAACAAACATTTATTCTAGAGGCAATTCTATCACTGCAAAAGGTAAATCAAGCGATATTGAGGAATTTTCAAAAGCAATAAGATTTTTGGCAAATAAATTTAATTTAACTAAATCTATAGAAAAAAATGATATACTACTCGCAGTGAGAAATAGAGACGATACAAAAAGCGGTGACAATATACACTCATTGAATCAATTAATTAAAACACCTAGAAAATCCGTTATAGCCAGATCGAAAAAACAATCAGATTACATAGATGCATTGAGAAAAAATGATATTGTGATGGCAGTGGGACCAGCTGGTACTGGAAAAAGTTTTTTAGCTGTGTCTGTTGGTATAACCATGTTAATGGAAAAAAAAATTGAACGAGTAATACTATCAAGGCCTGCTGTAGAAGCTGGAGAAAAATTAGGTTTTCTTCCAGGCGATATGAAAGAAAAAGTCGACCCCTATCTTAGACCGCTATATGATGCTTTATACGATTTGTTTGGCTTTGAATTGATTAATAAAAAAATCGAAAATGGTGAAATTGAAATTGCCCCTCTAGCGTTTATGAGAGGAAGAACGCTAAAAAACTCATTTGCCATTCTTGATGAAGCTCAAAATGCTACAGCTACACAAATTAAAATGTTTCTAACAAGAATAGGTGAAAATTCTAAGCTTGTTGTTAATGGAGACCCATCCCAAATAGATTTAAACAATAAATCACACTCTGGACTTAATAGATCAATAAAAATATTGAATAAATTAAATGAAATACAAATTATAGAATTTGACCACCGCGATGTGGTAAGACACCCTTTAGTGTCTAAAATCATTACGGCCTACCAAAAAATTTCTGAAAATGAGGATTAACGTAATTATTCAAGATAAATCATGGAAAAAATATTTAAAAAATCCAGAGGCTTTTTTTAAAAAAAAAACCAAAGTATTAAGTGATAATTATAAACCTTTTTGTAAATCTAATTTATCGTCTACATTAGTATTGACTAATTCCAAAATGATAAAAGACTTAAACAAAAGATTTCGAAAAAAAAATAAAACAACAGACATAATCTCATTCCCATTTCATGAAAAAAAAGAATTAAATAGGTTGTTAAAGTCAAATCAAAAAGTTTATATCGGAGACATAGTAATTAACTTGAATAAAGTTAAAAAAGATAATTTTAAAAAAAATTTTAATATTTTATGGGTTCATGGATTATTACATCTCATTGGATTCACGCACGGTAAAGATATTGAATATTATAAAATGTTAAAATTAGAAAAAAAGTTTTTAAAATTAATTAGTTAATGTTAAAATATATTTCTAATAATAGATTTTATAATATTTTTTTATTTCCACTTATTTTAGGATCGTTGTCTGTAGTGAGCTTTGAGCCAATAGGTTATACATTTATAAATTTTTTAACTTTACCCCTCTTTTTCTTAATATTATTAAATATTAAAAAAAAATCAAAAAGCAAGTACAGAAAAAAACCGTACAAACTTAACCTTTTTTGTTCGGGGCTATTTTTTGGCTTTGGTTTTTTTTTAGCAGGTAACTTTTGGATTTCAAATTCGTTATCCTTTGATAAAAATCTAACTTTTTTAATTCCATTTGCAATAATATTGATACCATTATTTTTGGCTTTATTTTACGCTACAGCAGCTTTAATCACTGGAATTTTTATAAAAGAAAATTTAAGCTCGATATTATTTTTTAGCGCAATAATCTCGACCATTGATTATTTGAGGGGAGTGATGTTTACTGGTTTTCCTTGGAACAGTTGGGCATATAGCTGGTCTTGGTTTGAAGAATTTTTGCAATTTGTGAGAGTTTCAGGCTTTAATACCTTTAACTTGATTTGCGTTTCTCTTTTTTGTTTACCTCTCATTATATTTTTTAAGAATAAAATAAAAACAAAAATTTCAGTCATTACATTTGGTATCTTAATCTTCTTCTCCTTGCTCTTATATGGAAATTATTCAATTAATAAAAACAAAAGAAACTTGTTAGAAAATGAAATACAAAGTCCTATATTATTTAAGATTGTATCACCTGGATTTGAGATTAATTATGGATTGAGTGAAAAAGAAGTAATAAATAATTTAGAAAAAATTATCAAATATAGTGAACCAAATAAAGATATAGAAACAGTGTTTATTTGGCCTGAAGGAGTACTATCTGGATATTATTTTAATGAGTTAAAAGAATTCAAAGATATAATTAAAAAAAATTTTTCCAAAAAACATGTAATTATTTTTGGAGCCAATACTTTCGACTCTACATCAGGAAAAACTTATAATAGTTTAATTGCAATAAACAATGATTTCAGTAAACTTTTTCAATATAATAAAATTAAACTTGTTCCATTTGGTGAATTCTTACCAGCCTACAATTTTTTAGAAAAAATTGGATTAAAAAAGGTTACCGAAGGTTACGGATCATTCTCACCTGGAAATAAAAAAAATCAATTTATTTATAAAAATTATTTTATAACACCTGTGATTTGTTATGAAATAATTTTTCCTGAGTTTTTTTATTCAAATAAAAATTCTAACTTAATATTAAATATTTCAGAGGATGCATGGTTTGGAAAATCTATTGGGCCACATCAGCATTTTGCTAAAGCTAAATTTAGAGCAATAGAAAATGATAATTATTTAATTAGATCAGCAAATAAAGGATTTAGTGCATTTCTTGATGATAAAGGCCAAATTATTAAAATTTTAAAACCAGGAGAAGTAGGAAACATTGAATTTAAGGTACCAATAACCGAGGGGAGCAAAAATACTAAAAATAATTTGATATTCTTTATTCTTTTATTTACATATACAACTATCTTTTTATATTTTAATAATGAAAAATAATTCTTATTTATTTACTAGTGAGTCAGTGTCCGAAGGTCATCCAGATAAAGTATGTGATAAGATTTCGGATATGATAGTAGACACTTACTTAAGTCTAGACCCATATTCAAGAGTGGCTTGTGAAACTCTCACTACAACAAATAAAGTAGTTCTTGCAGGAGAGACAAGAGGGCCAGACCTAGATAAAGAAGAAATAATTCAAAAAGTAAGAAACTGTATTAAAGATATTGGTTATGACCAAGAGGGTTTCAGTTGGAAAACAGCTAACATAGAAGTACATCTCCACAAGCAATCTAGTGATATTGCAATGGGAGTTGACTCATCTGGTAATAAAGATGAAGGAGCTGGTGATCAGGGTATAATGTTTGGATATGCCTGCAAAGAGACAGAAGATTTAATGCCCGCACCAATTTATTTTTCACATAAAATACTTAGACTGATGGCAGAGGATAGAAAAAAAAATAATTTGACCGGTATTGAACCAGATTCTAAAAGTCAAGTAACAATGCTCTACGAAAATGGTAAACCATCTAGGGTAACATCTGTTGTGATATCGACTCAGCATTCTGAAAATCTAGATCAAGAAAAAGTAAGAAGATTAGTTATACCCTACATAAAAAAATCTATACCTGAAAACTTTTTGAAAGATTTGAAAGAAGAAGAAATTTATATTAATCCAACAGGACAGTTTGTAATAGGAGGGCCAGATGGCGACACCGGGTTAACAGGTAGAAAAATAATTGTGGATACTTACGGAGGTTCAGCACCTCATGGGGGAGGAGCATTTTCTGGTAAAGACCCAACTAAAGTGGATAGATCAGCAGCCTATGCATCGAGATATTTGGCGAAAAATATTGTTGCAGCAGGTGTTAGTGATAATTGTTTAATTCAACTTGCATATGCTATTGGAGTTTCCAAGCCATTATCGGTTTTTTTAAAACTTGACGAGAAGGACAAAGACAAAAGTAAAGAAATTTTAAAAAGAATTAATGAAAATTTTGACTTGTCACCGAGAGGTATAAGGGAAATGCTTAAGTTGAATAAACCGATTTATGAGGTTACCTCTTCCTATGGTCATTTTGGAAGAAAACTGGGTAAAAATGGTGAATTTTCCTGGGAAAATACAGACAAAAAAGACCTATTTAAACTGTAAACTTGAAAAAGTCATAATTATCTAATAAAAATATCTAAAATTATTAATAATTCAAAATGGGCAGTAGCCCATTTTTTTTTAGGAGAGATTAAATGTTAAATCGAGGATTAGATAAACTAGAACTTTTAAGAATTGCAGAGGCTGTCGCCAATGAAAAGTCTATAGATAAAGAAATTGTATTAGGCTCAATGGAGAGCGCAATTCAAAAAGCAGCTTTGACTAAGTTTGGCAATGACAACAATATCGAAGTAAAGATTGATAGGGAGAACGGAAATATCAAGATACAAAAAGTTTTAAAAGTAGTGGATAAAGTAGAAGACCCTGGCAAAGAGATAGATCTTAAAAATGCTAAATCTATAGAAAATAATACAGACCTTAAAATTGGAGATGAAATTTTTGAAGAGCTTCCGCAAGTTGATTTTGGTCGTATAGCTGCTCAAAGCGCGAAACAAGTAATTAGTTTCAGAGTAAAAGAAGCAGAAAAAAATAGACAATATGAGGAATTTATAGATAAACAAGATCAGATCTTAAGCGGTATAATTAAAAGATTAGAGTACGGGAATGTCATTGTAGACTTAGGCAGAGCTGAGGGTGTAATCAAAAAAGATGAGCTTATCCCGAGAGAAATTTTAAAAACCGGTGATAGGGTTAAGGCTTATTGTTATGAGGTAAGAAAAGAAATTAAAGGGCATCAAATTTTTTTATCAAGAGCCCATCCACAATTTTTAGCGAAATTGTTTTTTCAAGAAGTTCCCGAAATTTATGAGGGAATTATCGAGATTAGATCAGTAGCCAGAGATCCGGGTAGCAGAGCCAAAATATGTGTGAATTCAAAAGATAATTCTATCGATCCAGTCGGTGCTTGTGTTGGTATGAGAGGTAGTAGAGTGCAAACGATAGTTAATGAGCTGCAAGGTGAAAAAATCGATATAATCAAATGGACAGAAGATTTACCAACTTTAATTTCTGAGTCTTTATCGCCTGCAGAGATACAAAAAGTCTTAATAGATCAAGATAATAAAAAGATAGATGTTATTTTATCAGAAGAGAATTTAAGCAAGGCTATTGGACGAAGAGGTCAAAATGTTAGACTTGCCTCAAAATTAACTAACTATGAAATAGACATTCTTACTGACAAAGAGGACTCAGAAAGAAGACAAGCCGAGTTCAAAGACAAAACTGAAAATCTCATTAAAAATCTTGAAGTTGATGAAACATTAGCGCAGCTATTAGTTTCAGAGGGATATCAATCAATAGAGGAAATTTCTAATTTAAAGCCTGAGGATATTTCTAAAATAGAGGCAATTGACGATGAAACTGCACAGGAGCTTATATCAAGATCAAAAGAGACTTTAATAAAAGAAAAAGAGGAAATAAGCCAAAGGCTTAAAGAACTTGGAGTTGAGGAGTCTCTAATAAATCTTAAAGGTATTACTCAAGGCATGTTAGTTATATTGGGTCAAAAAAATATTAAGAAATTGAAAGATTTTGCTGAATTGTCATCCGATGAGTTAATAGGTGGATTTGATGAAATAAAGGGAAAAAAAATAAGAATCGACGGATATTTAGAAGAATTCTCGCTATCAAGGGATGAGGCAGATCAACTAATAATGAGCGCAAGAGATATAGTTTTTAAATAATTATGAGTGATAAAAATAAAAAAACACTTACTATAAATCCAAATTTTGGAAAAAAAATTAGTTCTAACTACACAGGCGACAATAAAAAAAAATCTTTTAATATAGAAAAGAAGAAACCCTTCAGGCCTGGTGGTTTTAAGAAAAATGATTTTTTGGGAAAAAATACGAAATTTGAGGGAAAGCCCTCTAAAAAAAATTTTGAGAGAAAATTTGTCGAGCAAGCTACAAAAAAAGCATTCATTAAGAAAAGCAGTGATAAGCCACAAACTAAAAGCAAACTAAAACTAAAGAGCCCAGTAGATAAACGTGATTTCAAATTGACGGTTTCTAGAGCACTGAATGTAGAGGAAATTGAGATTAAACAAAGGAGTTTAGCTTCAGTTAAAAGGGCGCGACTTAAAGAGAAAAAGAGCACACCAGAGATTGATGATAAAAAAGAATTTAAGAAAGTAATTAAGGAGGTAAAAATTCCTGATCAGATATCTATTCAAGAGCTTTCAAATAGAATGGCTGAAAAATCAAGTGATATAATTAAATTTCTTTTTAATATGAAAGTAATTGCCACTATTAATCACAATATTGATAAAGACACAGCAGAGTACATAGTAAAAGAGTTTGGACATAAACCAATTTTAGAGGAAAAACCGATATTAGATTTAGAAAATAAGAAAGATACGATTAAAGGTGATTTAAAAAAAAGACCTCCAGTCGTTACTATTATGGGACACGTAGACCATGGAAAAACATCTCTTCTAGACTCATTAAGAAATGCTAATGTTGTATCTGGTGAATTTGGTGGTATCACGCAGCATATTGGAGCTTACCAAGTAAAAACGGAGAAGAATGAATTAATTACTTTTATTGATACGCCAGGACACGCAGCCTTTACAGAAATGAGAGCAAGAGGTTCAAAAATAACAGATGTGGTTGTGCTTGTGGTTGCGGCAGATGACGGTATAAAACCTCAAACCGTAGAAGCCATCAATCACGCTAAAGCAGCTAAGGTTCCTATAATAGTTGCAATTAATAAATGTGACTTACCAAACAAAAATATTGCAAAGATTAAGAATGAAATGATGAAATATGAACTCGTATCAGAAGATTTGAGTGGAGATACTTTATTTGTTGAGGTTTCTGCTACAAAAAAAACTAATCTAGACAAGTTGAAAGAAAGCATAGTTTTACAATCTGAACTTCTTGATTTAAAAGCCTCATTCACCGGTTTTGCTGAGGGTGTAGTAATTGAGTCAAAAATTGATAAAGGTAAAGGACCAGTTTCAACTGTTCTAGTTTCGAATGGTCTTCTTAAAAAGGGAGACTTTTTTGTTTGTGGGAACACCTGGGGTAAAGTAAGGGCTATGATCGGTCACGATGGGAAAATGATAGATAATGCAAAACCATCTACTCCTGTAGAAATTTTAGGCATGAATTCGTCCGTTAACGCAGGAGCCGATTTTCTTGTTACAGAAAATGAAGAAAAGGCAAAAGAGATACATGAATTTAGAAGTCAAAATTCAGGTCAGAAAAATAAATTATTTGCTAAAGATAAAGCAACATTATTTGAGAAAGGGGCAAATAAAAAAGAACTTAATGTTATCATTAAATCCGATGTTCAAGGATCTAGTGAGGCAATAAAAAACGCTATAAATAAAATTGATCATAAAGAGGTTAAGCCAAATATAATTTTATCTGATATAGGTATGATAAATGAGACGGACGTAAATTTAGCCAAAGCTTCTAGCGCTATACTGATTGGATTTAATGTAAAACCAAACAGAGAGGCAAAAAAAATTGCTGAAGAACAAAAAATTGATATTAAATATTTTAATATAATTTATGAGACAATTGATTTTGTTGAAAAAAATCTATCTGGCCTGTTAGATCCCGAGATAAAAGAAAGAGTCCTTGGATCAGCCGAAGTGAAAAAAATATTTAAAGTAACAAACGCTGGCAAAGTTGCTGGGTCTAAAGTTACTGATGGTGAAATCAGAAGTAAATCAAAGGCAAGGATAATTAGAGATGGTGCAGTTGTGTACGAGGGAGAAATTGCCAGTTTATTCAGAGAAAAAAATTCTGTCAAAGAAGTCAAAAATGGATTTGAGTGCGGCATAAGTATAAAAGATTTTATAGATTTTAAAGAAAAGGACGTAATAGAGTCTTACATTGCAGAAAAAATAGAGCGTACAATTTAATGAATAAATTTAATAATAGCGCCGGTTATTCACAAAGACAGCTAAGAGTAGCAGAACTGGTAAAGAAAAACGTTGGTGAAATACTTATAAGAGGAGAAGCTAAAATTACTGAATTTGACTCAAAATTAATTACTGTCACCGAGGTCAGAATGACACCAGACTTGAAATCCGCCAGAATTTATATAATTCCTTTAGGTGGCAACGATATGAAAAAAGCAGTAAGCGCCTTGACTGCGTCTGCTCATCTTGTTAGAAAAGCCTTGTCTAAAAGATTAGATACTAAGTTTCTTCCTCGATTAAATTTTGTTGAAGACAATTCTTTCGAGTATGCAGAAAAAATAGAAAAAATTATTAGGCTAAATAAAGAAGATGAAAAAAAGAAAAGATATAATTAAATCCTTAGCCACAGGACCGAAAGATGTAGGTTCAACAGAAATTCAAATTGGACTTTTAAGTTTTAAGATAGAAAAAATGTCTGAACATTTTAAAAAATTTAAAAAAGACAAACACTCATCAGTAGGTTTAACAAAATCAGTAAATCAAAGAAAAAAATTGCTTATGTATCTTAAGAGAAAAAATCCACAATCTTACTCAAAAATAATAAAAGAATTAAACCTAAGGAAATAATGTTTGATATAAAAAAAGAGGAAATAACAGTCAACGGAAAAAAAATTACATTAGAGACAGGCAAAATCGCGAGACAAGCCGATGGAGCTATTATAGCAACCTGTGGTGAAACAGTTGTGATTGCCACAGCGGTCGGAGCAAAAAAAGTTGCTGAGGGACAAGATTACTTTCCCTTGTCTGTGAATTACCAGGAAAAATATTATGCTGCTGGTAAAATACCTGGTGGATATTTTAAAAGAGAAGCACGACCAACCGAAGCTGAAACTTTAATCTCAAGATTAATTGACAGACCAATAAGACCTCTTTTCCCATCAGGATTTATGAATGAGGTTCAAGTATTACCTACTGTATTATCTTATGATGGAGAGAACCAGCCAGATATTTTAGCTATGATTGCTTCATCAGCAGCATTAGCAATTTCTGGACTACCATTTCAGGGCCCTATTGCAGCTAGCAGAGTAGGTTTTAATAATGGAAATTACATACTTAATCCATCTCCAAAAGATTTAGAAAACTCTAGTTTGGACCTAGTGGTAGCAGGGACAAAAGATGCTGTATTAATGGTTGAGTCTGAGGCATCAGGATTATCAGAAAAAGAAATGTTAGATGCTGTAAAATTTGGCCATGAAAGTTTTGTACCAATAATTGGAGCAATTGAAAAACTTGCAAAAAAAGCGAGTAAACCTAAGTGGGAAGTCGAAGTTGCCGATAACTCAGCAATAAAGAAAAAAATTAAAGCAAAGTTTGAGAAAGACTTAAGAAAAGCTTTTAATGAAGTTGACAAAAAGAAAAGATCTACAGCAATATCAGAAATAGATAACCAGTGTAAAGAAATGTTCAAAAATGATGAGTCAATTACAGAAAACCAAGTGATTTCAGAATTAAAATCTTTAGAGAAAGATATTGTCAGAACAGCGATACTTAAAGATAAAAAAAGAATCGATGGAAGAGGTCTTTCAGATGTCAGAAATATATCTTGTGAGGTAGGTGTATTACCACGAACACATGGTTCGGCCTTATTCACTAGAGGCGAAACGCAGGCATTAGTTGTCACCACCTTAGGGATGACTGACGATGAGCAAAGAACAGAAAGTTTAGATGGCATGCAAAGATCTAATTTTATGCTACATTATAATTTCCCTCCTTTCTCTGTTGGAGAATGCGGAAGAATTGGAACTGGAAGACGAGAAATTGGACACGGTAAATTAGCTTGGAGAGCAATTAATTCTTCACTACCTAAGAAAGAAAATTTTCCTTATACACTTAGAATAGTTTCAGAAATTACAGAGTCAAATGGGTCATCTTCAATGGCGACTGTTTGTGGAACGTCTTTATCATTGATGGATGCAGGCGTGCCAATCAAAGAACCTGTTGCAGGAATTGCTATGGGCCTAATTAAAGAGGGGAAAGAATACTCTGTTCTATCTGACATTTTAGGTGATGAGGATCATCTTGGAGACATGGATTTTAAAGTTGCAGGAACTAAAACCGGGATAACATCTCTTCAAATGGATATTAAAATTACCGGAATTACTTTTGAAATAATGGAAAAAGCGCTTGATCAGGCAAAAGATGGAAGAAAGCATATACTCGATGAAATGAATAAAGCAATCAAAACTTCCAGAAAAGAATTTTCCAAACATACTCCTAAAATGGAGACATTAAAGGTCGATAAAAAAGATATTGCCACAGTGATTGGGAAGGGCGGTGCCACTATAAGAGAGATAGTAGAAACTTCGGGAGCGAAGGTTGACGTTAAAGATACTGGTGAGGTAACTGTTGCTGCTCCTGATGAGGAGTCAAGAAATAAAGCAATTGATTTTATAAAAAGTTTGGTTGCCAAACCTGAAATGGGAAAAATTTATAAGGGTAAAGTAGTAAAAATTATGGAGTTTGGTGCTTTCGTTAATTTTTTAGGAAAGCAGGACGGATTAGTTCATATATCTGAACTTGCAGATAAAAGAGTCGCAAAAGTAGGAGACGTGGTTAAAGAAGGTGATGAAGTATCTGTAAAAGTAGTCGGTTTTGATCGAGGTAAGGTCAAACTATCAATGAAGCAAGCAGGTGCTTAGGAAATATTCTTAGGATCAGGCATACCAACTTTATTATAACCAGCATCAACATAGTGAATTTCACCTGTAACACCTGAAGCTAGATCGCTTAGCAAATATAAAGCTGAATTACCAACGTCATATATATCTACATTTCTTTTTAAAAATGAATGGTCTTCATTCCATTTGTATAAAAACTTTGCATCTCCAATCGCCGAAGCTGCGAGTGTCTTTATAGGCCCAGCGCTTATTGCATTTACTCTAATTTTTTTGTGACCAAGATCTCTTGCCAGATATTTGACACTAGCTTCGAGCGCAGATTTACAAACACCCATTACGTTATAGTTGGGTATTGCCTTTGTTGACTCATAAGTAAGAGTTAACATACTTCCACCTTCATTTAGTATTTTTGAAGCTTCTTTTGATACTTCTGTGAAGGAAAAACAAGAAATTAACATACTTCTCAAAAAATTATCTCGAGTTGTATTAAGATATTCTCCTGAAAGTTCTGATTTTTCGGAAAACGCAACAGCATGAACTACGAAATCAATTTTCCCCCACTTTGTTTTAATGTCCTCGAATAGCTTAACTATTTCCTCTTTTTTTTCAACATTACAGCTGAAAATAGTTTTGGAATTTAATTTTTCTGCAAGTGGCACAACTCTTTTTTTTAGTGCATCGCCTAAATATGTGAATGCCAACTCTGCACCAGCTTCTGCTAATTTTTGTGAAATACCCCAGGCAATTGATCTTTCGTTAGCAACACCCATTATCAATCCTTTTTTACCCTTCATCAAAGACATAATTATACTTTCTCAAAAATTAAAGTCGCATTAGTTCCTCCAAATCCAAAGCTATTTGACATTACGGAGTTTAAACTCACATCTTTTTCAACCTTTGTTACTATAGGAAACTTTTTTGCCTCATCATCCATCTCATTAATATTTGCAGAAGCAGCTATAAAATTGTTTTTCATCATTATTAGACAATAAATTGCCTCATGGACTGAAGTTGCCCCAAGTGAGTGACCAGCAAGCGATTTGGTTGAACTTATTTTTGGTTTATAGTCATTAAATGCCTCTCCAACTGCTTTCAATTCGGTAATGTCACCTACCGGTGTTGAGGTCCCATGAGTATTTATATAATCAATCTTATTTTTTGCTGTGTTCAAGGCCATCTTCATGCATCTCACTGCACCTTCACCAGAGGGCGCAACCATATCATATCCATCTGAAGTAGCACCATAACCTGTTAGTTCAGCGTAAATTTTAGCTCCCCTAGCCTTAGCATGCTCGTATTCTTCTAAAACTAAAACACCTCCGCCACCTGCTATTACAAAACCATCACGAGTCTTATCGTAAGGTCTGGAAGCTTTTTCAGGGGTATCATTGTATTTAGAGGATAATGCTGTCATGGCATCAAACATCGCTGTCATGGCAAAATGAACTTCATCGCTACCGCCTGCAAAAATAATCTTTTGTTTTCCTAATTGGATCAATTCCATAGCGTTACCAATGCAATGTCCACTTGTTGCGCACGCGGAGCTTATTGTATAATTCACACCTTTAATTTTAAAAGGCACAGCTAAAGTTGCAGACGCTGTGCTTGACATTGTTCGCGGAACTACGAACGGCCCCATCCGTTTTGGACTTTTTGCTCTTGTTTTGTCTGCTGCCAATATTACATTTTCTATTGAAGGGCCGCCAGAACCCATTATCATTCCAGTTGAAATATTACTAACCTCAGTATCTTTCAGGCCAGAGTCTTTAACAGCTTCATTCATTGCAATAAAGTTATAAGCAGATCCTGGACCCATGAACCTAATAAATTTTCTATCAACATGATCTTCAAGATTTATCTTTGGTTTTCCATGAACATTGCTTTTGAGATTATACTCTTTATATTCTTCTGAAAAAGTTATCCCTGATTTAGATTTAAGGAGTGAATTATAGACTTCTTCTTGATTATTACCTAAACATGATACAACTCCAATGCCTGTAACCACAACACGTTTCATGATTTGAAAAGTCCTACCTTTAAATTTTCTGCTGTATAAATAATTTTATTTTCAACACTCAATATTCCATTCGCTAAACCCACAGCAGTTCCCTCCTTTTTAAGAATTCTTTTAATATGCACCTCATAAATGGCTTTTTCAAACTTTTTTAACACTTCTCCTGTAAATTTTACAGAATTAACACCTAAAGCTCTACCTTTTCCAGGTTCACCTGTCCATCCAAGAAAAAAACCTACTAGTTGCCACATAGCATCCAGTCCCAAACAACCAGGCATAACCGGATCATCTTTAAAGTGACAATCAAAGAACCACATACTTTTTTTAATATCAAGCTCAGCCTTTATTAAACCTTTTTTGAATTCACCTTTATCTTGAAAAATTTCTGTAATTCTATCAAACATTAACATTGGCGGAAGAGGAAGTTTAGCATTTCCTGCCCCAAATAGTTTACCTTCTGCACAAGATATCAATTCATCGTAATTAAAACTATTTTTTTTCATTTTAATAAAAAGTTTTACTTGATTTGAAGAGTTTCTCCTATATAAATAGTTTAGAACGATTATAAATTATAATAAATATCTAATTTATGTCAAAAACAAACGATATAATTAATACTTTGAGGTCTTCAGGTCTCAGACCCACAAAACAGAGAATAAAAATCGCTGAATATCTATTTAATAGAGAAAGCACGTTTCACTTTAACGTCGAAACAATAGATAAAGAAATTAATTTAAAATCAGGGGAAGAGAATATTTCATTAGCAACGATATATAACACGGTAAATGCATTTAAAGATCATGGACATCTTAAAGAGGTTAAATTAAATAATGATAAAACATTTTATGACACAAATACTAATTTGCATCATCATTTTTATGACAAAGAAGAAAATATTTTAACAGACGTTCCCGCGACAGATGTTCACGTTAGTAAAATTCCGTCTGCCCCGATAGGAAAAAAAGTTGATGATATCGAAGTAACAATAAACGTCTCAAGAAAAAAATAACTCTACTTGCAAATCATTATTAGTTAGATCAAACTATATTTCTTGCTATCAATTTAGAATCATTATAAACTGTAATAATAATAATGAGCGTTCAACAAAAAAAAAATGGAAATGGCAAATGTCCAGTGATGCACGGTGGTGTCACTAAAGCTGGAGAGTCAAATACTGCTCGATTATGGCCAAACAGTATTAACCTAGATATTTTACATCAACACGATACAAAAACTAATCCTCTCCCTGGATATAATTACAAAAAGGAAGTTAAGAAATTAAATTTTAAAGCTTTAAAAAAAGATTTGCTTAAATTAATGACTGACAGTCAACAGTGGTGGCCGGCAGATTTAGGAACTTATAGTGGTTTGATGGTTAGACTAACCTGGCATCAAGTGGGAACTTACAGGGAATTTGATGGCAGACCAAACGTAGGGTCACATAGATTTTCTCCTCAAGACTCATGGCCAGATAACACAAATTTAGATAAGGCAAGACGTCTTCTTTGGCCAATAAAAAAAAAATATGGAAATAGATTAAGTTGGTCAGACTTAATGGTCCTCGCTGGAACAATGGCCTATGAACATGCTGGATTCAAAACATTTGGATTCTCCTTTGGTAGAGAAGATTTATGGGAACCTGAAAAAGACGTTTATTGGGGATCTGAGACAGTTCCTTTAGCGGTTAACAGATACAGCGATCCACAAGATCGTTCATCTCTTGAGTCGCCTTTAGCGGCATCACATTTCCAACTTGTTTACGTTAATCCCCAAGGAGTGGAAGGAAATCCAGATCCCTTAAAAACAGCAATGGACGTTCGTGAAACATTTGGACGAATGGGAATGAATGATGTCGAAACAGCAGCACTTACTATTGGCGGTCACTCTATTGGAAGAGCGCACGGTAACGGTGATCCAGCAAATTTAGGACCAGAGCCGGCAGGAGCTGATATTCATGAACAAGGCTTTGGTTGGAACCAAGAAAATGGAACAGGAGCTAATCAAATAACCTCTGGTCTTGAAGGAGCCTGGACAACAAATCCAGATAAGTGGGACCATCAGTATTTAGATCTCTTGCTTAATTACGAATGGGAAAGTAAAAAAAGTCCGGCTGGTGCATGGCAATGGGAACCTATAAATTTAGAAGAAGAAAAAAAACCAGTTGATTTAGGTGATCCCACTAAAAAAGCAAGACTAATGTTTACAGACGCTGACATGGCAATGGCTATGGACCCAGAGTACAGAAAAATTTCAGAAAGATTTTATAAAGATCCAAAATTTTTTGAAGACTCTTTTGCTCGAGCTTGGTTTAAATTAACTCACAGAACAATGGGGGGTAATAAAAATTATATTGGACCTTGGGCGCCAAAAGAAGACCTTCTCTGGCAAGGTAACGTCCCTTCGTCAAAAAAGAAATTTAATGTAGACAAAGTTAAAAAAATGATTTCTGCAACAAAACTGAGCATTAGGGATCTAATAACTACCGCGTGGGATAGCGCTAGAACGTATAGAAGAACAGATAAACGAGGTGGTGCCAACGGCGCACGTATTCGTCTTGCCCCAATGAAAGATTGGGAGGCCAATGAACCTAAAAGACTTTCAAAAGTTCTTACAATTCTGGAAAATATTTCGAGAAAAACAGGAGCTTCTGTTGCAGATACAATTATCTTGGCTGGAAATGTTGGACTCGAAAAAGCCATTAAAAAAGCTGGTTTTAAAGTGAAGGTTTCTTTTAATCCAGGAAGAGGAGACTCTACACAAGAGCAAACCGAAATTAAAAGTTTCAAATGGCTAGAACCATTACACGATGGTTTTAGAAATTATGTGAAAGATGATTATTCAGTAATGCCAGAGGAGCTTATATTAGAGCGTGCTTCTTTAATGGGATTGACAGCAAAAGAAATGACTTGTTTGGTTGGCGGAATGAGAGTGTTAGGAACTAATCATGAGTCAGCAAATGATAAAGGCGTACTAACTAATAATGTCGGAGCGTTGACAAATGATTTTTTTGTAAATTTGGTTGATATGAAATATATTTGGAAGCCTACAGGAAAAAATTCCTACGATATTATTGATCGAAAATCAAATAAAGTGAAATTCACAGCTTCAAGAGCTGACTTAGTTTTTGGCTCTAATTCAATTTTGAGGTCATACGCCGAAGTTTATGCTCAAGATGATAATAAAGAAAAATTTATTAAAGATTTTGTAAATATTTGGGTGAAATTAATGAATGCAGATAGACCAGAGTTAAAAAAATTAAATTAATTATGCAAACAACTAAAAATATAACAGAAAAAAATACTAATGATTTCTATAAAGTTCCTGAAATGGCCTTTGACATCAATAAGTTAC
This sequence comes from uncultured Pelagibacteraceae bacterium, assembly GCA_902622825.1. GTDB lineage: Bacteria > Pseudomonadota > Alphaproteobacteria > Pelagibacterales > Pelagibacteraceae > Pelagilacustribacter. The sequence continues at coordinate 95,017 of CACNRH010000001.1, forward strand.
GAGCTGATTTAGAGGACATTTTAAAGAAAAAGAAATTTTGGGATGGTGGAATTACAAATTTTGGAGCGATACCCATGAACCAAATCCCGAATGATTCAGACTCAATTAAAGGACATAAAAATAGAGGAGTATATTGGACTATAGCTGACGAAAGCGGCAAAGAAGTGACTAGAGATATTAATATTGAAGAAGAAAAATACACAGAACTTCTACCAGAATTCAGATCTACTTATTTTGCCGAGGTCTACAAAAAGTTAAGTGAAAAATTTAAACTAGGAAGAGTAAGAATACTTTTGAAACAGCCTAGGTCAACTCTTAGCTGGCACAGAGATCCAGAATGTAGACTACACATCCCAATTATTACTAACCCAGGATGCAGGATGGTAATCGAAGACGTATCAAAGCATTTACCAGCAGACGGATCTGTTTGGATTACTAATAACACAAAATATCATAACTTTTTTAATGGAGGTGAACAGGCAAGAATACACTTAGTAGCATGTGTCTTAGAGAGCCCGTTTAAAAAATAATGGTCGAATTTACTCAAGGAATTTTTAACGCTAGTAAAAATATTTACCAAAACAATAGAGGCTCAATACTTAGAACGATTGTTTATACTATTGGACATTTCGCAATCGCAATAACAGTTTTGATGCTAATAGCTGATGTTTCATTTATGGTGGCACTCACAGATGCTATTGTGGAGCCCTTGGCGAACGCGGTTTGGTATTTCTTATTAGATAAATTTTGGGCTTCAAAAGTGATTGGCCAAAAATAAATTTACATTCTTCCCCAAATATCATCTTTTTTAATCCATCCGATATAATTTTTAACTTTTATTTTGCACCAATTATCTACACATTTTTTTATTAAGCACAATCTGCCCTTTTCAAGTTTAGCTATTGGCTTTGAGTAGATAGTTGGTCTATCGAACATGATAGAAATATCAATATTTATAATTCCTGCTTTTTTTTTAGATAATTGAGATATATGGATCCATCCGCTATTTTTTTCATGATCTATAATTTTTCTAAAATTTTCAGACTTATCTTTTATAATGACAGGTAAATATTTTTTTTTATAAATAATCTTTACAGGATAGTCAAAAGAGGGTCCTTGCCTCAAATTTACTACATCATTTCTTAAAGTTAGAAAGTATTCATTATCTGCTGATAAAACATTAATTTTAAGAATTAAAATGATACTTAAAATAATTCTTGTTAACATTTGTTAATACAATCCGGGTTTTTCAAAATTTTAATTTGTCTTAAACTTGACTTTAAAGCATCGAAAACTATCATTTTACCGTTTAAATCTGAATTAACATTCAATATTGTTTTACCAACCTCGTTAGCTTGTAATGTTCCTAAAATACCTGCTACTGGAGATGCTATACCCTCTGTGTCACAGTTCTTCTCTAATGGCGGTGTTACCGGCATAAAGCATCTATAACATGGAGTTTTTTTTCTAAAATTAAATTTAAAAAGGTGGCCACTAAATTTACTTATAGCTGCAGAAATTAAAATTTTTTTCATTTTTTTGGAGTAATCGTTGATTAGTAACCTTGTGGTGTAGTTATCTGACCCGTCACAAATTATTTCAAAGTTTGAAAATATTTTTTTTATATTATTCTTATTTAACCTAGTCTTAAAAGTTTTTAGAATTATTTTGGGATTAATCAACTTTAATTTCTTTTTAGCTCTATCTACTTTATATTTACCAATATCTTCGTGACTAAATAGTATCTGACGATTAAGATTTGAAATTTCAACAATATCATTGTCTATTAAGCCAATATTTCTTACGCCAAAATTAGCTAAGTAAATTAACAAAGGACAACCTAAGCCTCCCGCGCCGACTACCAGCACCTTTGATTTAAATATTTTTTTTTGTCCAGCAAATCCAATTTGTTTTAATACAATCTGCTTACTATACTTATTATAGTCGTCTCTAGATATCTTCATCATTTACCTGTAGATCCAAAACCACCTTTACCTCTCTCAGTTTTATCAAGATTATCTACTTCATAAACTTCAGCCAAAGTCACCGGACAAACTACCATCTGTGCAATTCTCATATTATTTTCAATTTTAAAATTCTCTTTTCCGTGATTAAATAATATAACTTTAATTTCTCCTCTGTAATCAGAGTCGATTGTCCCAGGAGTATTTAAAACTGTTATTGAATTTTTAGCAGCCAAACCTGATCGAGGTCTAATTTGAATTTCATAACCTTTTGGTACCGAAGCCATTAATCCGGTTGGTACCATTTTTTTTTCGTTTGGGGCTATTATTAAATCATTTTGCAGATAAGCCGATAAATCCATTCCCGAAGACCCATCAGTTTCGTACTTTGGCAATGGTATTTTTGTATCAAGTTTTCTAATTAATATTTTTATCATTAATAAGAAATTTTTTTAAAATATTCTCAACTATTAAATTCGCAATATAGCTCTTTTTTCCTTTAGATATCTTTTCTTTGTTTCCCTTGCTATCAATAATATGCACTTCATTATAGTCACTATTAAATCCGATATCTCTTCTGGATACGTCATTTGCAATGATTATATCACAATATTTTTCTCTAATTTTTTTTTTTGAATTTTTAATTAAATCTTTAGTTTCTGCAGAAAACCCAACAATCAATCTTGGCTTACTTTTATTTGTTTTACCTAAATATTCTAAGATGTCAGGGTTTTTATCTAGTTTCAAATTATTCAATTGGTTGTATGATTTTTTTAATTTATCAGTATTTTTATTTATTGGTTTCACATCTGATACTGCTGCAGCGCAAACTGCAATATCGACTGGTAACAATTTTTTTACTGCGTTTAGCATTTCTATACCAGAAGTAACCTTTATAACCTTTATTCCTTTATCAACTTGGCTATCAGAGGGACCTAAAACTAATTTCGTTTTTATGCCTATTCTTGATAGTGCATTAGCTATTGCTACACCCTGTTTACCGCTTGACTCGTTAGAGATATAACGTACTGGATCCAAATATTCTCTAGTAGGGCCTGCTGTAACTAAAGCCGTTAATTTTTTCTGCGTTAATATTTTTTGATTATAAAAATAATTTTTAATTTCTGAATAAATTTGACGAGGACTAGACATTTTACCTTCGCCATATTCACCGCAAGCCATCTCTCCTTTCTCTGGCCCTATGAATTTATATCCATAATTCTTTAAAGATTTAACATTTTGTTGAGTTGCGAGGTGTGACCACATCCTAACATTCATAGCAGGAACTAAAAAAATATCTTTATTCGAAGCTAGAATTACTGTAGTGGAAAGATCCTCAGCTCTTCCTTGGCATAATTTACTCATAAAGTTTGCTGTAGTTGGTAGAACTAATACTAAATCTGCCCAACGAGATAATGAAATATGATCAATTTTGGCTTCTTCATCAGTATGGAACATATTTTCATGCGGCTTAGAGCCAGTAAGCGCAGTTAGAGATAGCGGAGTAACAAATTCTCGCCCTGATTTTGTAAGTATAGTCTTTATTTCAAAATTATTTTTTTTTAATAATCTAATTAAATCTAATGATTTGTAGGCAGCTATTCCGCCTCCAATTATAATTAATATCTTTTTTGTTTTCATAATTAATTAAAATACTAATAGTAATAAAATTACAACTCCTAAAAGTGAGAAAATAATATTATTCTTAAAAGATTTTAGCCTTAATTTCTCATTATCCAAGGAAATTTCATCTGGTGTTACTAAGTTAAGTTTTCCTTCAGCTATTAATTGAAGAGCGTAATTAGCTTTATCGATAAAATCAGGAAAATCTGGAATTCTTTTTATAATTTCCTCTGAGGTATTAATAACTTTGTTGACTGTAGATTTTGGACTTTTAACTTCCTTAATCCAATTTTCTAAAATTGGTTTTGAAACTTCCCAAATGTTCGTATCTGGATTCAGTTTTCTAGCAACACCCTCCACTACGACCATTGTTTTCTGTAGTAATAGTAATTGTGGCTGAGTGCTCATATTAAATTTTTCTGTTATTTCAAATAATTGAGCTAATAAATTTCCACCTGATATATCTTTAATAGATTGTCCAAAGATAGGTTCACCTACTGATCGTAATGCTTGTGCAAATTCATCCTTTGATGCGGTTTTGGGTACTAACCCGGCTTGAAAATGGACCTCAGCTACTTTTGTATAATCCCTACTTATAAAACCGTAGAGGATTTCTGCAAGATATTTTCTGTTATTTTTGTCTAATCGACCCATTATACCAAAATCTACAGGAATAATTTCTCCATTATTGTTTACAAATAAGTTTCCTTGATGCATATCGCCATGAAAAAAACCATCTCGCACAGCCTGTCTTAAAAAGTGCTGTATTAGGTTTTGTGATAAAATTTTTAAATCAACATTATTTTGTTTTAATAAATCCATCTCTCTTATTGAAACACCATTGACTTTGTCTAACGTTAAAATCCGCTTTGTGGTGTAAGGCCAATAGATCTTAGGAACTGTAAAACCTTCATCGTATTTAGTATTTTCATATAATTCATTAGCAGCAGCAGCTTCAAAGCGTAGATCCATCTCTATATTAGTAATTTCTCTTAGCAGATGAACAACTTCTATCAATTTTAATCTTTTTGTTTTTGCAATAGTATTTTCAACTATATAAGCTAGTAGCATCAACGCGTCTAATTCCTCATTAAACACTTTCTCAATGTCAGGTCTAAGAATTTTTATAGCAACTTCAACTGTTTGATCTTCTAATTTCAATTTAGCTAGATGAACTTGTGCAATAGATGCAGCAGCAATGGGGTCACTTAATTCCTCAATATTTTTAAAATTATTTTCACCTATTTCATTTAACAATATTTTTTTTGCTTCATTAGAGTTAAATGGCGGGAGCTTATCTTGAAGTTTTTCTAAATCACTGGCCACTTCATTTCCAATTATATCTGGTCTTGTTGCTAAAAATTGACCAAGTTTGATGAATGTGGTTCCCATTTTCTCCAATGCGTCACAAAGTTTTTCACCTGATCTTCTATTTAATTCTTTAGACTCTTTTATGGAACCGATTGTGATAATATTAAAAAAAATTTTGAGTATTAGTGGTATTCTGTAAATTTCATCTATAGTGTTCAAAGCTCCAGATGAACCTAGTTTTCTCGCTATTTTTATTAATTGATAAATTCTCTTGATCATCTAATTATGTTTTCCAACCACGATGAATAGCTGCAATACCACTATTTAAATTCCTATATTCAACATTATGAAATCCTGATTTTTCCATTATTTCTACAAACTCATCTTGGGAGTAAAATTTTCTAATACTTTCTGTAAGATATCTGTATGGTCGATCATCTCCTACAACAAATTTACCTAATAAAGGGATTAATTTTGAGTAATTTTTATATAACAAATTTATTATTTCATTTTCTACTTTTGAAAATTCTAAGCAAAAAAATTTTCCTCCTGGTTTTAAAACCCTATATGCCTCTTCTAAGGATTTTCGAATATTAGATGTATTTCTGATTCCAAAGCTTACAGAATAATAATCAAAGGTATCATTTTTAAAAGGCAACTTTTCGGCATAGTTATTGTGCCAATTTATATTTTTTTTATAAGCCAATTTTTTTTTTCCAATTTTAAGCATATTTATATTTGGCTCAACGCACTCCACACTACACTGATTATTTAATTTATTAGAGAAAAGATTTGCTACATCACCCGTTCCTGAGGCTACGTCAATTAGTTTGTCATTTTTTGACGGACCCATCCATTCAATTAAATTTTTTTTCCATTGTCTATGCACACCAAATGACATCAAGTCATTCATCAAATCGTATTTTTTATTAACGGTATCAAATACATTGTTGACAATACTATTTTTTTTTTGATTATTAAGATTCATTATTAAATTATATGCCAGAATTACCTGAAGTTGAAGTTGTTAAAAAGTCCCTTCTAAGTAAGATAATTAAATTAAAAGTAAAAAAAGTAAAAGTAAAAAACGTTAATTTACGTTACAAGATTGATAAAAAATCAATAAATTCGCTTAAAAATAAAAAGATCATATCAATTAAAAGAATTTCAAAGTATTTATTAATTAACTTTTCTAACGATATAACTTTAATTTCCCATTTAGGAATGACCGGAAGGTTTTATATTGAAGAGAAAAAGAAAATTTTAAAATCTAGTTTTTATTACAATAATTTAACTAAGTTAAGAAAGCATGATCATGTTGTTTTTATATTTAATAATAGATTAAAAATTATTTATAATGATATAAGAAAGTTTGGATTTTTAATGATCGCAAAAACATCTAAGCTAAAAAACTATACATCATTTATAAAACTTGGACCAGACCCGTTAAAAAACAAATTTAATTTTAAATATTTTAAAGAAAAAAGTATTAATAAAAAAATTAAGATAAAAGACTTACTCATGAACCAGTCATTTGTCTCTGGCCTAGGAAACATTTATGTAAATGAAATTCTCTTTAAAAGTAAGATAAATCCTTACTTTTTGGCAAGCAATCTTAAAGACGTTGATATAAAAAAAATAGTAAAATATACAAAAAATATACTTCTAAAGGCTATCAAGCACGGTGGATCGTCCATTAAAGACTTTCATAGTTTTGATGGAGCTAAAGGACACTATCAAGAAAAATTTTATGTGTATGGCAAAACCGGGTTACAATGTTCAAGCAAAGATTGTAAAGCTTTAATATCAAAAGTTGTAATTTCTCAAAGAGCCACTTTCTATTGCCCAAATTGTCAAAAATAAAGCGTTGACCTGTAAAATTTGGAGAGATATACAACTTTAAGCATGCCTAACACTAAATCAGCAATAAGAAGAGTAAGAAGAGTAAAAAAACAAACAACTGTGAATAGATCAAGAAAAGGAAAGTATAGATCTGCAATTAAACATATGGAAAAACTCATCAAAGAAGGTAAAAAAGATGAAGTTAAGAAATTCTTTCCCAAATTTCAATCAGTTCTAATGCAGGTTGCTAAGTCTAAAATTATAAGCAAGAAAACTGCCTCAAGAAAAATTTCGAGAGTCTCTAAAAAGATTTAATGTTTGACAGATATAACAAACTACATCATTTAGTTTGTTTAAACTAGACTTAGAAAATTATTCATTTTCAAGTTGTAAAAAATTTAAAATTTTTTTTATTATCTAGTTCTACCGAGACGCTAACCTTACAACCTGAATCCATTTTTTTTTAATTTTTTAAAAAAAATTCTTGCACAACCTAATGTTTGAATGTTTAAAGTTAATTATTCCAAAATGCAGAACAAATCGCAAAATCCACAACAAATATTTATTTCTGAAGAGGAAAAAACCATCAACTGGGAAATAGTTCAAAAACAATTTGATAAGACATTTGGTAGAGAAGTTTACAACAGCTGGCTAAAGGACGTTTCTTTAATTAAAGAATTTAATGATTATATTATTCTCGGAGTTCCAACTCGTTTTTTTAGAGATTGGATAGTATCTAGATATTTAGATAAGATTTTAGAATTAATTAAAGGATTAAAGAAAAGCATTATCAGAATTGAGTTTAAAATAGTTGAGGATGCAAAAAGCCCTGATATTGAAAATCTGAAGGCCGATGCTATTAAAAATATCACAGAAATTAAAGACTCAGTTCTTAATTATAATAGACTGAACCCTAATTTAACATTTGAAAATTTTGTTCAGGGGAAAAGTAATGAAATAGCTCTCTCTTACTCAAAAAGAGTGTGTGAGGATATATCTAGGTATAACCCATTATACATATATGGCGGAGTTGGATTGGGCAAAACACACCTTCTAAATGCAATAGGGTTAAAATTGCAAGAAAATAACAAGGTAATGTTTATATCTGCTGAGAGATTTATGTACCATTTCATTAAATCTATAAAAAAAAACGACATGGTAAATTTCAAGGATTTTTTTAGAAAATCTTCAATATTTATTATAGACGATATTCAATTTATCAGGGGTAAAGAGAGCTTGCAGGAAGAGTTTTTTCATACATTTAATAGTTTACTAGATAAAGGATCCCAAATTATTATTTCAGCAGACAGACCACCGACAAAGCTTGATAGAGTTCAAGAGAGAATAAAATCAAGACTGTCTGGGGGATTGATTGTTGATATTGATACTCCAGATTTTGAATTAAAAAAGAGTATACTTAATAAAAAAATTCACGAACTGGAGGCTCAATTTCAAGAAAATATAAAAATAAATGAGGAAATAATAGACTTTATGGCTAGAGAAAGTAAAACTAACGTAAGAGAGTTACTTGGAGTATTAAACAGAGTTATTGCGTTTAGTAGAATTCATAAACAGCTTCTGACAATTGATGAATGTAAAAAAATATTAAAAGACGTTTTAAATAAAGCAAGAGTAGTTACGGTCGATAAGATTCAAAATATAGTTTCGAGATATTACGATATTACATTAACAGAAATGCTTTCTCAAAGACGTTCTAGGCCGTTAGCTCGACCTAGACAAATTGCAATGTACCTTAGCAAAAAAATGACAACAAGATCTTTACCTGAAATAGGCAGAAGGTTTGCAAATAGAGATCATACTACTGTAATTCATGCAGTTAAAACTATTTCAAAATTGTCTGAGAGTGATGAGGAAATGAAAAAAAACTTGTTACAAATTAAAGATATTTTACTTGAAGAATAAGCTGAATGGAATTTTCTATTAAAAGAGACGTTTTGCTAAAATCATTAGGATTTATACAAGGCATCGTTGAGAAAAAAAATACATTACCGATACTTTCAAATGTATTGATACAAATCAAAGCTAACCAATTAATTTTGATGGCAACTGATTTAGAAATTTTTTTTTGCGATGAGATTACTGATGTTAATATTAAAAGTGAGGGCAGCACAACTACAGCGGCATCAATTTTACACGATATTTTAAGAAAAATTGCATCAGGAGAAGAAATCTTATTTAAACTTCAAGAAGGTAATAAACTTAGCATGAAAACGGCCAATTCAAATTTTTCACTAAATTGTATATCACATGAAAATTTCCCATCCTTTCCAGAAGATGAAGACAATCAAATTACCGAGATAAATCACAAAGAATTTTTAAAATTGTTGAACAAAACGAAAATTTCAATTTCCTCTGACGATACCAGGCACTACCTGAATGGAATATTTTTGCATCTTACGGAAAGTGCTAATAAAAAATATCTTACAGGAGTAGCTACAGATAGTCATAGATTATCTTTCAGCAGCATAGAGCTTAAAGATAATAAAATTTTCCCTTCTGTTATATTGCCAAAAAAAACAGTGTTTCAATTATGCAGCATATTACCCGAGTCAAAAGGTAAATTTAATTTGTCCATTAGTGAAACTAAAATACAATTTAATATTGATAAAACAAAATTAATTTCCAAAGTTATTGACGGGAAGTTTCCAGATTATTCAAAAGTTATTCCAAAAGAAAATAAGAAAAATCTAATGGTGGATAGAAAAGAATTTATTGACTCAATAGAAAGAGTTATTTCAGTATCCTTAGACAGAAAGGAAGGAGTAAAGCTTAATATTGAGAAGGAGAAGTTAAAATTATTTGTAAATAGCGCTAATTCAGGGGAGGGCACAGAAAATATTAAGGCTAATTTCAGTGACAATAGTTTAAATATCAGCTTCAATTCAAAATATTTAGTAGACATTGCTTCCGAAATAGAGGACAAAAATATTTCAATTAGTTTTAAAGACTCTGGATCACCAGCTTTAATTGAGGATAATTCAGATAAGAATAGTTATTATGTGATTATGCCCATGAAAATATAAAAAAAGAAAAAAACTTATTAAAATATTATTTTTGTCCTAAAACTGTTGGCATTCAACAATAATAAAAGATCCTGTTCCAGGTTTGTTTTATATTCGTCAAAAAAAATGATATAAATTTACAAATTTATTCATGAAAGATAATAAAAATATCAATAAATCTTACGGTGCAGATTCAATTAAAGTTTTAAAGGGTCTTGAAGCAGTCAGAAAAAGACCGGGTATGTACATTGGAGATACTGATGATGGTACTGGGTTGCATCATATGGTTTTTGAGGTTGTAGATAACTCTATCGATGAAGCGTTAGCAGGCCATTGCAAAAATATTTCGATCTCGATAAATAAAGACAATTCAATAACCGTTGAAGATGACGGAAGAGGTATTCCGGTTGAAATTCATAAGTCTGAAAAAATTTCTGCGGCTGAAGTAATCATGACCCAGTTACACGCAGGCGGTAAGTTCGATCACGACTCATATAAGGTTTCAGGTGGTTTACATGGTGTTGGTGTTTCTGTTGTAAACGCTCTTTCACAAAAACTTGATTTAACAATTTATAGAGACAAAAAAGAATTTAAGGTAACTTTCGAAGATGGAAGAGCTATAAAGCCTTTAAAAAAGATAGGGTCAACAAAAAAGCAAGGTACAAAGATAAGCTTTATTCCTTCAAAAGAAATTTTTTCTTCAATAAAATTTAGTTCATCAATTTTACAGAAAAGAATGCGAGAACTTGCATTTTTAAATAAAGGAGTTTGCATAAATTTAATTGATGATACTTTAAGTAAGGCTAAAGAATTTAAATACAAATTTGATGGAGGACTGACTGAATTTGTAAAATATATAAATCAAAAAAAACCAGTATTAATAAACAAAAATGAAAAAGAAGTATTCAAAAAACCAATATCGATCATAGGTACTAAAAATAATATTGTAGTTGAATGTTCTTTTGAATGGAATGCTGGTTATTCAGAAGAGGTTTTGGCCTTCACAAATAACATAAACCAAAAAGATGGCGGTACACATCTTCTAGGTTTTAGGAGTGCATTAACGAGAGTCATAAATAAATATTCATCTGAGTATAGTAAAAAAAATAAGATTCAACTTTCTGGGGAGGATATTAAGGAAGGTCTAACTCTGGTGTTATCAATAAAAATGCCAGATCCAAAGTTTTCGTCTCAGACTAAAGATAAACTGGTTTCTTCTGAAGTAAGATTAATCGTAGAGAGCATTATTAATGAAAAAGTATCAACTTGGTTCGACCAAAATCCCAGCGTAGCAAGAGTTGTACTTGAAAAAATAATACAAGCTGCTGTCGCTAGAGACGTTGCAAGAAAAGCAAGAGATAGCGTTAGACGAAAGGGCTCTTTTGAACTTACAGGTTTGCCAGGTAAGTTAGCTGATTGTCAAATCTCCAAAAAGGAAGGCACTGAATTATTCATAGTCGAAGGAGACTCAGCAGGAGGTTCAGCAAAACAAGGTAGAAACAGAGAATTTCAAGCAGTTTTGCCTTTAAGAGGAAAAATCTTGAATACTTTTGTAAGTTCAAATGGAAAAAGAAATAACAACGGCGCTGACCACCATACAAAAACTTTATCAAAAATGATGTCCTCTAGTGAAATTGTTACCTTAATAAATGCATTAGGCACGGGGTCAAAAGATTTTAATATTGATAATCTAAGATATGAAAAAATTGTCATAATGACAGATGCGGATGTCGACGGTTCTCATATAAGAACTTTATTATTAACTTTTTTTAACAATTTCCCTTTCAATCAATTAATAGAAAATGGCAACATCTATTTAGCTCAGCCACCATTATTTAAGATAACAAAATCTAACAAAAGCACTTATATAAAGGATGAAAAAGCTTTAGAAGATTACATTTTAGAATCCGCAGAAAATAAAAAGAACAAGATTAAAAAAAATTCAAAAGAGTATATTGATTTTATTGAAATGCAAAAACAGAACCTAGCTATACAGAGATTTAAAGGCCTGGGAGAAATGAATCCAGAAGAACTGTGGGATACAACGTTAAATCCCGACAATAGAACTTTGCTTAAAGTTCAATACTCAAAAGGGACTAAAGAAAAGTCTAAAGAGGATCAAAAAATAATTCAAATTTTAATGGGTGATGAGGTTGGGCCTAGAAAAGATTTCATTACAAGTAATGCTTTAGACGCTAGTAATTTAGACATTTAATTAATGAACTTTTCTACTCTATTTAGATTAGAAGAAAATCTAAACCTGGACAAAAAAACGCTTGTCGTGCTTAGATGGATAGCACTCATCGGCCAATTAATCGCTATTACACTTGTATATTTTATTTTAAAACTTGATTTTCCAATACATGCAACATTATTCGCAATCGGTCTCGGTATATCAACAAATATTTTCTTACAATTTTATATTAAGGCTACTCAACTTAAGGACTTTTATTCAGGGCTTTTTTTGATTTATGATTTATTTCAATTAGGAATATTACTTTATTTAACTGGAGGTATAACCAATCCTTTTTCACTACTTTTAATAATACCAGCTATCGTCTCGTCAACTTTTTTAAGTATGGGGACCACTATTATTTTAGGTTTAATTACAATATTGTTACTGGTAACGCTAACCTTCAACCATTTACCATTACCTGGCATTGAACAGTTTGGATTGAGTTTTCCAAACTATTATTTACTTGGAATATTAATATCAATTATTATAGGTCTCATATTTTTAAGTTATTTTGGCATTAGATTTTCAGGAGAAACAAAAAAAAGATCTGAAGCTTTTAATAAACTTCAAGTTCTATTATCCAAAGAATATGAACTAGAGTCTTTAGGAGGCCAAGCAGCTGCAGCAGCTCACTCACTAGGTACACCATTGGCAACTATTTCAGTAGTTGTAAAGGAACTCAAAAATGAAATTGGTGATGATCCAAAATACTCAAAAGATATTGAATTGCTCATAAGCCAGACCAAAAGATGTAGCGAAATATTAAAAATGATTTCTGAAAAAAAAATTATTGATGACAAGTTTCTAAGCTCTACTACCTTCGAGGCACTAATGGAGGAAATTATAAAATCTTTTAGTGAATCTTCAAATAAATCTATAGAGCTTGATTGCGAAAAAGACTTAAATAAAGCTGTAATACAACGTAATCCAGAATTGGTTTATGGACTAAGAAATTTTATAGGTAATGCGGTTAAATTTTCAAAAAAGAGAGTACTGATTACGATATCTAGTAATAAAGAAAATGTAGTTGTGAGAATAAACGATGATGGAGATGGTTTCCCAGATGATGTTTTAAACTTGCTAGGAGAGCCTTACATAAAATCTAAAATTTCAACAAACCAATCTGGCTTAGGTCTTGGAACGTTTCTTGGTAAAACACTTCTTAATAGAAAAAGTGGCAGAGTGACGTTCGACAACTATAGTTCACTAAAAGGAGCTAGAGTTTCAATTCAATGGAATAGTAAAGATCTAAATTTTAGTTCTTAAAATTAAATATATAAGCTAACATTTTATAGGTAAGTTTAGCGACTAAAAAATTGTAACTGTCAAATTTTTTAATTGGAGCCAATTCATTAATATCTGCACCCACCACATTGCCAGATTGACAAATATTTTTTAAATTTATCATTACCTCATCCCAAAATAGCCCTCCTGGTTCAGGAGTTCCAGTGGCGGGCATTATGCTAGAGTCAAAAACATCAACGTCAAATGTTATATAAATATTTTTATTTAAAACCATTTCAGCGATTTTATCTAAATTCCACTTGGCTTTATCTTTTGCCCAAAAGATAGTTATTCTCTCACTATTATTCTCGTAAAAAATCATCTCACTTTTTGATAGATTTCTTATCCCGATTGAAATAATTTTAACGTTTTTAAAATCTAAGCATCTTCTTAAAGCTGTCGCGTGTGAAAACTTATTACCATTATATTCCTCTCTCAAATCTGCATGGGCATCAAAATGTACCACTATCACTTCATCGTATTTTTCCACTATAGGCTTTAATGCGGCAGATGTTAAAGAGTGCTCCCCACCCAATACAAGTGGTAATTTATTTGAAGATAAAATTTTTCTATTGATTTCGGATAATTGTTTTAAAGCAAGGGATAGTTTATTTTTAAGTTTGAAAGGTTTTATTGTCTTAATACCAATTTTTTTGTAAGGTTCAGTTTTTAACTCTTCGTCGTACAATTCAACTTGATGAGAAGCTTTGATAATTTCAATTGGTCCATTTTTAGTTCCACCTCCATAGCTTACAGTTTTTTCTAATCCGAAAGGAACTATTACGGCCTTTTCATTTGTAGAGGTATTAGCTTCGTAGCCTAAGAAACCTTTTTTCTGGTCAAGGAATTTCATTTAATTAAATATTTTAGCGAATTCCCGTCTGTCTCTTTTCTTCCAATTATTCTTATGATATGCATCACTCGCTATTAATGGAACAACACTTGTAGCTTCGGCAAATACCATCTGTTCTTTTGCTAAATCTACCTTTCCCCAAGAACTTGCTTCTTTAAGCGTAGAACTACTACAAGCACCATCACGTGTATCAGCTACAGTGATTTGTACCGCATATTTATGCATATCTATTTTTTTTCCAAGTAATTCTGCACATACAACAGTATCCTGAATGAAATTCTTTGGCACACCTCCGCCTATCATGAAAAGACCAGATTGTTTTGACTTAATTTTTATTTCGGTCAATTCTCTAAATTCTCTAATAGAGTCAATTGTAATATGACTTTTAGGATTCTGTTCTTGATGCATTACCAGTCCAAAACCAGCAGAACTGTCAGTAAATGCTGGACAGAAAATAGGTACATTATTATTGTATGCCGTCTCAATAAGTGAACCTTTTTTTTTAGAATTTTTAGAAAGAAATTTTCCCAATTCCCATATAAATTCTCTAGAGGTATATGATTTTGGTTTTAGCTTATTAGCTATATCACAGATAATTTTATCGCAAGCCTGCAATTCCTCTTCGTCGATGTAAGTATCGTATATCCGATCAATATAATTATCTCTTAGTTCAGCATCATCTTGAAATTGAGATCCTTGATAATGCTTAAAACCTAAAGCTTCAAAAAAATCCATGTCTATAATCGATGCCCCAGTCGCAACGACTGCATCAACCATGTTATACTTGACCAGATCTGAGTATACCTGCATACAGCCGGCTGCAGATGTAGAGCCTGCTAAAGTTAAAAAAATAGTGCATTCTTTGTCTTCGATCATTTCATTAAATATCTTTGAAGCGTTTGCCGTATCTCTGGATGTAAAGGACATTTTACTCATAGACTCAATTATCTTTCTAGAGTCAAAATCAGTTATATCTATATGAGTAACAGGGTTTTTTAAAAACGATTTTTTATTATGCCCAAGTGTAGGGCCGTTTTTTTTATTCATTAGGCAACTAGATAATTAAATTTACCTGTTTCGTCGTACATAGATAAGATAGGTGCGTCATTAACCTGAACTATGTGATCTGAATAGAAACCATTAAATTTTGTTCTAAAGGTTAAACCATAGGCTCCAAGTTGTCCAAGCTCAATATAATCACCCTCTTTAATATTATTAGGTAATAAAAATGGTCCTTTCATATAATCTAGACTGTCGCAAGTAGGCCCATAAAAATTGAAAGCTGTTATTTTTTTAGATTGACTTCTGCCATTAGAAATCATTCGGGCTGGCAAAATAAAATTAGGAGTGCCTGCATCAAATAGTGTTCCATATGTACCGTCATTGATATACAATTTATTCTTCTTTCTCAAATTCACTCTCACTATTGTTGAGCCGCTTTCTGCAACAATTGCTCTACCTGGCTCACAAATTATCTTTGGTAATTTTTCAATTTTTAGATTTTGTAAACCTCTCTTGATCTCTTTTATGTAATTTTCTAGAGGTTCGGGTTTTAAGTCAGAGTAAATTGATGGGAACCCACCGCCAATATTAATAACATCTGGAATAATTTTAGTTTTTTTAATTATATTTTTGATCTCACTTAAGCCTTTGAAAAAAGATATTTTATGCATACACTGAGACCCAACATGAAAACTTATACCAATTTTTTTTGCGTGTAGTTTACATAATCTTACCAGCCCAAGAGCTTCACTCGGAAGAGCACCAAATTTTCTCGAAAGATCAAATTCAGCGTGCTCATTAGATACCGCAATTCTAACATAGAGATTCAAATCTTTTGCGCTATTCGTGGTTTCTAAAATTTTTAGCAATTCTTCTTTAGTGTCTAGAGAAAAGTCTTTAATCCCGTAATTCATGTAGGCCTCTTTAATATCTTCCTTAGCTTTTACAGTATGCATAAAAAACATTTTAGCTTTAGGATAGTATCTTTTAATTAATTTTATTTCGCTTATAGAGGCGACATCAAAATTGTGAATCCCGTTGTGGTAAACTTGGTCTAGAACAAACTTATTCGGGTTAGTTTTAACTGCGTACAGAATATCTCCTGGAAAGTTCTTATTAAAAAAATCAGAAGATTTTTTAATCTGCTCCGGACGAATGCAGTATACCGGATTAACTGGCTTTAGAACGTTAACTATCTCATTAACGTCGGTAAATTTTTCCATTTCATGTGTCCCCCGTTAGTTTACACAAAATAAAGTTTCTAAAAAATTTATAAAAAACCTTATTAAGATCGCATTTAGAGTTTTTTTTACAATATGTAAAGAAAAAAAAGAGCCTTGAAATCCTAAAATAGGTTACCATATGTGAACATATGAAAAGCTCTGTAGCACAACCTAATCAGCTCAAAATTTCTGATTTTGAAGACAAATCACTACTCATAGTGGATGATGACGATCCATTGAGAGGTAGGCTTTCAAGAGCTATGGAAAAGAAGGGCTTTAGTGTAAAAGAGGCTAAAACTGTGGCTCAAAGCATTGAAATAGTCAAAAAAACGCCCCCAAAGTTTGCTGTTATCGATCTTAGGTTAGAGGATGGCAATGGTCTCGATGTTGTGAAAGAGCTCCACAAGGCAAATAATGACAGCCGTATAGTAATGTTAACAGGATATGGAAATCTACCCACAGCTGTAGCAGCGGTTAAGGCTGGAGCGATAGACTATATAGCTAAACCGGTTGACGCTGACGATGTCGAATCTGCCTTGTTAGCGGCCCCTGAGTCGAAAGCCAAGCCCCCAGAAAATCCAATGTCAGCAGATAGAGTAAAATGGGAACATATTCACAGAGTTTTCGAATTATGCAACAGGAACGTGTCAGAAACTGCTCGAAGGCTTAAAATGCACAGAAGAACACTTCAGAGAATTCTATCTAAACGATCTCCTAGATAATCAGATCCTAAATTTTATAAATTTACAGACTATAGTAAGTATAATTATCTTAAAAACCTCTGCTGGTAAGAATGGATATACTCCGAGAGCCAAAACTTTGTCCCAACCGGTAAAATTTGATAACCAAATCGCGCCAAACAAATAAATAAAAGATATAGATAGAAGAATTAGTAAAAAAGTTTTGATAAATGAGCTATTTTTTAATTCCATTTTTTTATGGAAAAATCCTATAATCACGACAGCTGGTATGAAACCAATTAGATATCCCATTGTAGGTCCAATCATATAAGCTAAGCCTAAGCCTTTTTCAGGGGTACCAGCAAATACGGGTAAACCTAACGCGCCTTCAATAAGATAAAGTATAACAGTCGACAATCCTAACTTCCAACCATAAATTGCGCCAATTAAAATTACAGTGAATGTCTGCATCGTCATCGGAACCGGATAGAAAGGTATTTTTACTTTTGCTGATAATGCAATTAAAATTGACCCAATTAGAGTTAGAAAAGTAATTTTAAGGATTTTGTTATTATTAAAATATTTAATTAATTCCATATAATTATATTACTCAATTTTAATCTTAAAGCTAGTTTTTTGTTAATTCAACAAATACATCCTCTAAGTCACCATCATCTGTATGAATATCTGTTATTTTTATACCAATTTTATTAAAATATTGTAATAAAAGCTGAAATTTATTTGATGATTTTTCATACATAATTGAGAGAGTTTTATCGTCAATAATTTCAAATTTGAAGCCATCAATAGCTAAGTGTTTAATATTATCTAAAGAGTCAACTTTTAATACTAATTTTTTCGTGCTTATTCTTTCTAAAAGTTTTTTTGTTGTATCAAGAGCTACTAGGTTTCCTTTATCAATAATTGCAATTCGATCGCACATTTCTTGGGCTTCAAATAAATAATGAGTTGTTAAAATAATAGTTACACCTTCTTTATTTAACTCTTTTACATTACTCCATAAATTTTTTCTAAGATCAACATCAACTCCAGCAGTAGGTTCGTCTAAAATAAGAACTGGTGGTTGATGCACCATGGCTTTAGCAATTAATAATCTTCTTTTCATTCCCCCGGATAAACTTCTGGAGTAACTGTTGGCTTGTTTTTCTAAAGAAACCATTTTCAATATAATATTTGTAATCCTATCTTTTTTGGTAACACCATATAATCCGGCTTGTAATTCTAATAAGCTTTTAGGGCTAAAAAAAGCGTCTAGATTGACCTCCTGAGGGACAATACCTATCGATGCTCTGACTTGTCTGGGATTTTTATCTAAGTCGAACCCCCAAACATTTATTTTTCCTTGTGTTTTTTCGACAGTCCCAGCAAGTATGCTTAAAAATGTTGTTTTTCCTGCTCCATTAGGCCCGAGTAAACCAAAGACCTCCCCTTGCTTTACGCTAAAAGTAATATCATTTAATGCTTTATTTTGTTTTTGTTTATTTGAATATATTTTTGTTAGACCTTCAACAGATAAAACTATTTTATTCATAGACTAATTACTATATCACTAAAAAATTAATGTAATATAATGAATAATGACCACAATAAAAAATACTGATCATTTTTACCTTATAGACGGGTCAGGTTATATATTTAGAGCTTACTATGCACTACCACCTTTATCTAGAAAAAGTGACGGACTTCCAACTGGAGCTGTAAGCGGATTTTGCTCAATGCTTTTTAAGTTATTAGAGGACTCCAGATCTGATGATAGCGATTTTAAACCAACTCATTTTGCTGTAATCTTTGACTCAGCACGTAAAAACTTTAGAAATGAAATTTTTAAGGATTACAAAGCAAATCGAGCAGAAGCACCAGAAGACCTCGCGCCTCAATTTGAGTACATAAGAAAATCGGTTGAGGCTTTTAATCTTCCGTCAATTGAACTTTTAAATTATGAGGCAGACGATCTAATCGCAACCTATGCTAAAAAGATAGTAGCGGCTGGGGCAAAGGTAACAATTATATCCTCAGATAAAGATTTGATGCAACTAGTTGACAAGAAGATTAGATTATTTGATCCAATGAAATCGAAAGTGATTGGGGAAAAAGAGGTAGAAGAAAAGTTTGGAGTGAAGCCTAATCAAGTGATTGATGTTCAGTCATTGGCAGGTGACACTTCTGACAACATACCTGGAGTGCCAGGAATAGGAGTAAAAACTGCTGCAGAATTAATTAATAAATATAAAAATCTAGACACTCTGCTTAATAATTTAGATGAAATTAAACAGAAAAAAAGGAAAGAGACTCTTAAGCTAAATGTAAAAAATGCTTTACTGAGTAGAGAACTTGTAACTTTAAAAAATGATGTACCTGTTAAAAATGGACTAGAATCATTTAGACTTAAAGACGTTAATAAAGATAAACTTTTTAATTTTCTAAGAGAGATGGAATTCAACAGGTTGTTAAGTCAAGTTATAAGTTTTTATGGGGATAGCAGTAAAGAGGCAACTTCCACTGCTAAAGTCAGTAAAATTGATACAAAAAAATATATAAATATAGATACCGATGAAAAACTAGAAAATCTGATTGCTAAAATTAAGAATGAAGCATTGGTTGCAGTAGATACTGAAACCAGTTCGCTTAACCCTCTTGAGGCAAAATTGATAGGTATATCATTATGTTCCAGAGAGGGAATTTCATATTATGTTTCCATGGCACATAATTCTGGTAAAAACGTTTCACTTGAGAAGTCCTTGAAGAAATTAAAGATAATTTTAGAGGATAAAAGCATTAAAAAGATTGGTCAGAATATTAAATACGATATCATGGTGTTGAAAAAATATGGTATCCAAATAAATCCCTTTGAAGATACCATGTTACTTTCATACACATTAGATGCAGGATTAAACCGTCATAATTTAGATTTACTATCTGAAATACACCTAGGTCATAAAACAATACAATATAAAGATTTAGTAGGAAGTGGAAAAAAGAAGCTTAATTTTAATGAGGTTGATATAAATAAAGCCACAGAGTATGCAGCTGAAGATGCGGACGTAACATTTCGATTATATAAATATTTTAAAACTAGGCTAGACGAAGACAAATTAAACGGTATCTACGAAAATTTTGAAAAACCAATGGTCAGTGTGCTTTCAAAAATGGAGGAAAACGGTATAAAGGTGGATAAAGATTACTTGGTCGACTTATCAAAGAAATTTCAGAATAGAATATCTAAAATTGAAAAACAAATATTTATCATTTCAAAAAAAGAATTTAATATTGGTTCACCAAAACAACTTGGAGAAATTATTTATAATGATCTTAAAATTGCAAAATTAAAGAAGACAAAAAAGGGAGGTTTAGCGACCAGCGCAAACGTTCTTGAAGATTTAGCATTTAGTGGTCATGAATTTCCTAAATTAGTTTTAGAGTGGCGACAATTGTCAAAACTTAAAAACACTTACACCGACGCTCTACAAGATCATATTAATAATAAAACTGGTAGAGTTCATACTTCTTTTCTGCTAGCAGCTACAAATACAGCTAGGTTAGCATCAAGCGACCCAAATTTACAGAATATCCCAATCAAATCTACAGACGGTAGGGAAATTAGAAAAGCTTTTATATCAGAAAAAAAAAATATTTTAATCTCTGCAGATTACAATCAGATTGAAATGAGAATTTTAGCTGATTTAGCAGATGTTAAAGAGTTAAAAAAAGCATTTAAGAATAACGATGATATTCATAGCATAACCGCTAGCCAAGTTTTTAATCTGGATATAAAAAAAGTTTCTGAAGAACACAGAAGGAAAGCCAAAGCTATTAATTTTGGAATTATATATGGCATTACTCAATATGGTTTAGCTAAACAAATTTCTGTCTCCAATCAGGAAGCCCTTGATTTCATTAATGCCTATTTTTTAAAATTTCCAGAAATTAAAGAATATATGAATAATACAATCAAATTATGTAGACGAAATGGGCATGTTAAAAATATTTTTGGACGTAAAATACATCTTAGAGGAATAAATGATAAAAATTTTAGCGTTAGATCGTTTCAAGAAAGAGCAGCGATAAATGCCCCAATCCAAAGTTCAGCAGCTGATATCATAAGGCTGGCAATGATAAAAATAGATGAAAAATTAAAAAACAATAAAAAGCTAAAAGCTAAAATGCTACTACAGATTCATGATGAATTAATTTTTGAATGTGCTTCTTCTGAAAAAAAAACGGTCATTAATTTTATCAAAGAAGAAATGGAGTCAGTAAAAAAATCAGAATTTCATATATTTTCTATTCCATTGGAAGTTAGTGTAAATTCAGGGTATACTTGGGGCGAAGCGCATTAAAAAAATGAATTTACGCCTAAATTTTGACAATTTAATTATGAAAATTTTATTATGCCTAATACAATAGCATTAGTTGATGATGATAGAAATCTTTTAACAAGTATTAGCATAGCCTTAGAGCGTGAGGGCTTTAAGGTTCAAACTTATATAGACGGTGAGTCAGCGCTAATTGGTCTAACAAGAAATCCGCCAGACTTAGCTATAGTAGATATAAAAATGCCAAGAATGGATGGGGAAGAGTTGTTAAAAAAATTAAGAAAAAAGATGTCAATACCAATTATTTTCCTCACTTCAAAAGATGATGAAGTTGATGAATTATTAGGCCTAAAATTAGGAGCAGATGACTTTGTTAAAAAATCTGGAGGCTTTTCTATGAAGGTTTTAATAGAGAGGATAAGAGTGCAATTAAGAAAGAAGAATGAGACAACTGATGAAACAAAGAACATTATATCCCATGGCAAACTAAAACTTGATCCTTCACAGCTTGAATGTGAATGGAATGGTAAATCTTTGCCTGATAAATTAACAACTACTGAATTTTTAATTGTTAAGGAACTTGCAAAAAGACCAGGGGTTATAAAAGAAAGATCTCATTTAATGGATATTGCCTATAAAGAGAATACTGAAATAGAGGATAGAACCATAGATAGTCATGTAAAGAGAATAAGGAAAAAATTCAAGAAAGTTGACGATAAGTTTTCAGCTATTGAAACTAGGTACGGTAGTGGATATAGATGGAATGTTAGTTAATGAAAAGAAAAAAGTCATCCTCAATATTAAAAAAATTCTTATTATTTAATCTTATAGTATTTTCTGCGTTAGGATTATTAACAATAGTATATCTTGAGGCAATACAACCTAGTTTAGTTAAAAAGAGATCGATTGATCACAATATAATTATTAACAACACCATTGATCATCTTAATAGGTTGAAAGTCGAATTTAAAAAAGATCAAATAAATAAATTTTTACTGTCAACTGGTTTTCTATTTCAAGGTTTAGATAGAGTTCAATTTTTTTCTTTAGAGGGGCAATTAATTGCTGATACTAATATACTTGATTTAGATCAAAGAGTATTTTCAAGGGATGATTTCATTTTGCAAGAGAATATTGGGGAGGATCAAAACTTAGATATTAAAGATTTGGGAGGCAACGAGAAGATCTCTAATGAAATAATTTCTAAAGATTATATTGATAGAGTTGCAGGAGGACCATTTGTTACAGAAAAAATTATAAAAAAAAATTTTTTTGTAAATACATATAGCAGAGTACTAATTGATAGTAATTTGGTAGGTTTTATCAAAGTATCAGAGGAAGCAAATGATATATTGATAGCGGTAAAAGAGAGAAAAAATTTCATAATCAGAACTGTAATGGCAATTGCTCTGGTAATTTTAATTTTTTCACTTTTCTTAAATAAATATATACTTAAGCCAATTAAATTTTTAGTTAACTTTACGGAGTCGATAAAAAATAAATCAGATGAAAATATCAATATTAAAAATTTTTATGTCCGTGAGGATGAGGTGGGAAAATTAACTAAATCCATAGATGAGATGACAAAAGAATTACAGAAAAGAACAAATAGAGCTGAAACTTTTTCCTCAGATTTAGCTCATGAAATCAGAAATCCACTAGCGTCATTGAAAGGCGCCTCTGAGCTTCTGGATAAGTCCCATGAAAAAAATGATAGGGAAAAACTTTTAAGAATTATCAATCATGATGTTGAGAGAATAGAAAGATTGATTACTGATTATTCTCAAATGTTGAAAGATGAAGCTTCATTATCTCGGGAAAAAATGGACAATATTGATTTGCACAAAATTGTTAATAATGTTGTCGAAGACTTTAAACAAGACTTGGTTAATAGGGGCAGAAAAATAGATATCAAAATAAATACTAACAATAAAAATGGTAAAAGTTTTATGTTTGTAGGCATCGAAAACAGAATTGAACAGGTTATTGCAAATTTATTAGATAATGCAATTTCTTTTAGTTCAGATAATAAAGTAATCGATATTAACTTATCTGAAACCTCCAAAAGTTATGTTCTAATAATTAAGGATCAAGGGCCCGGTTTTTCTGAGACTTCAACAAATAAGATATTTAAACGTTTTTATAGCAATAGACCTAAAAACTTTGGAGAACATTCGGGCCTGGGGTTAAATATCGTAAAAAATATTGTTGAGCTACATAAAGGAAGGGTAGCTGCCTCTAATAGAATTGACTCTAATGGAGCACAAATTGAGATATTGCTTCCTAAAACACAATAACACAAGGCATACTTGATATGAAAATCGTTAACTGTTAAATATTCTAAATGTCCAAAGATTATAAAGTTAAAGATATATCACTCGCAGATTTTG
>CACNRH010000002.1 GCA_902622825.1 uncultured Pelagibacteraceae bacterium
AATGTTTCTGTTTGTTTCTGTCTGTAATTGCTTTGGTTGGTAAATCGGTTGGTTAGTGGATTTCACTTTTCCCGAGCAGTTGGGAATTTTATCCGATCATAAATCTTTAGTTAGAACCATACACTAATGCAAAACGAAAGGATGTATATTTATGATTAGTACTTGTTTTAAATTGCCTAAAACAATATAAATTGATTATGGATTATAAAAATTTTTTAGATGATGGATACTTAAATTTAGGTCAAATTATATCTAAAAATGAATGTGATAAACTCTATGATAAGTTATTAAAATCAAGAGATTGGTCACCTAATCTTTTTAGATCTGAGGAGGAAGTTAATAAAAAGTTACTTCCAGATAGAACTTCAAAAAATCCAAAAGGTGGTACTAATCCAGGCAAAGGTAAATGTAATTTAGCAGAGGAATTAGATTTAGACTTTTTAGAAAAAAATGAAAGTTTTGTAAAAATTATAAATGATATTTGTGGCCATGATCATGAGCTATTACTAAAAAAATTTGTTGTTGCAGTACCTGCTGACTGGATACCCGAATGGCTCAAAATTAAAATGAAGAAACAATATATAGATAATATAAACCCTTACATTAAAGAAGAATATAGAGATGTAACTTATTTCAGAGGAATTGATTATCACATGGATTACATGGACCAAGTTGGTACTAAAGCAGACATGATTACAATTTATGTATATTTAAATAATGTAACAGAAAAAATGTCACCTCTACATGTAATAAAAAAAAGTCATGAATATAGCTATACACTTTTTCCTCATTACTACGAAGACGAAACAAATAAATCAATTATTTTGGGTGAAAATTCAGATAATAAAAAAAGATATGATAAAGAAATTTTAATAGGCAATGCTGGATCGGTATTTGTATGGTCATGCGTAACAATGCATAGAACAAGACCCTTTAAAAGTAGTGATTTACCAAGAATATCTCTAAGATATACTATTCGAAAAAATAAAAATAATAAAAATAATTTAATCATTGATAAATTCTTAAAAAAACATTCACTAGAAAATTTTAGAAATGATTTAAATAATACAACTACTTTAAAGAGTAAATTTGGTGAATTTAAAAATATTAATGCAAACCAAAAGTAAAATTATTTTCAATTATTATTAACTTCCTTAATTAATTTCTTTAGAAACTTACCAATCAAGTCCGCATCATCAGGATTCAACATTTGCTCTTTTTCGATACCCTTTTTCATTTCATCTCTTATCTTATCTTTCACAAGTATAATTTTTTCCCTGGATAATTGATCACTTAAATCCTTTTTTAGACTATTCACTAACGATCCAATTGTTAGTTGGAATAATACAAAAATACTTATAAAAATTATTAATGTCTTAATTACAAATATTTTCATTTTATTTTACTGTTTTTCATATTTATGAATAATTCATTTACTATATTACCATTTATCTCAAACTTATAATAGGATTTAAAATAATCAGGGATTGTGTATCTTTTTTTATTGTATATTGGCCTTGTAAAATAATAATAATTGGTAAAAATAAAATCACTTTCATAATGCCTATCTTCAATAAAATTTATCTTATTTGCATCAGCTGCTTCCATAATTAATTTAGTTTTATTTAAATCAGTAAAACTTGCTGATGAAATTTTTATAGGAAATTCATCATTATTAGTATTCTTTAGTAAATGATTTAGAGTTTGAGAGTTTGAGACTCCCCAATAATCTAATGCAAATTCGCCCTTTATAAAACTATTTACTAATCCATTAAAATATACGTGCTGGTGCGGGTGCATTTTAATAATATTGTATATACTAAATAATGATTGAATTGAAAAAATTAGTATAAATATCCTAAAATATTTGATGTTTATCTTTTTTAAAAAATTCAAAAAAAATAATCCAAGAATTATGAGTGGTGGATATAAAAAATATAACTGCCTCCATCCAGAGTAAAGAGTTGAGTTAAATAAAATTACTAATAAAATTGGAGTAATAGTGACCATAAGGAAAAAAATACCAAACATTTCATAATTCTCTCTCCATAGGTTGTTATTTTTAATTACCTCTATTTGGAATAAGTTTCTAAAAAAAATAAAGAATGTATAGATAACTCCAAATATAATAATTACCGAAAATATAACTGGTGTAGTTAGTAAAAACCAAACAAAAAAGTAATGCCAGGGAGTAAACTCTGCATTTATAAATTTACCAAAGTATAATATTTCTCCCTTCCAGGGATAATTTTTAAACTCATTATAAGCGACTAATAGATTTGAAAATGTATCTTCCCATAATAACGGCCATAAAAAAACTAAGAAACCCAGAAATAAAAATAAGTACTTAATAGAACTAAAAATTTTAAATTTAGTATTTGTATTATCTGTATTGAATAAAAAAAAGAATAAAGTTATTAATGGTAAGTAAATACCTACTATCCTTACTCCGACAGCTAATGATGTAAAAAAAGCAGCTAAAATTATTGACGAATTATTTTTATCCCTTAAAAATTTTACGCTAAACAGGGTCGCAATAATAAATAAACTCATAAATATTATATCTTTAGGGTTATAAAAACTTTCAGCAAATATTCTTGGTGATAAAATTAAAGATAAACTTCCAATCAGCGACAAAACTTTGTCCTGAAAAATTTGGTTACATAGAATAAAAAATACAATAGTTGATATAAAGAACAATATGAAATTTATTAAGTGTCTAAATAAAAAGGCATCTCTCGTATTATCAATGTCAAAAAAAAATTCAAGAAAAGCCAAAGGTAAATCAAAAACTACGCCGTACGCTTTGTCTTTATAGTCACTTAGATTTGGTATATCGACCACAAATTTTGAGAGATCGGCGTTAATTCCAATTTTTTCAAAAATATACTTTAAAGATACGAAACCATTATCTCTATTTATATTTTCATCAAATGATATCCCATAATCTTTGTAAATATTGACCCCGATAATGAAATAAATCAAAAAAATGAAAAAAATTAATAAATTAATTTTAAACTTTTTTTTTGTTTGTTTTACAGTAATCATTTTTTTTTGTATTGTTTTTATTGCATGAAATCGACTCTACTATTAAAAAATATTTTAACAACTTTTCTAGGAATTTTTTTATCACTTGTTGTCATTGAAATAATGCTTCGAATTTTGGGTTATACCCCCTGGCATTACGATAAGTCAAATAATCCCAGTATTTACCGATTTGACAATGAACTTGGTTGGATATCAAAAAGCGGGAAGTTTAGTATGAGTGTATCAAAGAGTAATAAGGACATATTTGAGATGACAATTGAAGATGATTCTAGCAGAAAGATATATGGAAATCCTGCTGAAAATAAGATTTTGTTTCTTGGAGGGTCTTTCACACAAGGCTGGGGTGTCAATGATAACGAAACATTTGCTAATTATGTACAGAAAAATTTTAAAAATTACCAAATCAAGAACTTCGGTCAAGGTGGTTACGGAAGTGTACAATCTTATTTGCTCTTAAAGAGATTATATAATGAAGGTGCTAAACCAAAACTTGTAGTCTACTCATTTATTGATCACCATGAGTACAGAAATGTTGCTCGAGGGGAATGGCTTAGATTGCTACTAAAATATTCCAATTCGGGTCATGAAACCTCTCCCCGAGTACCTTTTGCAACTATTGGAAAAAATAATGTAATTAATTTTCATAAACCGGTTGGTTATCCAATGTTTCCATTGAGAGAATCTTTGTCTTTGGTAAATTTTTTAGAGTTTAATTATGCAAAAATTACTACCAAAAAAAGAAAAAAAATGCAAAAAGAGGTTTTGCGTAAATTGTTGCTAGAAATGAAAAAAATTAGTGATACTAAAAACACGGTTTTTTTATTCGTCAATTTAAAATCTGAGATTTCTGAACATGAAAATTTTTTAATAAACCAGCGAATAAATTATGTTGATTGTAATATAAAACTATCTGAGGACACTTTGCTAGACGGAGACTATCATCCTAATGTTAAAGCTCACAAATTATATAGCCGGTGCATTACGTCTTACTTAAAAAGAAATAATTTACTTTTCTAAAAAACTTTTTAGTTGTTTTGATCGACTAGGATGTTTGAGTTTTCTAAGTGCTTTTGCCTCGATTTGTCTTATTCTTTCTCTAGTAACGGAAAATTGCAGACCTACCTCCTCTAGAGTATGATCAGTATTCATTCCAATTCCAAATCTCATTCTTAAAACTCTCTCCTCTCTAGGAGTCAATGATGCTAAAATTTTTGTTGTAGATTCACTTAAATTAGATTGTATAGCAGTGTCCAAGGGCTGAAGAGCATTCTTATCCTCAATAAAATCTCCAAGACTACTGTCTTCCTCATCACCAACTGGGGTTTCTAATGATACAGGCTCTTTAGCAATTTTTAAAACTTTTCTTACTTTCTCTAGTGGCATTGCAAGTTTTTTTGCTAGCTCCTCGGGAGTCGGTTCTCTTCCAAACTCACTCATAATTTGTCTTTGAGTCCTTACAATTTTGTTAATTGTTTCAATCATGTGAACTGGTATTCTTATAGTTCTTGCTTGGTCAGCTATAGATCTTGTAATAGCTTGCCTAATCCACCAAGTTGCATATGTTGAAAATTTATAACCTCTTCTATACTCAAATTTATCTACAGCTTTCATCAATCCAATATTACCTTCCTGAATTAAGTCTAAAAATTGTAGTCCTCTATTGGTATATTTTTTCGCGATAGAAATTACCAATCTCAAATTGGCTTCTACCATTTCTTTTTTTGCTATTCGGGACTCTCTTTCCCCTTTTTGAATTCTGCTGACTAACTTTTTAAATTCACCTACTGACAAGCCAATTTTTTTACTTAACTCTATTAGCCTGTCTCTAATTTCATTAAAATCTTTTTTATGTTTTTTGAAAAAGCTTTTCCAGGTTTTGTTCTCATTCAAAAACGTTTCAAATTTCGGATTGATCTCATTTCCTAAATAATATTTTAAAAATTCTTCTCTTGTTATTTTATTTTCCATTGCTAATCTTAGTAAAATTCCCTCAAGAGAAACTATTTTTTTATTTTCTTTGTAATGTGCCTGAACAAGCTCTTCTACAACACCTGGTGACAAAGGAAGGTTTTTAAAATTATCTATTAAAGTTGACTGTATTTTTTTAAAGTTTTTACTTTTTGATGTCGAAAGCTCTTTCGAGGAAAGCAGTAGTGTTAATTTCTCAGTTTGATATTTAGTTAATTTAGAATAATTTTTATTTAGGTTGTCTAAAATTTTTAAAATTTTAGGTTTTATCTCTTCTTCCATCTTTGCAAGTGAGACATTAAATTCATCCTCATTAATATTTTCTTCCTCAGCTTGTTTTTCTCCACCCTCTGAAGAAGTCTTTTGATTTAATTTTTCACTAGATTTATTTTTTTTTGAATCTTTTTCGCCCTCTTCTGTTTCAATGTCTTCGTAACTAGAGTCTATATCAATAATATCCCTAACCAATATCTCCTGATTTTCAATTTTATCTTTCCACTCTGTGATTTTTTTTCCTACAATTGGACTTTGTGTTAAGGCATTAATCATCACATCTTTACCTGCTTCTATTCTTTTAGCAATTGCAATCTCACCCTCTCTGGATAATAACTCAACCCCTCCCATCTCTCTCAGATACATTCTTATAGGGTCGTCGCTTTTATCTGAAGATTTATCTTCGCTTACTTGCGCCACCTCTTTCTTCTTATGAACTTGATAATCAGCTTTTTTTTCTACTAAAGTTATCTTGTTATCTGCAATTATAATGAAAGATTTTTCGGTATTATCACTTGAATTACCTCTTTTACCTAAAGACTTACCCAGTTCCTCATATGTAATAAAACCTCTTTTTAAACCTTTGTCTAAAAGACGTTCAAATGATTTTGTAATTAGTTTATCAGGCATAATATAAACAGTAGAGTATATATAGTCTTTAAATTCTAAAAATCTATTCTTTTTTATTCCCCATTTATCTGACTTTTAAGCTTAACTAACTCAGAGTATGCATTTTCATCGAAGTTTTCTAACAATTTTTTTTCAAACGACTCAATTTTTTTTTGCTGAATTTCTTTATTGTAATCTGAAATTAACTCATCAATTATATTAATTATTTCCTGATCATTTTTTCTATTGATTATTAGCCTTACATTAGAATTTAAGTATATATCTTCTATTAATTTTTTATGGGATGTGCTGAATTTTTCCATGATAATTTCTTTTGAGCAATTATCAGAAAGTATCAATTTAACTATTTCATTTTTAAAATCTTCGTTGTCATCTTTTGAAAAGCTAATTTTGCTGATTTCTTCAATTCTAGCATGAAATAACTTATCAAACTCAATTAACATAAATAAGATAGATAATTCTTTTATTTCTAAATTGTTAAGATTATTCTTTCTTTCCAGTATTTGTTTGGTTTCCTTTAAAATCTTTTCTTGCTTAAAATTGTAAATTTTTCTTGATCTTTTTAAATTTTGATTTGGTGTGAGTGACCTGAGTTTATCTAAATATTCCTCGGTTATATATTTTTTCAAAGTTTGATCTTTAATGTTGTTGCTTAATTTTTTTATATACTTTTCAAATCTTGAAATTTCGTAAGGATCAGACAGGTTTAATTTTTCTAAATATTTGTTCCATACATAATCTTTTATATCTATTTTGTTTCTTATTAATTTCAAAAATTCTTCTCTTCCATTTTTTTTAATAAAATCATCTGGATCAGTGGATATTGGCAATGAAGCAAAATAGATATTTTTATTTTCAGAAATATATGGAAAAGTATTTTCGGCGATCCTTAACGCAGCTTTTTGTCCACTTACGTCACCGTCTAATGATATTATTGGATTTGAAAAAAACCTCCAAACAAGTTCGACTTGATTTTCGGTAAAGGCTGTACCAGAATTAGCAATTACATTCTTAATATTATTTTCATACAAGCTTATAACATCCATGTAGCCCTCTACTACGATCACCTCATCCCTTTTGACTCTAAAATTTCTAGCTCTATCAAGATTAAATAATATTTTACCTTTTTTATAAAATTCTGTCTCCGGAGAATTTATATACTTTGCTATTTTATCACCTGAAATAACTCTTCCTCCAAATGCGATTGGGTCGTTAGTCAAATTATTTATGGGAAAAATTATTCTTGAATGAAATCTATTTATAATCTTATTGCTCTTTTCGTTTTTATAAAATAGACCAGTTAACTCGATTTCATCATCATTATATTTTTTTTTAAGTATTTCATAAAAGTTTTCATTTCGATCAACATAACCAATTTTAAAATCCTTTAGGGTGTTTTTTGTCACTCCTCTTTTTTCTAAATAAAGTAAAACATTTTTATGTTCGCTCGAAAATAGCTTCTCATGAAAATGGTTTTGAAAATCTTGATAAATATTTTTATACACTTGATATCTTTTTTCTTTTTTTTCATCGAATTTAGAAAATTTGTACTCTTGCATCCCTGCCTCTGAGGCAAGATATTTTACTGCTTCACCAAATCTCATAGATTTTGTTTTCATTAAAAAATCAAAAATATTTCCATGCTCCCCAGTGCTAAAACAATGATAAAAACCTTTTTCATCGCTTACGGTAAAAGATGGCGTTTTTTCGTTTTTGAATGGAGATAACCCTACGAATTCTTTTCCTCTTTTTTTTAAGTTTACTGTTTTTGCCACAACAGACGAAACCTTTAGTCTTAATTTTATTTCCTCCAAATATTCTTTAGGATACTTCATCAATTTAACAACTCTTTAATAATTTTACTTACTTTCGAAAAATCCAGAGTATCACCATGAGATTTTTTTAATGCACCCATTATTTTACCCATGTCTTTCATAGATTGAACATTTAATTGTTTGATAAGTGTTTCGCATAATTCTTTTGTTTGAGCTTCATCTAGTTGTTTTGGTAAAAATTCGTTAATGATTTTTATTTCTTTCGTCTCTTTGTCGTAGAGATCTTTTCTTCCAGCTTTTTGATACGCTTCACATGAGTCGTTTCTTTGCTTAACCATTTTCTTAAGTATAGACGAAACATCATTATCTTTTAGGCTTTCCTCTTTAATTTTTTTAGCTATTTTTAAATCTTTAATTGCCGATATAATAAGTCTTAAGGTAGGATAAACTTCTTTATCTTTATTTTTAAGGCTTAGGGACAGCTTTTCTTCTATTTTTTTTTCGAGAGACATAATGAAGTTAATTTAATCACAAATTATATTTAAAATAAAAAGATCTTTCTTGACGATTTTTAAAGTTTTTCATATGTTTCGCAAAATCATGTTTATAAGTTTTTTACTTTAACTCATGAGTTGTATTTGAAACATTTTGATCAAAATATATACTCACAAAACAATCTTAAAAAGATCAATGGTACCGCTATTTTAGTTCTAGAGAATGGGAAATTCTACAAAGGTTTTGGTTTAGGTCACGAGGGTTCCGCAACTGGAGAGGTGTGTTTCAATACTTCAATTACCGGCTACCAAGAAATTATTTCAGATCCATCTTATGCGGAACAAATAATTAATTTTACTTTCCCCCATGTTGGTAACGTGGGAACAAATAGTGAGGATCATGAGTCTGATAAAGTTTGGACAAAAGGTATAATTTTAAATACAGAAATTACTGATCCCTCTAATTATCGTTCGCTTAAACATCTCGATTCGTGGTTAAAAAAAAATAAGATAGTTGGGATTACAGGTATTGATACTAGAAATTTAACTAATTTCATAAGAGATAAAGGGGCGCCTAAGGGCACCATATCTTTTTTAAAAAGTGGAGAGTTTGATATTAAAAAAATGATAAGTATCACCAAAAAATGGAGCGGTTTAAAAAATCTTGATTTAGCTAAAAAAGTTTCAACAAAAAAAAATTATGTGTGGAAAGATTTTAAAACTTGGAAAAAAGGAGAAGGTTTCACAAAAAATACAAAAAAGTCTTTACATGTTGTAGCTATTGACTACGGAATTAAAAAAAATATTTTAAGATATTTTTCAGATTTTAACTGTAAGGTTACGATTGTTTCTTGCAAAACCGGTGCAAATGATATTTTAAAGTTAAAACCTAATGGTATTTTTTTATCTAATGGCCCGGGTGACCCTGCGGCTACTGGAAAATACGCTATTCCAATTATAAAAAGTTTTATAAAAGTCAATCTTCCAATATTTGGGATTTGCCTAGGTCATCAATTGCTAGGTTTAGCTTTAGGAGCGAAAACTAAAAAGATGAGTTTAGGACATAGAGGTGCCAATCACCCCGTTAAAAATTTAATAAGAGGAAACGTTGAGATAACTAGTCAAAATCATGGATTTGAAATAGTAAAAAAAAATTTACCGAAAAATATTCAAATCACCCATCAGTCTCTTTTTGATAAAAGTATAGAAGGAATCAAACTAAAATCTAAACCAATTTTTTCTGTGCAATACCATCCTGAGTCAAATCCAGGGCCACAAGATAGTGTTTATTTATTTGATGAGTTTATTAAAAGTATGAAAAAAAATGCCAAAAAGAAAAGATATTAAAAAAATTTTAGTTGTTGGAGCCGGTCCAATCGTTATTGGCCAAGCATGTGAATTTGATTACTCTGGTACACAAGCTTGCAAGGCCTTAAAAGATGAGGGTTATAAGGTAATTTTAATTAATTCTAATCCAGCAACGATCATGACGGATCCAAACATAGCTGATAAAACTTATATCGAACCTATAACACTGGAAGTTCTTGAAAAAATTCTTATCAAAGAAAAACCTGATGCTATTTTACCAACAATGGGAGGACAAACTGCTTTGAATTTGGCAATGGAGGCAGAGAAAAAAGGGATACTAAAAAAATATAAAATTGAATTAATAGGTGCAAACTCAAAAGCAATTTCAAATGCTGAAGATAGGAAAAAGTTTAGAAAAAATATGCTTCAAATTGGTTTGGATTTACCAAAATCAAAAATAGTAAATAATTTTAATCAAGCTACAAAAGTTTTGAAACAAATTGGATTGCCTGCAATTATAAGACCAGCATTTACTTTAGGTGGCCTTGGAGGTGGAATAGCTAAAAACAAAAAAGAATTTTTCAAAATAGTTAAAAACGGTCTGAATGAGTCACCCGTAAGTCAGATTTTGGTTGAAGAATGTTTAGAGGGTTGGAAAGAGTTTGAAATGGAAGTGGTTCGGGACAAAAAAGACAATTGTATAATAATTTGCTCAATCGAAAATTTAGATCCGATGGGAATTCACACAGGAGACTCTGTCACCATAGCTCCTGCACTAACATTGACTGATAAAGAATATCAAGTAATGAGAAACGCATCGATAGCTTGTTTAAGAAAAATTGGCGTAGAAACTGGGGGGTCAAATGTTCAATTTGCCATTAACCCTAAAAATGGAAGAATGGTAATTATTGAAATGAACCCAAGAGTTTCGAGATCTTCAGCTTTGGCATCAAAAGCTACTGGTTTTCCTATTGCAAAAGTGGCTGCAAAATTAGCAATTGGATATACTCTTGATGAATTAAAAAATGAGATAACAAAAGTTACCCCGGCCTCCTTTGAGCCAACGATTGATTATGTTGTAACTAAAATTCCTAGATTTACTTTTGAAAAATTTTCAGATTCAGCTGCGATTTTAGGCACTTCTATGAAATCAGTTGGTGAAGCAATGGCTATAGGAAGGAATTTTAAAGAGTCGTTACAAAAAGCTTTGGTATCTCTTGAAACAGGTTTTTCAGGCTTGGATCAAATATTTAACTTAAATGTTAATCAGATTGAAAAGAAACTTAAAGAGAATATCCCTAATAAAATTTTACTAGTTGGAGAAGCGTTTAGAAAAAAAATTAATTTAACTAAAATACACAAGCTTTCGAAAATTGATCCTTGGTTTTTAAATCAGATAAAAGAAATTATTGAAACTGAAGAAAAAATTAAGAAAAACGGTTTACCTAGAACTTTCAATGAATTAAATTATATAAAATCTATCGGTTTTTCAGATAAAAAACTATCGAAACTCACAGGTACTTCTGAGAAATTGATTAGGAAGAGAAGAATTGATTTAAAAGTTTTACCCGTTTACAAAAAAGTAGATACTTGTGCTGCCGAGTTTAAATCCTTTACTCCCTATATGTACTCAACCTATCAAAGAAATTTTTCTCTAAAATCTGAATGTGAAGCTAATCCCTCAGGTAGAAAAAAAATTATTATTCTTGGAGGAGGACCAAATAGGATAGGTCAAGGTATAGAGTTTGACTACTGTTGTTGTCAGGCCAGTTTTGCTCTTAAAGAGGCTAAATATGAGACTATAATGGTAAATTGCAATCCAGAGACAGTTTCAACAGATTACGATACAAGTGATAGATTATATTTCGAGCCTTTAATCGATGAATATGTTTTTAATATTATAAATAGGGAAAAATCTAAGGGTGTTTTAAAAGGAGTTATCACTCAATTCGGTGGACAAACTCCAATTAAACTAGCAAAATTTTTACACGATAATAAAATTCCAATATTAGGAACTCAGTATTCATCAATTGACCTTGCGGAAGATAGGGATAGATTTAGAAGTCTTTTGAACAGATTAAATTTAAAACAAGCTGAGAGCGGCATCGCAAAAACATTTCCTCAAGCTATTAAAATCGCAGAGAAGATTGGTTTACCTTTAATGGTTAGACCGTCATATGTGTTAGGTGGAAGAGCCATGGAAATAGTTTACGAAAGAAGACAGCTTAAAGACTTTGTAAAAGAAGCATTTAAGGTGGCAGAAAAAAATCCAATTCTTATTGATAAATTTATCGATAATGCAATGGAAGTAGATGTCGATGCAATATCAGATGGTAAAAATGTTTTCGTAGCTGGTATTATGCAGCATATTGAAGAAGCCGGGATACATTCGGGTGACTCGGCGTGCAGTTTACCGCCTGTATCTATAAAACCTTTTTTATTAAAAGAAATAGAAAATCAAACCAGAAAATTGGCTTTGGCACTAAAAGTCAGAGGTTTTATGAATGTGCAATATGCTATCAAAAATGACTCGATTTATGTTATAGAAGTTAATCCTAGAGCAAGTAGAACGGTCCCATTTGTCTCAAAGGCAAAAAATTTACCTTTAGCTAAGATAGCCTCAAGAGTTATGGCTGGAGAAAAAATATTTAAGTTTAATTTAAAAAGTAAAACAAAAAATATGTTTGCTGTGAAAGAGGCAGTCTTCCCGTTCAATAAATTTCCTAACAGCGATCTTCTGCTTGGACCTGAAATGAAATCTACAGGTGAAGTTATGGGTTTTGATAGAAATTTCGGTATGGCATTTGCAAAAAGTCAGATTGCAGCCTCAAATTCATTACCTAAAAAAGGTTTGGCTTTTATATCTTTAAAAAATAGTCATAAAAAGGAGGGAGTTCTATTGGCCAAACAATTAATTAAATTAAATTTCAAACTTTGTGGCACTGAAGGAACTGCCGATTTCATAAATCAGCACGGTATTGAATGTAAAAAAATAAATAAAGTGAATCAAGGATCTCCACATATAGTAGATGTGCTTAATGCAAAAAAAATTGCTCTAGTGATTAATACTGGGGGCGGAAACAGTGAAAATCAGCTCAGTGATGCCGTAGCTTTAAGAAGGGCAACTTTAGCAAATAAAGTTCCTTATTGTACCAATATGTCAACTGCAAAAGTTTGTTTAGAAGGAATAAAGTCTTTAAAATTTAAAGCTATAAATGTTACTTCGCTGCAAGATATTTAATTGTTAACTTTCCAATCAGTCTCGAAAGTTACATAATTAATTTGAATACATCTTCTCTCTTTTTTAATCTCTTTTTTTTCCATACCATGCCATGTGTTGGGTCCGCTAGTGAAGAAGTATCCATAATTGTGTTTGTAAGGAACTGTTTTTACCTTTTTTAATTTTTTGTCATAAAAATCTGTTCCTAAGTTTTCTGATTCATTATGTAAATTTACAAATACAATTGATGACATTAATTTTTCCTCAATATCACAATGAGGTTTTAACCAAAAACCTTCTCTATCACAAATTACTTCAAGTCTAACAAAGGAGTTGCTTAAGTCCTTTCCTATCATTGATCCTATTTTTTTATAAACCTCTGGTGATCTTAATTCGTCAATAAATTTAGTTAAATTTGGAAATTGATCAGAGTTTTTTTTAGTAACGTAACATCTTAGTTTTTTAGCTTTACCACCATCTTTAATTCCTGCACGGAAGTTTCCCTCGCCTCCGTCCAAAGCCCTGGTGCCATCATAATTAAGATTTTCTTTCCTTGGATCAGCAATTTCAGCATTACAAATCTCATTAATAGCGTTTTGAGTTAATGGCTGATTAATTTCAAAATGTTTAAAAGGGTCTTCAAATAATTTTGTTCTAGTTTCTAATGATTTAAATAATTCCATTTTTTTTTATTCTTTCATTTATAATAGGTGATATTCTATTCACCTCATCTAATTTATCATAAGACCACAAATCAATTTTATCTGTCAAATCTTTTATAATATTTAATTGTTTAAATTGGGAAAAAAATTTTTGAAATCTTAAATTATTTTTATTTGTATTCATTTGAGCAACATATATTGGTTTTCCAGTAATAGCAGCCTCAGATATCATGGACGTAGAGTCGCAAGTCACAACGATATAATTTGAAATAGACAGAGCAGATAAATACGCCTTTTTGTCGACCTCTTTTATAACCATGTGGTCATGTCCAAAGGAATTAAAAGCTTTTTTTATGATATCGAAGGGTGTTCTGTATGATGGTATGATAACTAATTTATATTTATCTCTAGTAAAAATAGTTTTTATTCGATTGAATAAAAAAGTAATTTCTTTATCTGAGAAAGAATAATATTTATTTGGCCCGCCAAGAATAAATGCAACTATTTTCTTATCCTCTTTTTCAATTTTTAAATAGTTTTTTTCTTTTAATATTTCTTTATCTGTAAGATAATGTATTGCTCCAGTAGTTTTGATAACATTTTTTCCCTCTAAACCATCATGTTCAGGACATATGATTAAATCGAATTTGTCTGTTGAAACTTTTGGATCCTGAATGTGAATAGTAAAGATCTTATCTTTATATTTTTTCTTTAAAGCTATTGATGGTATAACGCTTTTTCTCCCACATGAAATGACTACTTTCGAATCAAAAATAAAATTAGTTTCAAGTACACTCAAAGTAGCTGGTGTTAAAAAAGGTGGTATAAACTCCCAAAATTTTTTCAATTTAATTTCTTGGTTTTTATAGTTTAAATTCAAAGCTTTTGCTAAGCCCTCTACTTGGCTGATCATACCATGCATACCTTGCGTTAAAAGGAGTGCTTTTAATTTTGACATTTGTTACTATATACCTTCATTAGAATGAATAATAAATCAAGTAAACATACAAAAGTGTTAATTCTTGGGTCAGGACCTGCCGGATATACGGCAGCAATTTATGCTGCTAGAGCGCTATTAAAGCCTATATTGGTTTTTGGCTCTGAGCCGGGCGGTCAATTAACAACAACAACTGATGTTGAGAACTTTCCAGGTTTTTCAAAAGTTATACAAGGTCCATGGTTAATGGAAGAAATGAAAGGTCAAGCTAAGGCTGTTGGCACTGAAATGATACAAGATCATATTAGTAAAGTTGACTTATCCAATAGGCCATTCACTGCACACGGCGATAGCGGTCAAATTTACACTGCTGATAGCGTTATAATTTCAACTGGTGCTCAAGCTAGATGGTTAAATTTAGACTCTGAAAAAAAATTTAGAGGCTTTGGCGTATCTGCTTGTGCTACATGTGATGGATTTTTTTTCAAAGACAAAGAGGTCGCTGTGGTTGGCGGGGGTAACGCTGCTGTTGAAGAGGCAATGTTCTTAACAAAATTTGCATCTAAAGTAAAATTAATACATAGGCGAGACTCTTTGAGGGCAGAGAAAATGCT
This sequence comes from uncultured Pelagibacteraceae bacterium, assembly GCA_902622825.1. Classification (GTDB taxonomy): domain Bacteria; phylum Pseudomonadota; class Alphaproteobacteria; order Pelagibacterales; family Pelagibacteraceae; genus Pelagilacustribacter. The sequence continues at coordinate 14,930 of CACNRH010000002.1, forward strand.
ACAAGAAAAACTCAAGGCGAATAAAAAAGTTGAAATAATATGGGATAGTGTTGTCCATGAGGTTTTGGGATCAGTGGAGCCAAAGGGAGTTAACGGATTAAAAATAAAAAATGTTAAGGACAATAAAATTTCTGAACTAAAGTTAGATGGACTTTTCGTTGCAATAGGACACGATCCTGCAACATCATTGTTCAAAAATCAATTAAAGATGGATAAAGAAGGATATTTAATAACAAAACCTGACTCCACAGAAACGAACATTCCAGGCGTTTTTGCAGCTGGAGACGTTAAAGATAAAATTTTTAGACAGGCAGTAACTGCTGCCGGTATGGGATGTATGGCGGCATTGGAAGCTGAAAAACATTTATCGCATAAGTAAAGTGAAAAATAATTTACATGTATTTTTAGGAGCTACAGTGGCAGATGCTGCAGCTAGACCCCTGCATTGGGTATATGACCAAAAAAAACTCCTAAAATATATAAGAGGTAAAAAAGATTTTACATTTTTGAAAAAAAATAGAAGTCCCTTTTATAATATTAAAACAGGCAAAGTTTCAGGCTACAATGATGTGGGTCAAGTTATGTTTAAAACATTGTTAGAAGGTAATAATGATACAGAAAAAAGATTTAAAAAGAATATCGTAAAAAATTTTGGTCCAAAAAGTAAATATTGGAAAAACTTAAAACTTAGAAAAAAATACAAAAAAGTTAAAGATTGGAGGAGCTTAATTAAAGGGCCTTGGATACATCAAAATATTATCGAGACGATTAAAAATGTTAATTTAAATAAGAAATTTACCGGCGGAAACAAAGTCAATGAGTCTGACGGTTATTGCGCTGCTTTACCGTATTTTTTATATGGGCATTCTCTTAGAGAAGTAGAAAAAATAATTAAAACTATTACGGTATCAAAAACTAGCATTAAATATGCGCTAACAAAATTTCATATATTAGATCTAGCTTTAAAAGGTGCAAAAAATCCTCTGGGTGAATTTGAAAGAGTTTTTAAGAGAAAATCTTATTTTAAGAGTGTAATTAATGAAATTCAAAAAGTAAAAAAAATAAAAAAAATTCAACATTCAAAAGCTGTGAAAAAATTAGGAATGGCCTGTAGCTACCCAGGAACTTTTACCAGCTCAATTCACGCAATATTGAATTCGAAAAGTTATAAATCAGCTATTATTAAAACAATAAAAGCAGGAGGTTGTAATTGTTCAAGAGCAAATTTTATCGGTGCATATTTTGCTGCACTGAAGGGGATTAAATCTATTCCAAAATCTTGGATTAATAAGACAGATCCAGCTCATAAAATCCTAAAACAAAATTAATTGTTAAGGCTTTCACAAAATTCTTTGATTCTAGATAATGCTTTTTTCAAATTTTCCATTGATGTTGCATACGAAATTCTAAAATAACCATTTAGTCCAAAAGCTGATCCTTGAACTACCGCGACCATCGACTTTTCTAATAATTTTTGAACAAATTCAGTGTCAGTTTTAAGTTTTGTCTTTTTGTTTAACAAACCTTTGCAACTCGGAAAAACATAAAATGCCCCGTTAGGAGTTAAACAATTTAATCCTTTTATATTATTTAAACATTCTACTACAAAATCTCTTCTCTCTCTGAAGGCTTCAGCTCTATCTTTAATAAAATCTTGTTGTCCGTTCAGCGCCTCTACTGCTGCTGCCTGACTGATTGATGAAGGATTAGATGTAGATTGAGACTGTATCTTCCTAATTGCAGTGATAATTTCTTTTGGTCCAGCCGCATAACCTATTCTCCAACCAGTCATGGCATAAGATTTACTAACACCGTTCATTGTTAAAGTTCTCTCTTTAAGTTTTGAAATTTGTGCAATAGTATAAAAGTTGTAATTATCGTATCTTATATGTTCGTATATATCGTCACTTAAGATTAATACTTTCTTGTTTTTTAATAAAACTTTTCCCAATTCTTCAATTTCTTTTTTCGTGTATCCCGCGCCTGTAGGATTAGAGGGTGAGTTTAAAATAAGCCATTTGGTTTTTTTTGATATGGCTTTTTCTAATTTTCTTGCTGAAAGTTTAAAACCATCTTTTTCATCACACTTAACTATTCTTGGAGTACCTCCCGCAAGCAAAACCATGTCTGGGTACGAAACCCAATAAGGTGCGGGAATAATTACTTCATCTCCTTTATTTAATGTTGCCATAAAGGTATTGTATAAAACTTGTTTCCCTCCTGTGCCCACAGTGATTTGATCAGTTGTAAAACTTAAATCATTTTCTCTTTTAAATTTTTCAACAATTGCTTTTTTCAAGTCAGGCGTCCCGTCAACAGCTGTATATTTTGTATCACCTTTCTTTATTGCCTCAATAGCTGCCTCTTTTATATTATCAGGGGTATCAAAATCAGGCTCTCCGGCACCTAAACCTATCACATCTTTGCCTGCAGCGCGCATTTCCCTAGCTTTTGTGGTAACCGCTATCGTGGGCGACGGTTTTATACGTTTTAAATTGTTGGAAACTATGCTCATTGAAATTTATAATATCTTATTTAAATTATTAATAACATAAAATGAGTAATTCGTACCAAGAAAAATTTAATGAACTGGAGAGTGGATCCACAGCAATCAAGAAAAAACTTGAGGGTGGTATTAAATTTAAAATTAAAAGTGATTTTCAACCCAGCGGTGATCAACCTGGAGCAATAAAAAAAATAATAAAAAATTTAAAGGGAGAAAAGCAAGAACAAGTTTTATTGGGAGTTACTGGTTCAGGCAAAACTTTCACAATGGCTAAAGTAATCGAGAGTGTAAATAGACCTGCTCTGGTTTTAGCTCCAAATAAAACTTTAGCAGCTCAACTTTACGGAGAAATGAAAAGTTTTTTCCCAAACAACGCAGTGGAATATTTTGTCTCTTACTATGATTATTATACGCCTGAGGCGTATGTGCCTAGATCAGATACTTATATTGAAAAAGAGGCATCTATTAATGAACAAATTGATAGAATGAGACACTCAGCAACTCGTTCTTTGTTAGAAAGAGACGATGTAATCATTGTTGCAAGTGTTTCTTGCATTTACGGTTTAGGTTCAGTTGAGGCATACTCTAAAATGACTATTACTCTTAAAAAAAATTATGAGTACGACAGAGATCAATTAATAAGAGCCTTTATCAATTTACAATATAAAAGAAATGATCAAAATTTTTTTAGAGGGACTTTTAGAGTTAGAGGAGAAAATTTAGAAATTTTTCCATCTCATCTTGAAGATAGAGCATGGAGATTAAGTTTAAATTTCAATAAATTAGAAAAAATTGAAGAGTTTGATCCTTTAACAGGTGATAAAACAAATGATTACTCAATAATCAAAATATACGCTAATAGTCATTACATCACTCCTAAACCAACTATCGACCAAGCGATCAAAGAAATTAAAAGTGAACTAGAGGTAACTTTAAAAAAACACGAAGAGAATAACAAATTACTTGAAGCACAAAGATTGAGGGAAAGAACGAAGTTTGACTTAGAAATGATTGAGGCTACAGGTACGTGCGCAGGTATTGAAAACTATTCAAGGTTTTTATCTGGTAGAAAGGCCGGAGAGCCACCGCCAACTTTGTTCGAATATTTTCCTGATAATACAATTATATTTGTCGATGAAAGTCACGTTACTGTTCCTCAGTTAAATGGGATGTATAAAGGAGACCGTACAAGAAAAAGTACTTTGGCTGAATACGGCTTTAGGTTGCCATCTTGTATGGATAATAGACCTTTAAAATTTGAGGAATGGGATTTAATGAGAACACAAACTGTTTTTGTTTCTGCTACTCCTGGTCCATGGGAGCTTAAGCAAACAAAAAATGAATATATAGATCAAATCATCAGGCCAACAGGTCTGATAGATCCACCTGTTGAAATTAGACCAGCTAAAACGCAAGTTGATGATTTAATGCATGAAGCCAAAGAAATTGTAAAAAAAGGGTACAGAATACTTGCAACCACACTAACAAAAAAAATGGCAGAAGACTTAACAGAATACCTTCACGAGAATGGTCTTAAAGTAAGATACATGCACTCAGATATAGACACTCTTGAAAGGATAGAAATTATAAGGGATTTAAGAATGGGAGTATTTGACATTCTTGTTGGAATAAATTTATTAAGAGAAGGACTGGATATACCTGAATGCGCTCTTGTAGCAATACTAGATGCTGACAAAGAAGGGTTCTTAAGATCTGAAACATCTTTAATACAAACAATTGGACGAGCTGCCCGTAATGTTGATGGCAAGGTAATTTTATATGCAGATAAGATTACCAAAAGTATTGATAAAGCTATAAAGGAAACTGACAGAAGAAGAAATAAGCAGCTTGAATATAACAAAAAAAATGGAATAACCGCTGAGTCGGTTAAAAAGGAAATAAGCGATATATTAGAGTCGGTTTACGAGAAAGATTACGTAAAAATTAGTGAGGGTTCCAATGTAGGGGGGAATTTAAAGAAACATCTGAAAGCTTTAAATAGAAAAATGAAAGAGGCCGCGTCTAATTTAGAATTCGAAGAAGCTGCAAAAATAAGGGATGAAATGAGAAAACTTGAAGCGAGTGAACTCGAAATAACTTTGAATCCAAAAATAACTCAATATAATTTAAAAAGTAAGGTTTATCCTAAGGGAAGATCAACTATGGGTATGCCTGGCACAAAGCCGAGAAAAGCGATTAAAAAATGGAAGCCAAAAAAATAATTATTACAGGTGGAGCTACTCGTATAGGTGCTGCAATTGCAAAAAGTATAGTTGGTTTTAACACTAAAATATCTATTCATTTCAATAGATCTAAAAATAGCGCTTCAAAATTAAAAAAAGAACTGGAAGACCTTGGTGCTGAAGTACATCTGCTTAAATCAGATCTTGGCAATTTCAAACAAACACAAAATTTAATTAAAAACGCTTATAAAAAAATGAAAGGGTTAGACTGTTTGATAAATAATGCTTCAATTTTTGAAAACGACAATTTAGATAATTTCTCAGATAATTCATTTCAGAAGCATTTAAATGTAAATTTAAAGGCTCCAGCTATATTAACTCAAAATTTTAAAAAAATGGTTAAAAACAAAAACGGGTGTATTATAAATATCATTGATCAGAGAGTTGAAAAACTAACCCCATTTTTTTTCTCCTACACTTTAAGTAAATCCTCATTAGTAACTCTAACAAAAACATCGGCCATGAAATTGGCTCCTAATATAAGAGTTAATGGTATATCACCCGGGCCTACCTTGAAAAATAAAAGACAATCTGAGAAACATTTTAAAAAACAATGGAAATCTGTACTGTTAAAAAAAAAGGTAGATTTAGAGGATATATGCAAAGGTGTAAAATTTCTTATCGAAAATCAGAGTATAACTGGAGAAATAATAAATATTGATAGCGGGCAAAGACTTGCGTGGCAGACACCTGATATAATAAATACAAAAGAATGAAAATAATCAAATTTAAAAAAAAAGAAAAATTTAAATACAGAAGGAAAGTAATTATTAAAGATTTAATTTTAAATATTTCTGTGGGTATACATGTTTTTGAAAAGAAGAAAAAACAAAGGGTAAAATTTAATATTGAAATTATAACTAATTCCCTTGTATCTCCAAATAACAAAGATTTAAGTTCTATTCTAAATTATGAAGAAGTTGTTAATAGTATCGAAAAACTTGTCAATTTAAAACATTATGAATTATTGGAAGATTTGGCAGAAAATATTTTTGATATGATATTTAAAAATAAACTTGTTAAAAATATAAAACTTAGAATAGATAAAATTGATATAATTAAAAAGGCGAGCTCCGTCGGAATTGAGGTTCAAAAATCAAAAATATGATTAATAGTTTGGAGCAAGGTAAAAAAATAATTAAAGATAAAATACCATTAATAACAAACAATCCTGGTGTTTATAAAATGATTAGTTCAAACGGAGAAATATTATATATCGGTAAAGCCAAGAATATTCCAAACAGACTTAAAAGTTATGTGACAGACTCAAACCTGCCAATAAGAACTGAGAGAATGCTATCTCTAACTCATAACCTTGAGACTACAACAACAAGTAACGAAAGCGAGGCCTTGCTTCTAGAGGCTAATTTGATAAAAAAACATAAACCACGTTTTAATATTCTTTTGCGTGATGATAAATCTTTTCCTTATATTTATGTTGGTGAGAAAGATAAATGGCCTCAGCTTACGAAGCTGAGAGGTAAAAAGTCGAAGTCTGGATATTACTTTGGACCATTTGCGTCTGTAGGATCGGCGAACTGGACAATAAAGATTTTGCAGAAAATTTTTCTTTTAAGAGTTTGTGACGATACAGTTTTTAAAAATAGAGAAAGACCTTGTATACTGTATCAAATAAAAAGGTGTTCAGCTCCCTGCGTTGGACATATAAACGAAAAAGATTATAGAGCATCAGTTGCAGACGCTATAGATTTTATATCTGGAAAATCTAGGAGAATACAAAAAAATCTATCGAGAGAAATGGAAAAAGCGAGTAAAGATCTTGATTATGAAAAGGCTGCTATAGCCAGAGACAGAATAAAAGCTTTAACTCAAATACAAACTTCCCAAAAAATTAATCAGACTAATTTAACCGAAGCTGATGTTATCAGTATCTACAAGGAGACAGGAAAAACATGTGTGCAGGTATTTTTTTTTAGAGCAAAACAAAATTGGGGAAATCAAGCATTTTACCCAAAGCATGATCCCGACGATAACTTGGGAGATATTTTAAGTTCATTTATAACCCAATTCTACGAAAACAAGTCTATTCCAAGATTAATAATAACTAATTGTGAAATTAAAGACAAAAAACTTATAGAAAAAACATTTTCACAAAAAGATAATAAAGATATAATTATCAAACTTGCGAAGAATAAAAATGAGATAAATATTTCCAATCTTGCAGAAAAAAACGCCAGACAAGCTTTAAAGCAAAAGTTAATTCAATCAGATACTAATAATAATCTGATCGATGAATTAGCATCTAAATTTAATCTTAATAACAGTATTGAGCTGATTGAGGTTTATGATAACAGCCATACACAGGGGACTGACTCGGTAGGATCTTTAATTTGTTTTGGTAATGAGGGTTTTGTTAAAAAAAGATACAGAAAATTTAATATTAAAGATGAAAAGATAAAAAATGATGACTATGGGATGATGAAAGAAGTACTATTCAGAAGATTTTCGAAAGCTATTAAAGAAAAATCTGGCTCTCTGACGCTTCCAGATCTAATAATTATTGACGGTGGAAAAGGACAATACTCAGTTTCAAGAGAAGTTCTAAATGAATTAGGATTGCATGACCTACCGATCTTAGCGGTAGCTAAAGGAAAAAAAAGAAACGCAGGAGAAGAAAAAATTTATCATAAGGGTAAAGAATATGTTCTAAGTAGAAATAATCCTTTATTATTCTTCATACAAAGATTGAGGGATGAGGCACACAGATTTGCAATAAGTACGCATAGAGCAAAAAGAAAGAAAAATCTCAGCAGATCTTTACTTGACCAAATACAAGGTATTGGTAAACAAAGAAAAAGAGCTTTATTAAATCATTTTGGATCTGCCAGATCGGTCGAGTCAGCAAGTTTGGATGATCTTAGATCTGTTGAGGGAATCGAAGACAGTATTGCAAAAAAGATATATAATTATTTTCACGAGTAAAACTATGAATATTAAAATACCAAATATACTCACAATTGGAAGAATTATAATTGTTCCTATTTTTGTATTTACATTTTTTTTGCCGGGTTTTTTTGGAGATTTAATCCCCTTTTTTTTATTTGTAATTGCAAGCTTTACAGATTTTTTGGACGGTTTATTAGCTAGGCTCTATAAAGAAGAGTCAAAATTAGGGGAACTTTTAGACCCTATAGCTGATAAGATTTTAATAGCAGCAGCTTTAATATTGCTTGTTATGAATGGAACTATAAAAAATTACGAAGTTATTGCCGCTATAATTATTTTAACAAGAGAAATATTAATATCCGGTTTAAGAGAATTTTTAGCTAATGTGAGTGTAAAAATGCCTGTCTCTAGCCTTGCTAAAGTAAAAACATTTACTCAAATACTCGCGATTTCAATTTTATTAACTGGAGAAAGTGGAAATAAATTAATTAACTTCGAGGATTATAATGCACAAACTATTGGCATAATACTATTGTGGTTCTCAGCTTTTTTAACTCTTTACACCGGATATGACTATCTAGTTAAAGGTATTGACCATGCTTTAAATGAAGACAGAGATAAATAAATGCAATTAAGTGAAGAAAATAAAAGAGAAATTAAATTTCACGACGAGCTTCAAAGTAAAGATAAGGCCAGATTTGAAAATAGATTTTATAAAGCTTTGGCAAACATGTTTTCTGATTTCGACGTTCAGATAAGGCAAAATTGTAAAAATAAAAAAATATTAGATTTTGGGTGCGGAATTGGTAACAATTTGGAAAAAGTATTAAAGTATAGCCCAAAAGAAATTACTGCAGTAGATATTTCTAAAGTATCTTTGGAAAAAGCAAAAAGAATAATTGGAATTGACAAATCAAAAAATATAAATTTTGTTAATGACAATTGTGAAAAACTTTCTTTTGTCCCTGGTAGCTTTGAAGTAGTTTATGGTTCTGGCATCCTTCATCATCTAAAATATGAACTGGCTTTAAAGGAAATCTCAAGAGTTTTAACAAACAATGGAAAGATAATATTTATTGAACCACTCGGCACAAATCCTGTAATAAATTTTTACAGACGTTTAACCCCAAAATCTAGATCTGTTGATGAACATCCTTTTCTAGAAACTGATTTTTCAAACTTTGAAGCTTACTTTAAAGATGTTAAATTAAAATACTACGGATTTTTGACACTTATTTTTTTCTTCTTTTACAAAGACCCAAAAAATTCTTTAATTTTCCACTTTTTATCAAACTTAGATCAAAAACTATTTAAATATAAAATTTTTCAAAAATTTGCTTGGTCAGTGTTGATTACTGGTGTCAAAAATTAAGCAGCTGTTTTTTTTCTTACTAGACTTTGATAACTATCACTCAAATCTTTTATAGTTTCGCAAACAACAAATTTATAATTTCCAATAAGAGAAACTGGAGTAAGTTCAGCTGCAGTACCAGTTAAAAAGCATCCTATAAAATCTTTCATCTCCTCGGGTTTAATTTTTCTTTCGATAACCTTGATATTTTTAGACTTAGCAATCTTAATAATTTCTCTTCTCGTAATTCCATCTAAAAAAGAATCTGGTATTGGAGTATGCAGTTCGCCATTTTTAGTTTTAAAAAAAATATTTGCACCTGTTGCTTCAGCAATATTTTCCTCGTGATCTAACATTAGCGAGTCCGAATACCCTTGGCTCTCTGCTTCATGTTTGGATAGAGTGCAAATCATATATAACCCCGAAGCTTTGGTGTCCCACGGAACCGAATTCGGCGAAGGTCTTCTCCAAGAAGAAATATTTAGCTTAATACCCTCTATTTTTAATTTTGGATCAAAATAAGATCCCCACTCCCATGCAGCTATAGCAAAATGAGTTTTATTTTTTTGTGCTGAGATAGCCATCATCTCGCTTCCTCTCCATATCACTGGTCTTACGTAACCATTTTGCACTGACTGAACATTTACAATTTTTTTGCAAAAACTGTTTATTTCTTCTAAAGAGTAAGGAACTTTAATACCCATTCTTTTTGCTGAATAAAGCAACCGCTCGTTATGTTCTCTCAATCTAAAAATTTCTCCGTCATAAACTCTCTCTCCCTCAAAAACGCAGCTAGCGTAGTGCAGTCCGTGGTTTAAAACGTGAATTTTTGCATTGCCCCAATCAACTAGGTCGCCATTAAACCATATTTTTCCAGATCTTTTATCGTAAGGAACAGTATCCATTAATTTAATATAACTTTTTTTTTTATTTAAAAAAGTATATTTGTTATAGTGATAAGTCAACATAACTGACCAATATGAAAAATTTACTTTATCTAAAAGATGAACAAATAAAAGAGTTTATACAGCTATTGTTTTATGCCTACAGGGAAACTTTCTCTGACCCTAAGGAGATACTGTCTAAAAATTACTTTGGGCCCGCTCATCTACGGGCTTTAAATCTAATAGAGAGTAATCCTGGCATTAGCTTAAGTGAATTAATCTATAAGTTAAAGGTAACAAAACAAAGTTTAAATAGAGTTTTGCGTGACTTAATAAAATCAAAAATGATAAAGCAAATAAAAGACGAAACTGATACTAGGAAAAAAAAATTATATCTTGATGTTGAGGGTAAAGTATTTTTTGACTCGGTTTACGACAAACAAAAAAAAAGGATTTTCAATGCATTAAAGAGTTCCAATTCGGACTCGGTTATTAAGTTTAAAGAGGTTTTAAAAAAAATTATTAATGGAAAATAAACCACATATATTAGTTGTAGATGACGATGATAAAATAAGAAATCTACTTAAAGAATTTTTAAATACTCACGAATTCTATGTAACAACGGCATCAGATGCAGAAGATGCAGAAAAAAAAATGGGTCATTTCAAATACGAAATATTAGTTTTAGATGTCATGATGCCAGGTATGGACGGTTATCAACTTACTAAAAATATCAAAAAGAAATCAAAAGTTCCAATTATTTTATTAACGGCTAAAGGAGAGGTAGAAAACAGAATAAAGGGCCTAGAGTTAGGCGCAGATGATTACCTTGGTAAACCATTTGAGCCTAAAGAATTATTGCTAAGAATTAAAAATATTATTAATAAAAACAAAAAGATCAGTGTAAATATTACTCATAAAGTTGGATCTGCAGATATAGATTTGAATAAAATGTTTATCAAATTACTAAATAAAACGAAAAAAATTAACGCAAGTGAAAAAAAGGTTCTGGTTGAAATGTTAGCAAATCCTGGAAAAACATTTTCGAGACAGCAGATTGCAAATATTTCAGGGATATCTCAAGAGAGATCAATAGACGTTATGATTACTAGATTAAGGCAAAAAATTGAAATCGAGCCAAACAAACCGAAATTTTTACAAACTATAAGGGGTGAGGGATATGTTCTCTGGATTAAATAGATTGATTAAATTCCTGTTGCCTAAAAGACTTTTTTATAGATCATTAATTATTGTTGCTGCACCAACAATAATTTTACAATTAATAGTTACTGTTGTTTTCTTTGACAGTATATGGATAAAAGCAAATAAGGGCATGACTAGATCACTTGTATCAGAATTAAAAACACTAACAGATGTTTATAAAACTAATAATGAAACTCAAATAAAATTTATAACAGAAACTTATAAAAAAAATTTTGATTACGTAATTAATGTATTAGATGAAGAGATAGGTTTAGGTAACTTTGAGAGAAAATATAGTCCGATGGATAGATCTTTAAGAAGGGAATTAAAGTCAACTTTTGGTAGTGAAAATTATTGGTTTAATACAATAAGCTATCTCGATGTTGTTGAAGTAAAAATTAGATCTGGGGATAGAGTATTACAATTTTTTTTTCCAAAAGAAAAAATTGCGACTTCCTCAGTGCGGCTGTTTATTTTATGGATAACTTTGCCTTCAATTTTATTAATAACAATAGCTATTATTTTTTTAAAAAATCAAACAAAACCAATAGTCAATTTATCTAAGGCTGCTGAGAAATTTGGAAAGGGAGAATATATAAATGAATTTCATGCTTCCGGGGCTTCAGAGATAAGAAAAGCATCGTATGAGTTTGACAGAATGGTCAAAAGAATTAATAGACATTTAAATCAGAGGTCTGAGATGCTTTCTGGAATTAGTCACGATTTAAGGACTCCTTTAACCCGTTTAAAACTACAATTGGCAATGATTAAAGATGAAAAACTTTCGAAAAAAATGTCTGAGGATATAGATGAAATGGAAAAAATGTTAAATGATTACCTTCAATTTGCAAAAACTCAAACAAAGGAAGATTTCGCTAAAGTTAATCTGATTGATCTAATAAAAGGAATAGTAAAAATTTCTAATACAAACAATATTCAATTTGATTATAAAGACAGTATATTTATAAATGGTAGGGAAAATGCTTTAAAAAGATGTTTTCAAAACATACTAGAAAATGCTCTTACATACGGGGAAAAAGTTAAGATTAGTTTAAAAGAAACTTCCAACAGAGTCGCTATCACTATTGAGGATGATGGTCCTGGAATTCCTTCTGAACAATTTAAAAATGTTTTTAAACCTTTTCATAGGTTAGATAAAAGTAGAAGTATGAATAAAAAAGGCGTAGGTTTAGGCCTTGCGATAGTTGAGGATATTGTAAATTCACATGGTGGAAACATACAGTTATCAAAAAGCCAACTTGGTGGTTTATTGTTTAAAGTATCACTTCCTTCTTGATTTTGTTTTTTTCTTTAAATTTTTTATAATCTTATCTTGTTTCTCTACTAATCTCTTGAGTTGAATAAAATCTTCTTTTCTTACCAATTGTAAATCATTTATTATTTTTTCCTTTTTAAATTTTAGATTGGTAATAATCTCTTTTTTTAAATCATCTGAGCTTAAAATCCCGTTTTCAATAAAATCAGATATAAGTTTCATTATTTTTTGATAGTTTTGCATATATTAACTAATAAAATATTATCAGTTATGTTATAAAATCTCAAATGTATACACACAATTTAGACCCGGTTTTGTTCAGCATTTACTTCCTAGAAATCCGTTGGTACTCATTAGCTTATATAGCAGGTATAACATTAGGTTGGTGGTATGCCAAAAAAATATGTTCGTTTTTAAACAAAAGTAAAAATGTTCCAATTAAGGGTGAAGAATTTGATAATCTTATTTCTTATTTAATCGCAGGAATTATTGTTGGTGGAAGAATAGGTTATGTAATATTTTATAATCCTGGATTTTATTTATCTAATCCCATTGAAATATTGAAAATTTGGAAGGGCGGCTTGTCTTTTCACGGAGGTTTAATAGGTATAACAATATCAGTTATTTTTTTTTCAAGAAAAAATAATCTGAATACTTTAATGTATTTAGATGTAATAGCTTGTGTTGCGCCAATAGGTTTATTCTTAGGAAGAATCGCTAATTTTATTAATAGTGAATTGATCGGTAAACCAACACAATTTTTTCTAAACGTAATTTTTCCAGAAATTGATGAATTACCAAGACATCCTTCTCAAATTTATGAAGCCCTTTTAGAGGGTGTAATTCTATTTTTTATTTTAAATTTTTTGATCTATAGAAAAAATTATGAGATAGGTATAATATCATCCTACTTTCTTATGTTTTATGGCTTATTCAGAATAATCTCAGAATTTTTTAGAGAGCCTGACGCTCATATAGGTTATTTATTTTATAGTATCTCAATGGGTACAGTTTTAAGCGTGTGTATGATGATAGTGGGTCTTGGCTTATACGAGAAAGTCAAAAATGGATATAAAAAGTAAAATTTTTTATAAGAAATATCTTCCGATTGATGAGTTTGTGGAAAAAATCTTATACGATCCACATAATGGTTATTATGTCAAACATAACCCTTTTAATAAACAAGGTGATTATATTACAAGTCCTAACATCTCTCCTATTTTTAGCGAAATAGTTTCAATATGGATAGTTTCTCTTTGGAACAAATTCGGTAAGCCGAAAAAAATTAATATTGTAGAGCTAGGGCCAGGAAATGGTGAGATGACAAGAATATTGTCAAGAAGTTTAAAAAAATTTTTAAAAATAAATTCATTTGAGATATTCTTGTATGAAAAAAGTATTTCTTTAGTAAAACTACAAAAAAAAAGAATCAAAGATCCATGTGTTAAATGGATTAACGATTTTAACAAGATAAAAGGCGGACCAGTGATATTTATAGGTAATGAATTTTTTGATGCTGTTCCAGTCAAGCAATTTCAAAAGAAAGATAATGTTATAAAAGAAAAAAACTTATTTTTAGAGGCAAACAAAATAAAAAATAGATATCTCAAAATTTCAAAAAATTTAGAGAGATATCTTAATAAATTTAAAACAATTAATTCGAATAAGTTTTTTGAGTTTCCTCTCAAAGGTTTAAAGATTATGGACATTATTATAAAAGTAATTAAAAGATTTAATGGAGCAATTTTGTTAATTGATTATGGTTACACCATTAAATCAGAAAAAAGCAGCTTACAATCTGTCAAAAATCACAAATATAACAAATTATTTAGTAATCTTGGTGACGCTGATATATCTTCGCTCGTAAATTTTAAATTATTAGAGGAATATTTTAAATCTAAAAAACTAAAAGTTAATAACATAATTGATCAGGGAAAATTTTTAAAAACTCTTGGCATTATTGAGAGAGCTGATATTTTAAGTAATAATATGAATTTTAAAGATAAAGCAGATTTGTATTATAGGGTAAAAAGACTTATTCATCCTAAGGAGATGGGAAGCTTATTTAAAGTAATTCAAGTTTTTAGTCATAAATGAAATACCTAAACTGAAATTAAATGTATTTTTCCAAAAAATTGAGAGGTGTTAAACATTGTTTTTTTTCTAGGAAAAATGGTATTTCAAAAGGTGTTTATAAAAGTTTAAATTGTGGTCCAGGATCCAAAGATAAAAAAAAGAATATAAAAAAAAACCTTATCAAAATATCGAAATTTTTAAATATTAAATCAAGGTATTTAAAATTAATGCATCAAGAACATAGTTCAAGAATTATTCAAATAAATGCGAATAATATTACGAAAAAAAAATTTCATTCTGATGCACTAATAACAAAATTAAACAACGTTGGACTTGGAGTATTAACAGCTGATTGTGTTCCAATTTTACTTTATGACAAACCTAACCAGATTATTGGTTGCATACATGCTGGTTGGAAAGGAGCATTTAAAGATATAATTAAAAAAACAGTAATAAAAATTAAAAAAACAAGTATGAAAAAAAATAATATTTCTGCAGCTGTGGGCCCGTGTATTGGGAAAAAAAATTATGAAGTTGGTTTTAAATTCAAAATCAAGTTTTTAAAAAAATTTAAAAAATCTTCCAGTTGTTTTAATGAAAAAAATGGAAGGTATTTGTTTGATCTCAGAAAATTTGTTAACATAAAACTAAGAGAATCAGGAATAAAAAAAATTGATAATATTGCTTTAGATACTTTTAAAAATCACTCAAGCTTTTTTAGCTATAGAAGATCAAAACTAAGGGGTGAAAAAGACTATGGTAGATGCATATCTGTCATAAAATTAAATTAATTGAAAAAAAATCAAAAAAATGTATATATAGTATTATTTCATGAAAATTCTTTCTGGAACTAGTAACCTTAACCTGAGTAAGGATATCTCTAAATCATTAAAACTGAAATTGGTTAACACTAATATAAAGAGGTTCGCCGATGGTGAAATATATATTGAGATAAATGAGAACATCAGGGGTAACAGTGTTTTTGTTATTCAGTCAACTTCTAATCCGGCAAATGATAATCTAATGGAACTTTTATTAATAATTGATGCATTGAAAAGGTCCTCTGCTAAAAACATAACAGCTGTAATCCCTTATTTCGGCTATGCAAGACAAGATAGAAAGGTCGTTCCTAGAACTTCCATTTCTGCTAAAGTTGTAGCAAACCTACTTACAAATGCAGGAGCTAGCAGAATTTTAACTGTAGACCTACATGCTGGACAAATCCAAGGTTTTTTTGATATGCCTGTCGACAATCTATTTACAACTCCTCTTTTTGCTAGATACATAAAAAAAAAGTTGAAGAAAAAAAATTTGATTTGTGTTTCTCCAGATGTGGGAGGAGTTCAAAGAACAAGAGGGCTTGCAACAAAGATCGCTGCAGATCTAGCAATAATTGACAAAAGAAGACCGGCTCCTGGAAAATCGAGAGTGATGAACATCATTGGGGATGTTAAAGGAAAAACATGTATCATAGTCGATGATATAATAGACAGTGGAGGCACAATTGTTAATGCTGTAACAGCTTTAAAAAAATCAGGAGCTGAAGATGTATATGTTTTTACTACCCATGGAGTTCTAAGTGGTGAGGCAGTTAAAAAGATACAATCATCTAAAATTAAAAAACTAGTAATTACAGACAGTATAGATAATTCCAAAAAAATTAAAAATCATAGTAAAATTGAAGTTTTATCCATATCTAACCTTATGGCAGAAGCAATTAAAAGAATATCCAATTCGACATCTGTGTCAGATTTGTTCAATTAATACTTGTTTTATTTTAAAAGTTGAGTTAAATACCCATTCAAAATAAATTATGAATAACTTTAAAGCTGAAAAAAGAGAAAATACCAAAACCGGTTATACTAATAGTTTAAGAGCTAAAGGATTGATACCGGCAATATTATATGGGGGAAAATTGCCAAATGAAAATATTTCTGTTGTTAAAAAACAATTTCAAAATATTTTAGATAGTGAGGCTTTTTTATCTTCAGTTTTAGAAATAGAAATTAATGGCAAAAAAGAGAAAGTTTTACCTAGAGAAGTCTCGTATCATGCTGTTTCTGATGAACCTATTCACATAGATTTTATGAGAATAGTCTCTGGTACTAAAATTATTTTAGAGATACCTGTTCGCTTTATTAATCAATCTGAGTCACCGGGATTAAAAAGAGGTGGTGTACTAAACATAGTGAGAAGAAAAATTGAATTAAATTGTCCAGCTGACAACATTCCAAAAGAAATTGTGATTGATCTTTCAGGTACAGATATAGGTACGAGTATTAAAATTTCGGCAGTTAAACTACCGGAAAATGTAATACCAACCATTACGGACCGGGACTTTGTTGTGGCAACAGTTGCTGCTCCGACAGTAATAAAAGAGCCGGAAAAACCTGCTGAAGCCGCAGCAGAAGGAGCTGATGGAGAAGCAACTGCTCAAACTGAGGGTGCTGAAGTTAAGGCTGAACAGGGTAAAGATGGTGACGCAGCTAAAAAAGATGAAAAACAAAAAGATGCTGGTGGCGATAAGAAATCACAAGCAGAAAAAAAACCAGCTGAAAAGAAATAATAATTTATGCTTTTATTAGTAGGACTAGGAAATCCAGGACCAAATAGTGTTAATAATAGACATAATATTGGTTTCAAAATTATAGATGCAATAAACTCAAAATTTAAATTATCTAAGCAAAAGCCAAAATTTAAAGGATTACTCACAACAGGGAACATAGATTCAAAAAAAGTTTATGCTATCAAGCCACTTACGTTCATGAATAATTCTGGAACTGCAGTAAAAGAGTTAATTGATTACTTTAAAATTGACGCAAAAAATGTAATTGTTTTTCACGATGACATGGATATTGATTTTGGAAAAGTCAAAACAAAAGTTGGTGGAAGTAGTGCGGGCCACAACGGAATCGAGTCAATTGATAAGTTTATAGGTAAAGATTATTCAAGAGTAAGAATTGGTATTGGGCATCCTAAAGATAAAAAGAAAGTTAATAATCATGTTCTCGATGATTTTAAGGAAGATGAAGAAGAAAAGATTAAAGAAATAGCAGAAAATATAGTTGAACAAATTCCGAGTCTAATCGATAAGAAAATTGAGTTGTTTTCAAGTAAAGTTAATCAAAACTTAAATGGGGTTTAAATGTGGTATAGTTGGTTTACCAAATGTTGGGAAATCGACGCTCTTCAATGCCCTTACAGCTTCTAAAAACGCAGAGGCAGCTAACTTTCCATTTTGCACTATTGATCCTAATATAGGAATTGTTGATGTACCTGATGAAAGATTAGAAAAATTATCAGTACTTTCAAAGTCAAAAAAAAAAATTTTGGCTAACATCACTTTTGTTGATATTGCTGGTCTAGTAAAGGGAGCATCCAAGGGTGAGGGTTTAGGTAACAAATTTCTATCACATATAAGAGAAGTCGATGCAGTAGTACATTTAGTAAGATGTTTCAAAAACGATAAGATCCAACATGTGAATAATCTGATTGATCCTATTAACGATCTTGAAATTATTAAGACTGAGATTGTTTTGTCAGATATAGATTTAATTCAAAAAAAATTGGAAAAAAGCAAAAAAAAGACATTAAATCCTAAAGAGCTTGATTTACTTCAATCAGCTTTGAAAAACCTAAATGAAGACAAAGAAATAACAGTTCTAGATGATGAAAATTACAAGTTTTTTAACACAATGGGGATACTAAGTATTAAGCCAAAGATAATTGTATGTAATGTTGATGAACAAAGTTTGGCAACCGGGAACAAGTATACTAATGCAATTAAACAAAGATTTGTTAATGAAAAAATTATATTAATTTGTGCTGACATTGAGGATCAACTTTCCTCACTCGATAGAAATGAGAAAGAAAATTTTATGAAAGAAATAGGTCTTGATAAAACTGGATTAAATAAATTAATTAAAGAAGGATATGACCTTTTAAACTTAAATACTTTTTTTACCTCTGGTATAGAAGAAAGTAGAGCCTGGACAATTAAGAAAAATACTCGAGCACCAGAAGCGGCAGGGGTAATACATACAGACTTTGAAAAAAAATTTATTCGGGCTGAGGCAGTTTCATGCGAAGACTTTTTTGAATATGGCAGTGCTGAAAAATGTAAAGAAAAAGGTAAATTAAGGATAGAGGGAAAAGACTATATTGTTAAAGATGGTGATGTGTTACACTTCCGTGTCAATCCTTGACCATAATCGCTTCATACTTAAATAAACTAAAATTGTTAGAAGAATTAAATAAATCATTACTTTAACCCCTGTCCTATGTCTTTCTTCCAGCTCTGGTTCTGCAGCCCAACTTAAAAAGGTCGTAACATCTCTTGCCATTTGTTCTTCCGTTGAATTAGTTCCATCTGCATAATCTACTAAACCATCTGATAAAACTTTAGGCATTTTAATTTTATTTCCTGCCATATATTTGTTGTAATAAACACCATCGTCTAAAATCATTCCAGCCGGTTTTTCCACATAACCTAATAAAACTGAATAAATATAATCTGCTCCACCTTTTCTTGCTTTTACTAAAACCGACATATCAGGCGGATATGCGCCTCCATTTGCTGCCATTGCAGCTTGGTTATTTGGATAGGGATTTACAAATTTATCTGCTGGTCTGCCCGGTCGCAAAAACATTTCTCCCTGGCTGTCTGGTCCATCTGTTACCTCAAAACTAGCTGCTATTGCCTTAACTTCTTTTTCAGAAAACTCTGGACCTCCAGGCTCTCCTAAATTCCTATAACTAAGGTATTTCATTGAGTGGCATGAGGAGCAAACCTCTTTGTAAACCTGAAAACCTCTTTGCAAAGATGATCTATCAAACTTACCCGTTAATCCTTTAAAGCTCCAATCAACCCTTATTGGATCGATGGCCTCTGCAGAAAAAGTTTTAACAGAGAGTAAAAAGCTGAAAATTAAAGTTTTAAAAAATATATTAAATACTTTTATCATTTTTTTTTGCTAAAGATATATTAGCTCCACCCGTCATTATTGGATCAGATATGCTCACTGGTAGTGGATCTGTTTTCTCTAAATAACCAACAACCGGTAAAACGACTAAAAAATGTAAAAAATAGTAAATTGTTCCTACTCTTGTCAATAATAGATAAATTCCTTCTGCAGGCATTGCTCCCATGTATCCAAGTAATAACACGTCTATAACAAGTATCCAAAAAAATTGTCTATAGATTGGTCTGAAAACAGATGACCTAACTTTTGAAGTGTCTAGCCACGGTAAAATTAAGAGAATAAAAATTGCAGAAAACATCAATATTACTCCACCAAGTTTGTCAGGCACCGACCTCAAGATTGCGTAAAAAGGAAGTAAATACCACTCCGGAACAATATGGGCTGGTGTAACCATTGGATTAGCCGGAATATAATTATCAGAATGTCCTAAAACATTAGGCGCGAAGAATACAAAGCCTGAGAAAATTATCATAAACATTAATAATGCAAATAAATCTTTTATGGTAATATAAGGATGAAATGGGACAGTATCTTTAGAAGGTTTTTTTATATCTATACCAACTGGATTATTATTACCGGGAACGTGAAGTGCCCAGATATGCAGTACTACTAAACCTAAAATTAAAAAAGGTATTAAATAATGTAAACTAAAAAACCTGTTTAGCGTTGGGTTATCTACTGAGTATGCTCCCCACAACCATGTTGTTATACTTTCACCAACTAAAGGTATTGCGCTAAATAAATTTGTTATGACAGTTGCTCCCCAAAAACTCATCTGACCCCAAGGTAAAACGTAGCCCATAAACGCAGCGGCCATCATCAACAGATAAATAAGTATACCTATGATCCAAATTACTTCTCTTGGTGATTTATATGAGCCATAAAATAACGATCTAAATATGTGAATGTAAACTGCTAAGAAAAACATTGAGGCCCCATTACTATGTATATATCTTATCAGCCAACCATAATTTACATCTCTCATGATATGCTCTACGCTACTGAATGCAAGATCAGCATGAGCCACATAGTGCATTGCCAAAACAATTCCGGTGATTATTTGAGTGACTAGGCAAAAAGTTAGTATTCCGCCAAATGTCCACCAATAATTTAAATTCTTTGGTGTGGGATAATCAGTCAAATGAGAAGCTAACGACAGCAACGGCAATCTATCGTTAAACCACTTACCTACTTTTGATTTTGGTTGATATTCATGTTCACTCATAATTATTATCCAATTTTTATCGTATTATTATCTACAAACTCATACTTAGGTATTTCCATATTAACTGGCGCTGGGCCCTTTCTAATTCTCCCTGATACGTCGTAGTGAGATCCGTGGCAAGGACAGAACCATCCTTTATAGTCTCCTTTGTCAGCTAAGGGCACGCACCCTAAGTGTGTACATACACCTAACATAACAAGCCATTCATCTTTACCATCTTTAACTCTATCTTCATCTTTTTGAGGGTCCTTAAGTTCCTCTAAACTTACAGCTCTAGCTTCAGCAATCTCATCTTGAGTTCTTCTTTTCAGAAAGACTGGCTTTCCTCTCCATAACACGGTAATCGATTTCCCGGGCTCGATGTTGCTAATATCTACCTCTGTTGTGGCTAAAGCTTGAACAGATTTATCAGGATTCATTTGATCTATGAAGGGCCAAATGGTTGCACCCAAACCAACCGCACCAACCGTAAAACTAGCTGTATAAAGAAAGTCTCTTCTAGTAGTTTTTTCTTTTTTTTCAGGCATATATGTTATTTATAATGTAAATATTAAATAAGACTAATTAATTACATTTTCTAGGGTCAGAATGACACATAATTCGGTTGATAATGATTAGCATAGCTCTCTATAAACCAGATATACCACAAAATACAGCATCAATAATAAGACTTTGTGCCTGTTTTGATATGATGCTTCATATTATTGAGCCTTGTGGTTTTAGCCTTGATGATAGTCGCTTTAAGAGGGTTGTAATGGATTATATTAATATTAATAATTTAAAAAGATATGAAAATTTTAACAAGTTTAAAGATGAAAATATTAAAAAAAGAATAATTTTAATGACAACAAAAGCAGAAAACTCTTACACCAATTTTATCTTTAAAAGAGATGATATTCTTCTTTTTGGAAGGGAAAGTAAAGGAGTTCCATTATCTATTCATAGTGAAATAATAGATAAATTAAAAATACCTATAAATAAAAAAACTCGTTCTTTAAATGTTGCGATGAGCGTGGCAATAGTATCTTCTGAAGCATTAAGACAAAATAAATTTCTAAAGTAAAATGTATAGTTTAAACGATAAAAAAAGAATTATAGACGAATGGTTTAACTACTTACAAATTCAGATTTCTTCTGAATTTCAGAAAATTGAAAATAATTTTTCAAAAAAACCTGCTAAATTCAAAACTACCGAATGGAAAAAAGAAAATATCAATCAAGGTGGGGGAATTTCTATGTTACTATCAGATGGTGTGGTATTTGAAAAAGTTGGTGTAAATAAATCATGTGTTAACGGTAAATTTGGTAAAAACTTTCAAGACAAAATTTTAGGCGCAAAAGAAAGCAATGGTAAATATTGGGCGTCTGGAGTCTCTGTTGTTGCCCATATGAGAAATCCAAAAATTCCCGCCTTGCATTTTAATACTCGTTTTATAGTAACGAGTAAAGAGTGGTTTGGAGGAGGGATAGATGCAACGCCAAGTTTTAAAGATCTAGGTGAAAGCAAAATATTTCATAAAAAACTTAAAAACGTTTGCACAGCAAACAAGAAAAGCTATAAAAAATTTAAAAATTGGTGTGATAATTATTTTTATTTACCAAATAGAAACGAACCTAGGGGAATAGGTGGAATTTTTTTTGATTATGAAATGGACAACTGGCTAAAAAATTTTAAATTTGTTAGAGACGTTGGTCTCACTTTTATTGATTTATCAAAAATCATAATTAATAGAAAAATTAAAAAGACTTGGTCTAAAAAAGATAAAATTACTCAATTATATAAGAGAGGAAGATATGTTGAGTTTAATCTATTATACGATAGGGGAACTAAATTTGGACTAAATTCAGGAGGAAACGTTCAGTCAATCTTAATGTCTTTGCCACCAACAGCTAAATGGAAATAAAATGGACAAAGAACCAATAACAATTTTAGGTTTAGAAAATCTTCGAAAGGAACTTGATCAATTAAAAAAAGTTGCAAGACCAAAAGTAGTGGCTGCCATAGCAGAAGCAAGATCGCATGGTGATTTAAAAGAAAATGCAGAATACCACGCGGCCAAAGAACAGCAGGCTTTAATAGAGTCAAGAGTGTTGAAAATAAATGATACTATTGCAAGAGCTAATGTAATAGATGTAACAAAGATTGAAAATGAGGGCAAAGTAATTTTCGGCTCTACTGTTAAAGTAAAAGATCTTGAGTCGAATAAAGAAATAAAATTTAGATTAGTTGGCAAAGATGAAGCTGATGTTAAAGACAATTTAATATATTTTAGAAGTCCCATTGGAAAAGGTCTTATTGGCAAAAGTTTAGGTGACTTAGCAACAATTGTGACGCCCTCAGGTGAAAAAAATTTTGAGATTTTGAGTGTTGACTATATTTAATTGTTTTTTAAATTTTTAATTAAATTTTGAACATCTTTATCGGAGATATCAAAATTATTGTTTACCCAAACGTTCTCTAAAGTTTTTAACACCTCCCCTAGTTCCGGTCCCTCTTTAAATCCTTGTTTCAATAAATAATCACCTTTAATCGGAAATTGTGGAATTGAAGTCTTATATATTTTTATCACAAAAGTATCTAAATCTTTTGTTTTTTTATTATCAACTTTATTTATCAAATAAGCTGATATCATCGCCTCCTTTCCAAAAAAATACAAATTTTTCTGTAAATCATTGGTAAAAAAATTCTTGTCTTTTAGTGAAGCTAGATAAGTTTTATGAAAATTTGACAATTTTTCTTTAAGATTATTTGAAGTTTTATATTTATGGCAGAAATATTCGTAATTTGAAGATTTGTCTAATACCATCAGTGAAATTAATAATGTGGGATTTATGATGATTTCACTGTTAACTTTTTTTAGATACTTAATTCTATTCAAATATTTTAACTCAGGAAATATTATCTCAAACAAATCTTTGATTTCTTTACTGTCATTAATGTTTAAAAAATTCTTTATTTTTAAAATTTTGTTAAATTCGTCAAAAATTCTCTCACGAGATAGATTTTTAATGCCATTTAGATTTATCTTTATGGCACCGATGGTAGTTTTTTCAGGAGAATGATTATAAAAAATAGAAAATCTTATGAATCTAATTATCCTAAGATAGTCTTCTTGTATTCTCTTTTCAGGATCACCAATAAATTTTACGGTGTTATTTTTTAAATCTATTAGACCAGACTGCGGATCAAATATTTTTCCATTTTTGTTTAAATATATTGCATTAATTGTAAAGTCTCTTCTTTCGGAATCTTTTGTCCAATCAGCAGAGAATTCTACTTCGGCATGACGACCGTCAGTTGTTATATCTTCTCTTAAAGTTGTTAATTCATAATTAAAATCTTCTCCTACGACCGTTAATGTTCCATGTTCTAACCCAGTTTCAATAATCTTAAATTTTGTATTTTTAAACTTTTCTTTTATTATTTCTGGAGGAAAAATTGTTGCGATATCAATATCTTTAATCGTTTCATCTTTTAAAAAATTTCTGACACATCCCCCAACAAACATTGCAAAATCTTTTGATTTGTCAGTTTCGTTTTCGCTTATAATTTCAAAAAAATTTTTTATTTCCGCAGATTTATAAAAAGGAAATAATTTTTTTGTTAAAAATTTAATTAGATTAAATTTATTTACTTGTAAGTTCATTTTTTTGGCTGGGGCACTAGGATTCGAACCTAGGATGGCGGTACCAAAAACCGCTGCCTTACCGCTTGGCTATGCCCCAACGATAATAATTTGATACATCATTAATTGAAATAATCAAAGAGTTTTTGTGACCACATGCCAATATTTTGGAAAGCTTTTTCTTATATTTTTTAAAGCTTGTTTTGCATATTTTTGACTTTTAAACAAGCCGTAAGAAACAGAACCAGATCCTGTAACTCTCGAAAAAGAACATCCTTTCTGACTTCTTATTTCTCTCAATATTTTGTTAATTTTAGGATACTTTTGATTGACAATAGACTGTAGATAGTTTTTTTCCTGAGATACCTTTTGAATATAGATTTCTTTTTTTTTAATTCTTGAAAAATTTTGACTCCTAAATTTATTTACTTTTTTCAACGATTTATAAATATTAGATGTTCTACATTTAATATAAGGATATACTAATAGAAAATATAAAGTAAAATTACTCTCATACTCTTTAAAAATATTTAGATTTTTTTGATAAGATTTTTTGAAATTAAATAGACTATAGTCTGTCCCAATCTTTTTTATAATATCCTTTTTAATTTTTTTTTTTAAAACTTTATTTTTTGTTAAATACTGAGTAACAAAAAAAGCATTGGATGTTCCACCCCCGAGCCCAGCAAAAACAGGAATGTTTTTTTTAACTTTTATATTGTAAAAATTATTTATTAACTTATGTTTTCTTAATATTTTTAAGGTATAGAAAATTGAATTATTCTTAGATCTTACATGTTCTGAAAATTTACCATAAAATTTTATGTTGTCTTTGAATCTCGATTTATTTACATAAATATCATCATGTAAATTTAGTAAGCTAACATTAGATTGAATATCATGTAAGCCATTTTTTAACTTTGCATGAACATCTAGTGTCAGGTTTAATTTAGCATTTGATTTCAATTTCATGTAATTATTATATTATGGCCCAGACACAAGTTTTTTTATAATATTTTTTCTCATATTGTCTTTGGTCTCTTTTAAGGTAAGTACGTAATTCCAATAATATCTTGCTTGTATCTTTTTGTTATTCATCCATAAAATATCTCCAAAATGATCGTTAACTATTGGATCTGCAGGCATAAGTCTCACAGCTTTTTGTACGTGTATTTTGGCTTTTTCAAAATCTTTTAACTTATAAAAGACCCAGCCTAATGAGTCAGTTATATAAGGATCGTTTTTTCTAAGATTGTTTGCTTTCTTTAACATTATTAATGATTTTTCAAAATTTATATTTTTTTCTATCCATGAGTACGCTAAATAATTTAAAACATAAGCTTGATTTGGATTCGCTTTTAATGAATTCATAAAATCTTTTTCTGCTTTATCCCACTTCCCTATTTGCTCGAATGAAATGCCTCTTCCATCTGTAACCTCCGGATAGATTGGGTGAGTAATATCAATTTCTTGTAAAATGAGTGTATATAATTTTATTGCATCGTTATGTTTATTGTTATTTTTTAGGTAATCTGCAAATTCCAGCTTCTGGTAAATGTTAGGTTTTAATAATTTGTTAAAACTTTGCTTTAAGAGTTTTATACCCTCTTGTTGTCTGTCAGTATTAATGTAAATGTTTGCAATCTCTTTATTTGCAAACCAGTGATAAATATCTCCATAATTTTTTAACTTATTGTAAATTTTTTTTGCCTCATTAGTGTTTTCAATAAAATTAAGATTTTCTGCAAAAAGAATATTATAAGATATGAAATCTGGATTTAAAAATTTAGCAAGATTAATATAAAAATTTGAAACAGAATAGAATTTTTGCGAAGAAAGGGCGTTAGATACTAAGTAAAATAACTCTGCCATAACATGTAAATTATTTTGACAATCAAATATATTTTTTAAATTCTCATCTCTCTCAACATCAAGCTTAAGTTGATTTATTAGTAAATTTCTTGGTGTTTTTCTTAAAGCAACTTTAATTGCCTTGTCATACTCTAATGATTTATTTTTATTGTTAAGATAGTTGGCAAAGAAAAAATTATATCTGTTAAAATTTGCCGACTTATCATTTACCAAATCAAAAAAAACTTTACTTGTTGAAGCTTTATCAAAGTAACAATTCAAAAAAGATTTTTGAATTTTTTTTATATTTTCAAATCTAATATCTATTTTCTCTAATTTTACTATTGAGTCTCGATAACTCAAATCTTCAAGATTTGACCATTGTAATATTAATATTGATAATAATTTTTGTATCGGGTCTAAATTCTTCCGTTGATAATTCCTTAATAAATACTTTTTAGCTAAAAAAGGTTTTTTATTTTTAAGATGATATATACCTACTATTAAGTCGCTTTCAAAATTATTGATTTGATTTTGCTCAAGTTTTCTTGAGTATCTAAAGGCATCAGTAAATTTATCGAGATTTATTAATGAGTATAAATATATTTGTGAAAATGTGTAATGATCCTTTTCAAGTCCATTGATGTTTTTGAGAAATTTGTATGATCTTTCGTAATCATTTTCATTAAGAGAAATAACACCTGAAAGATAGTTTGATAAGTCTTTAGCCTTATATGTTTTTTCTAGGGAAATAGCTGGAAATAGTGAAAATAAAAACGTGATCTTTATGGCAAATAATGTAATGATTATATTATAGATTAATTTTTTCATAACAATGAAATTAAATAACAAATTAACAAAATTAATTAAATACTATAGTTTAATTAATCACAATTATATCTTTAAAAATGCCCCTATTAATCGCTATAAAAACAAAGACAAAAACGGTTTATCTTCAGATAAATCGTTGAATATTTTAAGAAAAGAAATTTCTTTAATCAAAAATTGTGAACTCAAAAAAAATGCTAATAATTTAGTATTTGCTGATGGAAACCCGGGCGCAAAAGTAATGATTATTGGTGAAGGACCTGGCGCAAACGAAGATAAGGTGGGCAAGCCATTTGTTGGGAGAGCTGGACAATTATTAGACAAAATGTTGAATTCAATCAATCTTGATCGAACAAATGTTTATATTACTAACGTAGTAAATTATAGGCCGCCTGAAAATAGAAAACCAACAGAGGCAGAAATAGAGAGATATCTTCCTTTTTTAATTAAACATATCTTAATAATAAAGCCAAAAATAATTATGTTGCTTGGTAGTACTGCATTAAGTGCGTTGATAGGCGAAAATGAGGTAATATCAAAAGCTAGGGGTAAATGGCATGATAAAGTTTTTGAAAATACAAGGATATCGATTATGCCATCTTTTCATCCAGCATTTTTAATGAGACAACCAGAGCAAAAAAAGCTTGCTTGGATAGACTTAAAAATGATCAGGGATAAAATTAAAAAACTTGGTATAAAAATTGAAAAGAGTTAAAATATCTGCTGGGGTGGATGAGGTTGGAAGAGGTAGTTTGGCCGGGCCGGTGGTTGCCGCCGCAGTAATTTTCAAAGGGAATATTAAAAGGTCTTTATTAAAAGATTCTAAGAAATTATCATTTAATAAAAGGATGATTATCGCAAAATATATAAAGAAAAACTCGATCTATGGCATTGGAGTTGCCGATGTAAATGAAATTTATAAATTTAATATTTTAAATGCCTCCTTATTAGCTATGAAAAGAGCGATATCTAAATTGAGCACTAAACCGAACCTGATATATGTTGATGGTATTTATGTGCCTAAAGGAATTAAAAATTGTAAAGCGATAATAAGAGGAGATCAAAAAATTAAGGTTATTAGTGCTGCATCAATACTAGCTAAAGTTTACAGGGATCTACTAATGATTAAACTTTCAAAAAAATATAAGAATTATTTTTGGGAAAAGAATTTTGGATACGGAACAAAAGATCATTTAAAAAGTTTGAAAAAATATGGAATAACTACTTTACATAGACGAGAGTTCAAGCCGGTATACAAGATGTTGTGATTGAAAAAATTTAGAACACAAAAAACAAGCTTTTTCACGTAAAACAGTTTGACCTCATATACAATTTAGAGTTGAATCTCTAAATGCCAGTTTTTTCTAACAAATTAATAAATGGAAATTGTATTAAAGAATTTAAAAAAATTCCTGATAAGAGTTTCGATTTAATTTTTGCCGACCCTCCTTACAATATGCAATTAGGTAAAAAATTAACTCGGCCTGACTCAAGCAAAGTCAATGGAGTGAACGATAAATGGGATCAGTTTGGTAGCTTCAAGCATTATGATGAATTTTGCAAAATTTGGCTGTCTGAATGCAAAAGAGTTCTTAAGGATAATGGTAGTATATGGGTAATAGGCTCATATCATAATATTTTTCGATTAGGGTTTCACATGCAAAATTTAGATTACTGGTTATTAAATGACGTCATTTGGAGAAAAAACAACCCTATGCCTAATTTTAAAGGCACTAGATTTACTAATGCACATGAAACGTTGATTTGGGCATCTAAAAACAAAAAGTCAAAATATACTTTTAATTATCAATCAATTAAGTGTTTTAATGATGATCTTCAAATGAGATCGGACTGGATATTTCCAATTTGCAGTGGGAAAGAGAGGTTGAAAAAAAATGGGAAAAAAATTCATTCTACACAAAAGCCAGAGGCATTACTTCATAGAATAATATTAGCAACTACAAACAAAGGTGACACTATATTCGATCCATTTTTAGGGACTGGTACCACAGCAGTAGTAGCAAAAAAATTAGGCAGAAAATATTTTGGATTTGAAAAAGATAAAACGTATTTTAAAGCAGCATGTGATAGGTTAAATCAAGCTAAAATTATTGAGGATGATTATTTAGATACAATAGAGAATTCTAAATCTAAGCCTAGGATTCCTTTTGGTTCATTAGTAGAAATGGGAATGATAAGACCTGGCACAACCTTATATGATCAAAAAAAGAGATTTAATGCAAAAATAATGGCTGATGGAAGTTTAAAGCATAAGGATAAAGAGGGATCTATTCATAGAGTTGCAGCTCAAATTATGGGCACAGAAAGCTATAATGGATGGACTTATTGGTATTGTGACATAGGGGGAAAATCAGTATCAATAGATAATTTGAGACAAAGATTGATCACAAAAAGTTTTTAACTTTTTCAAAGCTAATTGTAAACTTTTCCTAAATACAAATTTAAAAATTTTTTATTTTTTGTCATGGTTTTCATTAAATAGTTTCTTATTTTTGTTAAAAAAGAATTCGATAAATGAAAAGAAAAATAATTTAGTTTAGATCTATAAATTACGGCATTTATTTTTTTGGATCTTTTTTCGTGGTAAGTAGAGTGAGCATTTGTAACATTTTTGCTCAATAAAAGAGACAGCTCATAGGCATCTTCAATTGATTGTGAAGCTCCTTGTGCCATTGTTGGTAAAAGTGTGTGAAAAGCATCACCAAGATAAAAAACCTTATCATTCTTAGGTTTTATAATTTTATTTGAAACATATATTGGCCAAGATTTTGTATCTTCACTAAAAATATCCGAAAACTTTTTATTTTGTTTTAAAATATTTTTTTCTAATATTGAATTAATATTTTCAGAATTAAACTTTGTCCTTGAAATTAAAACCAAATTTAGATCACCTTTCATATTTATTGGATAAGAAACTATATGAGAATTTGAACCCATAAATATCGAAATATTTTGATTATCAAATCCCTCTAGGTTGGAAGATTTCAATATTTTTCTTATTGCTACTGAGCCGGAATATTTTGGTTTGTAACTTTTATTTTCTATTATCGTTTTAGTATTTGAAAAAACTCCATCGCAAACACAAATATAATCTACAAGATCGTTTGTATTGTCTTCAAAATTTATGAGCATCTTTCCTTTAAGCTCTGAAATTTTTTTCACAACTTTGTTAAATTTTAAATTATTTTTATAAACTTTTTCTTTTAAAAATTCTATCAGTGTCGACCTTCTCAGAGTCGTATATTTAACGTCGGATCTGTTAAAAACTTTCAAATCTAGTTCACAAATTTTTTTATTTTTAATTGAAAAAAAGTTTATTTTATTTGGATTAAAAATCTGTTTTTTATCTATGTTATCAAAATCAATATCATTGAGAATTGAAATGCTATTAGTAGACAATTGAATTCCATAACCCTCATCAAATTTTAAACCGTCATCTTTTTCGTAGATCATAAAATCACAATTTTGGTTTTTTTTTAATAAATTGCCCAATGCTAAACCTGCTATACCCGAACCTATTATGGCTATTTTTTTTTTCATTAATATAATTTCTCTATATGATTTATTATTTTTTTTGTGAATGACGGTATAACTTCCTTATTAGAACCGATCGAATGCCACTCAAAGTTTTTTGGAATTGTTTTTGAAAATTTGTAATACAAGTTAATATCTAACTTTTTATTTGAAATAGAATTACTATAATTTTTTAATAAAGACCAATTTTTTTTATTATTTTTTTCTCTAATCATGATTTTTGGTATTAAAAAATCTTTTAAAAAACCAAGATTATTCTTTTTTGTAAGTCCAATTTGTTTTCTTTTAGTAACATAGCAAAAGATATCCAATTTTTTTGTTGTCTTTTTAATTTTTGTTTTTGTGATAGAGACTGTCTTAGAATTTTTGAACAAACAGTTCTTTTTTATCGGACATTTCTCGCATAGAGGTTTGGGTCTGCATATAAGAGCTCCAAACTCCATTAACGCCTCAACGAAATCTGAATTTCTATTATGAAAAAAAAATGCTCGTTGATTATCACTTTTAATTTTTTCCTGATTTAACAGGTCTACATTTTTATTTAAAATTCTTGAAAAAATACGTTTTACATTTCCATCAAAAGCTATAGTGGGATTATTATAGATTAAAGCTAAAAGAACGTTTGCTGTATATTCCCCCACCCCAGGTAATTTTTTAATTTCATCAAAATCTCTTGGCAATTTAAAATTGTTCTTTTCTAATTTTTTGGCTGAAGCTAATAAAAATCTTGCTCGTCTATAGTATCCGAGTCCTTCCCAAGCTTTCATTACATCTTTTTCTTTGGCTCGTGATAAAGATTTTAGATTAGGATACTTGTCAATAAACCTGTTAAAATACGGGATTACAGTTTGAACTTGAGTTTGCTGTAGCATAAATTCACTTAAAATCCTAAAATAAACCGCCTGTTTGTGGTTATTTTGCACACGCCAAGGTAGTGAACGTTTGTTATTATCATACCATGCTAAAATAATTTTTGATAAATTAAAGTCTATATGCATAAAAAATTCAATATTAATAAAACTGGTAATTTCATACAAGGTTTAAGACCTTTTTCAAACACCATTCCAAAAAATTTAAAACAAATTTTCAAAAAAAGGGGAAAAAATTTTTCTAATTTAGTGGATAACTGGAGTAAAATAGTTGGTAAAAATATATCAAATGTGAGCTACCCGGTAAAAATTTTAAATGATAGAACTGCCAATAAGACATCTTTAGTATTAAATATTATGCGTGGAAACGAATTGGAAATTGAATATTCTAAATCAGAAATAATCGATAAAGTTAATAGTTTTTTTGGGTATAAATTTCTAAATTCATTAAAATTGACATCCACACAAGCAAAAAAAACTGACAAAAATAAAGTTATGATTAAAAGAAAAAGATACGAGAAGCAGCTAGATAATATAGAAAATGAGAAACTTAAAACGCAATTAAACAAATTAATAAAGGCATTTAATGAAAAAAATTGTTAAATATTTCTATGTATTGTTTTTTTTGATATTACAAAACACACTTGTTTTTGCAAATATTTCCATTGGTGAAAAAAATGCTAAGGTAAATGTGA
Organism: uncultured Pelagibacteraceae bacterium; assembly: GCA_902622825.1. GTDB lineage: Bacteria > Pseudomonadota > Alphaproteobacteria > Pelagibacterales > Pelagibacteraceae > Pelagilacustribacter. The sequence goes on from CACNRH010000002.1 coordinate 47,007, forward strand.
AAGTTTTTTCATCATTAACTTGTCCTCATTGTGCGAGTTTTCATATTAAGATTTTTGACAAATTAAAAGAGGAATATATTGACAATAATAAAGTGCATTATGAGCATTTTAGTTTCCCTCTAGATTTAGCTGCTCTAAACGCTGAGAAAATAATAAAGTGTACGTCTAATAAAAATATTGCTTTTAAATTACTTGATAATATTTATAGAAATCAAAATAAATGGGCGGTAGGTGAAGATATTAATAAAATTAATAATTCACTAATAAATTTAAGTGTTAAATTTGACCTAAAAAAAGAAGAGCTTGACAAATGTCTGAAAGACGAAAATTTACAAGATCAAATATTAAGTCAAAGAATAGAGGCACAAAAAAATTACAAAATATCATCAACCCCAACCATTTTTATCAATGATAAAGTTTATGATGGGAAACACGATTTTAAATCTTTTAAAAAACAAATAGATAAGAATTTATAAATATGAAATTTAAAAAACTAGAACTAACAGGTTTTAAATCCTTTTACGATAAAACATCTTTTTTTATAGAAGATGGTTTGACGGGAATAGTAGGACCAAATGGTTGTGGTAAATCAAATATAGTTGAAGCACTAAGATGGTGTATGGGGGAAACATCTGCTAAAAGTATGAGAGGTTCTGGAATGGAAGATGTAATTTTTTCAGGGACATCTAACAAACCATCAAAAAACATTTCAGAAGTTTCATTATTAATTGATAATAAATCTAATGAAGGACCAACCCAATTTAAGAATTTAAATGAAATCTTGGTGACAAGAAAAATTGAGAGAGACAAAGGATCAAAATATTATATAAATGAGAGGGAAGTGAGAGCAAAAGATGCGCAAACTTTTTTTGCTGATCTTTCCACTGGGGCCCATTCACCCTCTTTAATAAGCCAGGGTAAAATTGGACAGCTGGTAATTTCAAAACCAGATGAAAGAAGAGCCATCCTAGAAGAGGCAGCTGGCATATCGGGTATGCATGCTCGAAGGCATGAGGCAGAAACAAGACTTGCCGCCGCAGAGAATAATTTAAAAAGAGCAGATGAATTAAAAAGGCAACAAGAAAAGCAACTTGAAAATTTAAGAAAACAAGCTGAGGAGGCCTCCAAATATAAAGAAATATCTAAAGAAATAAGAAAAAAAGAAGCTGGTTTGTACTTCTTAAAATTTCAAGAAATTGAAAGCGAGCAAAAAATTGTATCTGATAAATCCAGTGAATTGGAGGATGAAATTAGTGCAATAAAAATTGATTTAAACCACAATTCTCAGCTTCTTGATGAAGAAAACAAAAAGTTATCGCCGCTAAGAGATAAGAAAATGGAAAATTTAGCTAAAATACAAAAAATAAACCTTGAATTAGATAACTTAATTTTAGAGGAAAATAGAATAAAAAGCTTACAAGAAAAATTACGTAAATCATTAAATGAAATCGACTCAGATCTAGAAAGGGAAAAAAGTATTACTTTAGATGCAACCTTGAATGAAAAAAGAGTTCTGGAAGAGAAAAAAGAACTGCTTAAAACAGAAAATGAATTAGCGGTTATAGAAGATAAGTCTTCATTAAATTTGGACGATGCAAAAAGGGAACTTAATGAATTAAAAGCAGAATTAGATGTTATGATTAATGAGTTGGAGGTTTTAATTGACTCAGATCAAAAAATTAATAAAGAAACTTTTAAAGTTTTTAAGGATTTAATAAATAAAATTACAATTTCCCAAGAAAAATACGCTACATTTTTTGGAAAGAATGAGTCTATTAAGAGTGACTCGATTAAAAGAAAAGAGAGAATCAAGAATATAGATAATGAACTTGAAAATTGGAAAAATTTGAAAATTAATTCTGAAAAGATGATTATGGCATTGAATGAGAGAAAAATCTCATTAAAAAAAGAAATCGATGAAAATGAGAAAAACCCAGAAAAGATTGCAACTAGCAAAGGCCAAAATAAACAAAATTTGGAAAATACTAAAAAGAGAAATGAAGAAATTGATATCGAATTAATCGAGGCGGAAAATAAATACAACTTAGTTAATAATAATTTAAAGGAAATCCAGGAAAAATTATCAAGCTTAAGAGAGGATAAAGCAAGAAAAGAAGCTACTATTGAAGGGATCGAAAATAGAAAAAAAGATCTTTTATATACAATAAAAAATGAATTACGTATTGATGATGCAAGTCTCTTATTAGCGTCTTCAAATTTAGTAGATTTGAATAAAGACGAATATCCGGAAATACAAGCTATAGAAAAAAGCGTTGAAGAATCAAAAAAGAAAAGAGAGTCGCTTGGCTCAGTTAATTTGAGAGCTGATGAGGAAACTGAAAAGTATAAGAATGAGATTAAAAAAATGGAGGATGACAGAGCAGACCTTTACACCGCTATCGTTAAATTAAAAACTAGTATCGATGAATTGAATCAAAGAGGGAGAGAGAAATTGCTAGATGCATTCACTAAAGTTAATAGAAAATTTAATGAAGTTTATACTAAACTATTTAATGGTGGAAACGCAAAATTAGAGCTCGTTAATTCTGATGATCCATTAGAAGCTGGTTTAGAAATGTTGGTTTCCCCTCCTGGTAAAAGATTGCAATCAATTACACTCTTGTCTGGTGGAGAGCAAGCTTTAACCGCGCTCTCCTTAATATTTGCTGTATTCCTTGTAAGCCCCTCGCCTATATGTGTATTAGATGAAGTGGATGCTCCGTTAGATGATGCTAACGTTACTAGATTTTGCTCATTACTTGATGAACTCACAAAAATTACCAAAACAAGATTTGTAATAATAACACACCATGCTTTGACCATGTCAAGAATGCACAGACTCTATGGTGTAACCATGCCAGAGAAAGGTATTAGTCAATTAGTATCAGTTGATTTACAAAAAGCCGAGGGTCTTGTAGCTTGAAAATATGGAAAATAAAGAAGATTTTAAAACTCGCCTAAAAATTGAAAAAAAAAGGTTGGAAGAATTAACCTTCAAAAGTGAAAATAAAAGAGGTTTATTTTTAGGGAACGCATTTAAATTGGGTACAGAATTAGTCGCAGCGGTAGTAGTTGGGACAATAATTGGGTTTATTTTAGATAATTGGTTTGGTACTAAACCAGTATTAATTATAATATTTTTTTTAATTGGTTTTGCCGCTGGTATATTAAATGTGGTAAGAACAGCAAAAAATATGCAAAAAAACGACTAGTGATTTAGGAAAAATATGGCTGCTAATCCAATGGTTCAATTCAATGTTTATCGCGTTGGACCTGAGATAAAATTCGGTAACATTGATTTGTCATTCACCAATTCAAGCTTATTTATGTTAATTAGCGCCTCAATAATTACATTATTTCTTTATTTATCGACTAAAAATAAACGATTGGTGCCCGGTAAAATACAGTTAATTTCTGAACTTCTATACAACTTCGTTGCTAAAATGATAAGCGATACCGCTGGGTCAAAAGCTAAACCTTATTTTCCATTCATTTTTAGTCTTTTTGTTTTTATTTTGGTTTGCAACATGGTTGGTATGTTGCCTTACTCATTCACTGTCACTAGCCATATAATTGTAACACTCGTTATGGCATTATTCATTTTTATAGCGGTAACTATTATTGGCTTTTTAAAACACGGTTTAAAATATCTTTCGATATTTGTCCCTAGTGGCGTTCCCGTTGTATTGTTGCCCTTGATAACTATAATTGAAATTATTTCTTATTTAAGTCGACCTGTTAGTTTATCGGTAAGATTATTCGCTAATATGATGGCGGGGCATACGATGCTTAAAGTTTTCGGAGGATTTGTAATTAGTCTTGGATTAGTTGGTGGGTGGTTACCATTGAGTTTTTCAGTTGCATTAACAGGTCTAGAAATACTAGTAGCTTTTCTACAGGCTTATGTTTTTGCAATATTAACCTGCATCTATTTGAATGATGCATTAAATTTACACCATTAAAAAAGGAGGAAAAATGGAGTTAGAAGCAGCAAAAATGATCGGTGCAGGTCTTGCAGCGATCGCTTTAGCTGGAGCAGGTGTTGGTATCGGAATTATTTTCGGTAACTACCTCTCTGGAGCTATGAGAAATCCGTCTGCAGCACAAAAGCAATTCCCAAATTTACTTTTAGGATTTGCATTGGCTGAAGCAACAGGATTATTCGGATTAGTGGTAGCTTTGATTATTTTATTTGCATTTTAAGTTTAAAATAATGAAGTTACCAATTTTAATATTGATTGCTCTAATATTAGGGCAAAGCAGGATTATAGCAGCTGAGGCTGGAATGCCCCAGCTGAATCCTGAATACTGGCTGTCACAAAGCTTTTGGCTTATAATAATTTTTATCACTTTATATGCTTTAATCGCAAAATTTTTTATACCAAAAATTAAATTAAGTATTGGTGACAGAGAGAGAAAAATTAAGGATGACTTAGATGAAGCGAATAAATTAAAAAAAATATCAGAAGATAAAATTAAAGAATACGAGAAGTTGATACTAGAAAATAAAAAGAAATTAATGAAAATTTCAAATGATACTAAAAAAAAGTTGGACTTAGACATACAAAAAAAGAAAAAGGCTATAGAATCTCAAATTCAAAATGAGTTGGATAAAGCACAAATTGAAATAGATAATTTTAAAAAGGGATCATTAGCATCTATAGAGCAAGTTGCTGAGGATATTGCTTCGAAAGTTGTAGAAGACTTGACGAATGAAAAGCTAAATCAAAGTAGTGTCAAAGCTATAGTTTCTAGTACCTCAAAAAAAAGGATTGGTAGTTTATTATGATTGATGCAACTTTCTGGGTAGCAGTATCATTTGTAATATTTGTTTTTCTTTTGATATATTTCAAAATTCCAAGCAAAATCAAAGATGGATTAAATGAAAGTATTTTTTTAATAAAAAAACAAATAGAAGATGCTGAAAAATTAAGAGATGAGGCAAATAATATATTAAGCGATAGTGAAAAAAAATTAAGTAACTCAAAAAAAGAAATCCAAAATATGATAACTGAAGCTAATAAATCTTCGGAAAAACTCATAATTAAAACTAACTCTGATTTTCACAAATTAATGGATAATAGGAAAAAGGATACTGAGAGAAAGATTTCTCAGATGAAAGAACAGGCTAAAAGTGACATTAAAAATGCCTCTGTGAAGATAGCTATTGAGTCTGTCGCAAATTTATTAAAAAATTCTATTGATAAAAGCAAATTAGATAAAATTCTCAAAGAAAGCGTAGAAGAAACAAAGTTAGCTCTTAAAGAAAAATCAAGTTAATATAAGCCAATGTATGGCAAATAAAATCTTGATAATTGGCTCAGGTTTCGGTGGTTTGGCTTCAGCTCTTAGATTAAGAGCAAAAAAATATGACGTCACATTAATCGAAAAACACAAAGATTTAGGGGGTAGAGCCAGGGTATTTAAAAAAGATAATTTTGTTTATGATGGTGGTCCCACAGTTATTACTGCTCCTTATTTATTTGAAGAATTATTTGAATTATTTGGAAAAAAATTAAAAAATTATACCAAAATAGTTCCATTAAATTTATGGTATAGGTTCGCTTTTGATAATGGAGAAAGTTTTGATTACTCTTCAGATGAGAATGTCATGAGCAAAGAAATTGAAAAATTTTCTAAAGATGACTTAAAAGGTTACCGCGAATTAGTCAATTTTACTCAAAAAATTTTTGAAAAAGGATTTGTAGAATTATCAGATAAACCTTTTAATAAATTAAATTTCATGATTAAACAAATCCCTTCATTATTAAAATTGAAAAGCTACCAGTCGGTTTATTCATTAGTTTCAAATTACATAAAAAATGAAAAATTAAGAAGAGTGTTTAGTATGCATCCTTTGCTTGTTGGTGGCAACCCTTTTACTACAACTTCAATTTACGCCTTGATACTTTATCTCGAAAAAAAATGGGGAATACATTACGCTATGGGAGGTACTGGAAGTATAGTTAGTGCAATAGAGAAGTTAATGCTTGAAGAAAAAATTAATGTATTAAAAAATTCTGAAATAACCGAAATTCTTACTGAAAATAAAAAAGTTATTGGTGTCAAAATTAATAATAACAAAGTCATTAATTGTGATTATATAATTTGTAATTCAGACCCACCGGGAGTTTACAAAAATTTAATTAAGGAAGAAAAGGATTACAGCACTTTTTTTAAACAAAAAATGAAAAGGATGGATTATTCAATGGGTCTCTTTGTTTACTATTTTGGCTCAAAAAAACAATATAACAACGTAGCCCATCACACAATTTTTTTTGGCAAATCATATAAAGATCATTTGTCTAATATTTTTGAAAAAAAAATATTATCTGACGACATAAGTTATTATTTGCACAGACCATCTGCTACTGACTCAAGTATGGCTCCAAAAGGCCATGATGCTTTTTATGTCTTAGTTCCTGTGCCAAATAATCTTTCTGCGGTAAACTGGAATTTAGAGGGAGATAAGTTTAAGGACCTAGTAATTGACAAAATGGATAAATCAGTTTTACCGGGTATAAAGGAAAATATAGTTAGTGATTTTTATTTAACTCCTGATTATTTTGAAAAAGAACTTAATACGCTTCACGGATCAGGATTTTCAATTCAACCTAAATTTACTCAATCAGCTTATTTTAGGTTTCACAACAAATCTGAAGTTTATAAAAACTTATTTTTTGTTGGTGCAGGCACACACCCTGGAGCTGGGATACCTGGAGTGCTATCCTCAGCAAAAGTTGTTGATACTTTGTTTTAATGAAAACCGACTTGCTAAAAAGACATGCCAAATCATTCTATTGGGCAAGTTATTTCTTAGATAATAAAATATATACAAAATGTTGCGTGCTATATAATTTTTGCAGATCTTTGGATGATATAGCTGATAAAAAATCAGAATTAGAAAAAAAAAGGGAAAACTTTAAAAATTTTAAAAATAAATTTTTTGGGAAAGATACTAATAATGAAATTATTAAAGACATGTGGGCGTTGATATTGAACGAAAAAATTTCATTAAATGTTGTTAAAGACCTGTTTGATGGTGTTGAAACCGACCTAAGTGAAAGGGTAATGTTTAAATCACAATCTGAACTTATAACGTATTCTTATAGAGTTGCAGGAACCGTTGGTTTGATGATGGCCAAAATTTTCAAAATTAAAAGTAAAAATGCTCTTTTAGGTGCAATAAATTTAGGAGTCGCCATGCAATTAACTAATATTGCTAGAGATGTAGTTGAGGATGAGGCAATAAACAGAAATTATATTAATGGCAACTTTTCATCGATAATTGAAACTTTAAACACTGCAGACACTCTTTATAAAAAATCATACTTCTCAATTAAAGAAATACCCATTAGATCAAGATTTTCAATTATTGTAGCTCGAAGACTATACCAAAAAATTGGAAATTATATCCTTGGGAAAAAAAATAAAGAAAATTATATTAAAGCTGGTAAAATTTATGTTCCACTCTACAGGAAGATTTTAGAAACATTATTTTCTTTGTTTGATTTCATTCATATACTCTTTATGAGTAAACATAAAGAAAGCGATCAATTACTTACAATAGAAAAAATAAATATTAATGAAAGAATTTAATTTTATAATAAATGGAGGAGGTTGCTCAGGTCTGTCTCTTGCATACGAAATGGAAAAAAGAGGAATATTAGATAAAAACAAACTTGCAATAATTGAAATAAGAAAAAATTATACTAGGGATAAAACCTGGTCATTTTGGAAAATTCACGATCATGATTTTAATGATTGCGTGATTAAAACTTGGAATACATTTACAATCAAAACTAAAGAAAGGTCTAATAATATAAATATAAAAGGTCAGCCTTATCAAAGTGTAGATAGTGGATTATTTTATAAAAAAATTACTGATAAACTCTCTAAAAATAAAAATGTCAAATTTTTTAAAAATATTGATGAAGTAGATAAAAAGAACTCAATAATTTTCAATAGTGTGCCAAGAGAAAAAATTAATAAAGACGAAATTTGTCAACATTTTAAAGGTATTGAGATAGAAACTGAGAGAAATACTTTTGATGATAACAAACTTATTTTAATGGATTTTAATTGTGATCAAAAGAATAGTATTCATTTTTTTTATGTATTGCCTTTTTCTCCTAAAAGAGCGTTGATAGAAACCACATGGCTATCCAACCTAAATGATAAATCTTTTTTAGACTATGATATCCAGTTAGAAAAATATATAAAATCAAATTTGCAAATCAAAAATTATATAATCAAACACGAAGAGCTAGGGAAAATTCCTCTATACTTGTCATCCTCTAATAACGAAGAAAATTTAATTAATATTGGCTCAGCCGGCGGAATGACAAGGATAAGTACTGGATATACTTTTTTAAACATTCTGGAACATAGTAAATTTATTTGCAATAATCTTCATGACAAGAAAAAATTAATGAGCTACAAACAAAAAAGCAAATATATTTATTTTGATAAAATATTTCTTAAAGTTTTAAAAAATCACTCTGAATTAATGCCGGATATTTTTTTAAATTTATTCCAATCAAATTCTGACTCTGTAATTAAATTTTTGTCAAATAAAAGTAATTTTATTGATGACATTAAGGTAATTTTAAATACTAAACATAAAATGAAATTTTTAAATTCTTTAATACCATGATTTATACATACGAAAAACACACAATATATTTTTGGAGTTTCACTTTAGTTCTATGTGCTTTAAGTACTTTGGTTGAAAATAATAATTTTGATAATTATTTTTCTGTTGTAAATAAAATTTGTTTTTTTCTTATCTTAGTATTTGGAGTGATGCACGGTGCACTGGACGATTATAAAGGAAAAAAATTGATGAAGCTTTGGAACATTCAAGGGTATTATCTATTTTATTTAATTTATACTTCAATTGCATCTCTCATAATTTTTTTATGGTGGACGTTTCCAGGTTTTACCTTATCTATGTTTTTGCTTATAGCGTCATACCATTTTGGAAAAGAAGATACTGAATTTTTTTACTCTAAAAAAAATTTTTTTGATTTATTTTTTTATTCCCTTAAGGGGTCACTTATAGTCCTTGCACCATTATTTTTTAAATTTTCAGAAACTATCAGTATATTTGCAAATCTATTTATTTCCGAGTCATTGATAATATTCTTGTCAGACAACAGGTACTATATAAATTTATTTTTTATTTTAAGCTTACTTTCGAACATATACTTTATTTTTAAAGGTTTTGAGAATTGGTTAATTGTAGTTTTTGATCTTTGGTCGGTTCTTGCTTTGAATTATTTTTTTCCTCCGCTAGTTGCATTTACATTGTATTTTTGTTTTTTACATTCATTTCGGCATACTATTTCGTTATCATACGACTTAAACCCCAATAATTTTGTAATTGGTTTGAAAATATTTATTAAAAAGGCAGTAGTATTAACTCTTATCACGGCGACTTTATTCATTTTTGCGACTGTAATGTTGCTCAAAAATTACACTATAGATAGCTCTATATTAAAAGTAATATTTATTGGTTTGGCCTCATTAACTTTTCCGCATATATTGCTTGAATATATTTTAGAAAAAAATGAAAAGCGAAATTAAAATATTTTTAGCAGCCCCAAGAGGATTTTGTGCTGGCGTTGAAAGGGCAATTGAAATAGTAAATCAAGCCATTAAAAAATATGGAACACCAGTATACGTTAGACATGAGATAGTTCATAACAAGCACGTCGTTGAAACTTTAAAAAGTAAAGGAGCAATATTTGTCGAAGAATTGTCGGAAATAGAAGATAAAACTCGTCCAGTGATTTTTTCTGCTCATGGAGTGCCTAAAAAGGTGCCTGAAGAAGCGAAATTAAATAATTTAACTTTTGTAGACGCAACTTGTCCCTTGGTATCTAAAGTACACAGAGAGTCAGAGCAAAACTTTAGAAAAGGTTACGATATAATTCTTATTGGGCACAAAAATCATCCAGAAGTTGTTGGAACTATGGGTCAGTTGCCTGAAAAAGCTATAACGTTAGTAGAAACTGTTGGGGATGTAAAAAATTTAAAAAAAGAAAAATTTAAAAAAAACCTTTCGTACATAACTCAAACAACTTTGTCATTAGATGATACCACTGAAATTATTGGGGAGTTAAAAAAAAAGTTTCCAATGATAAAAGGACCAGTCAAAGAGGACATTTGTTATGCAACAACAAACAGACAGTTAGCAGTCAAAAAAATAGCACCTAATTGTGATATGTTTTTTATAATTGGTAGCAGAAATTCATCCAATTCTTTAAGACTTGTTGAGGTTGCTAAAAAAGCCGGCTGTCAAAAATCTGAACTTATTCACCATGGCAAAGAATTGCCCTTTGATAAAATTGAGAAGTGCAAAACTATTGGCATCTCCTCTGGAGCCTCAGCCCCCGAAATTTTAGTCAATGAATTGATGAAAAAAATCAAAGCTAAATTTGAAATTAAAATTGAGGAAGTGAAAGTCGCAGAGGAAAAGGTTGTTTTTAAATTACCCAAAGAATTAAATTAATGGCTGTTTATACAAAGTTAGATCGATCATCAATCGAAAAGATACTATCAAATTATAGATTGGGAAGTTTAGATAATTTCAAAGGTATAGAGGAGGGAATTGAAAATACTAACTATTTTTTGTCAATAAATAATAAAAAATATATTTTAACAATATATGAAAAAAGAGTAAAATCAAAAGACCTTCCCTTTTTTTCTAGCCTAATGACATCATTAAACAATGCTGGTTTTAAGTGCCCAATTCCAATAATTAATAATTCAAATAAATCTATTTCTAATTTCAACGGTAAAAACTTGATGATTGTCTCTTTCATTGAGGGGAAAGCCAAAAAAAACCTATCTCCTGATAATTGTAAATCCATAGGTATTGAAGTTGCAAAAATGCACGACCTGACTAAAGATTTTAAAATAAAAAGAAAAAATGATTTATCAGTAAACTCTTGGAGAAATTTATTCGATACTGTTAAAGACAAATGCTCAGATATTCACGATGATTTACCAAATTTGATTGAAGAAAATTTAAATAGTGTTGAACAAAATTGGCCTGAAAGTTTGCCAAAAGGAATAATTCACGCTGATTTATTTCATGACAATATTTTTTTTAAACAAGATCGTTTAAGCGGAATAATTGACTTTTATTTTTCTTGTGAAGATTTCTACGCTTTCGAAATAGCTATTTGTTTTAATGCCTTGTGCTTTGATGGCGTTAAAGAAAATTTAAGTTTTAATATTACAAAGGCGAAAAAGTTTATTGATGGTTATTCGTCAGTAAGAAAAATAACTGACGAGGAAAAAAGCAATATTAAGATTTTATCTCAGGGAGCATCTTTAAGATTTTTGTTAACAAGAGTTTTTGATGCATTAAATACTGTTGAGGGTGCTATGGTAAAAAATAAAGATCCTATTGAATATCTAAAAAGATTAGAGTTTCACAAAAACTCAAAAAATTTTGAGGATTATTTCTTTTAATGAAATTAAAAATTTACACAGATGGAGCATGTTCCGGAAACCCCGGAAAAGGTGGTTGGGCTGCAATAATATTGGACGATAAAACAATTCAATTTACTATCTCAGGTAGTGCCGAAAACACTACTAATAATAGAATGGAGTTGACGGCGCCGATAATGGCACTAAAGAAAATAAAAAAAAAATCTGAAATAACAATTATCACAGACTCTCTTTATGTTAAGGATGGAATAACAGAGTGGATTCAAAAATGGAGGATAAATGGTTGGAAAAACTCAAATAAAAAACCCATTAAAAACAAGGATCTTTGGATTAAATTGGATGCGTCTTGTAAAAAACATAAGGTTATGTGGAAGTGGGTAAAGGCTCATGCTGAAGATAAATTCAATAATTTGGCTGATGAGCTAGCTGTCTCAAAAACTAAATAAGGTTTATAAATTTTTCGGCAGAAGTTAAGTCGCATTGGGCTGTCTCTTTCTCTTCTTTTAATAATTTAACTACATTGTTGTCTATTAGCATTGAATATCTAGTAGATCTTATTCCAAGACCTTTATCAGATTTATCAATTTCTGCGCCAATAGTTTTTGTAAATTTAAGATAGGGATCCCCAACCATTAAAATTTTACCACCAACTTTTTGACTTTCTCCCCATGCTTTCATGACATTTGGATCATTTACAGCTATACATATAATTTGTGTAACTCCCTTTTGTGTTGCCAGATGATAATTTTTTATAAAACCTGGAAGATGAAGCAATGAACAGGTCTTGGTAAAGGCACCTGGCATGCCTAAAATTATAACTTTTTTATTTTCACACAATTCTTGTAAATTAATTTTTTTTATCGAATTATCTTTTTCAATATGAAACAATTCTGATTTTGGTAATTTATCTCCCACCTTTATTTTCATAAATTTTTATCTATAACGTATTTTTTTAAATCGCTTAAATTATTTTCCAATACATCAAATTTTTCTTTTTTGTTTGGTAAACTTAAAATCTGTTGGGGTATTGAAACATCTTTATTTATAGCAATTTTAACAGTTTCAGCAAATTTATATGGATGAGCGGTAGCTAAAATTGCTGTGGGTAAATTATTTTGAATTTTATAGGACGCGCCGACGGCTGTTGCAGTGTGAGGATCTATAATAAATCCGAAGTTATTAAAAAAATCTCTTATAATTCTTATTGTATCGTTATCATTAACGGCCTCGGCCACAAAAAATTTTTTGATTTCATCAAGTTCACTCTTTTCCAGCGAAAATGAGCCTTTGATTTTCAACTCATTCATTAAGTTGTTGACCCTTGCGTCACTATAATTTGCAATATCAAATAATAATCTCTCAAAGTTGCTTGAAACTTGTATATCCATACTAGGGGTTAGTGTTGATTTGACTTTGCTAGGTTCGTATTTCCCAGAATTAATTACTCTAGCTAAAATATCATTCTCATTTGTTGCAACGATAAGTTTTCCCATCGGTAGTCCCATTTTTTTTGCTACGTAACCTGCATAAATATCTCCAAAGTTGCCTGTTGGAACAGCAAAATTTGTTTTTTTTGAAAGTTTAAAATAACAATAAAAATAATATACAATTTGACATATTATTCTCGCCCAATTAATTGAATTTACGCCTGACATATTAATTTTTTCCCTAAAATCATTATCTGAGAACATTTCTTTTACTGCTTTTTGGCAATCGTCAAAATTACCTTTTAGTGCAATGTTATAAATATTCTTAGATCCTATAGTTGTCATAATTTTTCTTTGTGTCGGCGAAATTTTGTTGTGTGGATGAAGCACAAAAACATTGATATTCTTTTTATCATTCAAAGCAGAAATTGCTGCTGAGCCCGTATCTCCAGAAGTCGCTACTATTATATTTATGACCTTATTCTCTGCTATTTTTAATTCACTATAAAGGTTACCTATCACCTGCATTGCTATGTCTTTAAAAGCTAAAGTGGGACCGTGATACAATTCTACAAGAGCTAAATCCTCAAATTTTTTTATTTCAACCACTTCATTATGATTAAATTTTGAGTACGATTTTTTAACAATTTTACTAACATCATCTTTAGAAAAATTCTCTTTACAAAAAGAATAAATAATTTCTGCAGCTAAGTCTAAATAGCTAAGTTTACCTAGTTCGGATATCTCTTCTTCACTAAATCTTATAGGTCCTTTGGGAATAAATAATCCACCATCGGGCGCTAAACCTCTTTCAAATATACTTCTAAAATCACAGTTTAGACTTTTATTTCTGGTGCTATAATATTTCATTGTTTTTTTCTAAAGTATAAAAAATATATCAGTATGGATAATGCAACAGAATACCATGTTAAAGCATATTTAAGGTGATTGTTTGTCAAATTTGCTGTTATTACTTTAGGAGTAGGTAGATTAGTCTTTTTACCTTCAAGGAAAATAACATAATTTCTGAAATTTATACCAGTAAATCTCTTCAAATCATTCTGATTCAAAGAAAACCAAACATTTTTGAAAATATCATTTTTTGGCTTAAACATGTTTGGTTTTGGAATTTCTCTAAATATGCCAACTATCTCATTTTTTTTTATTACATTGATTGATTTTAGGTCTTTGTAATTCTTGTCTATCCATCCTCTATTAACTAATACGTGTTCATTAGAATTTGTCATTAATGGTGTGATAACATCAAAACCTGGTTTGCCAGTTTCATTAAGGCTGTAGAGATAAATTTGTTTATTGAATTTAAATTTTCCTTCAACCGAAACTCTTTGATAGTTTTTTTTAATTAATTTTGAGTATTTTACCGGCTCCGATTTTAATCCAGTATTTATTTGATCGATCAAATCAAGTTTCCATTGCAATCTATAAAGTTGCCATGTTCCTAATGAACAGAAAACTGTAATAAAAAAAATAACAAATATGTTAAATAATGTTTTTTTCAATTATTTCTTAGCTACCCCAGATGTAAATTGCAGCAAATAAAAATAACCATACGACATCAACAAAATGCCAGTACCAGGCTGCTGCTTCAAATCCAAAGTGATGATCAGGTTTAAAATGTCCTTTCATTGATCTATATAGACAGACTGCTAAGAAGATCGTACCCACTATAACATGGAAACCGTGAAAGCCTGTAGCCATATAAAAAGTGGAACCGTAAATATTTTGTGAAATTGTAAAAGTTGCATGATGATATTCATATGCTTGAAAACAAGTGAATATAAAACCAAGAAAAACAGTGGCCATTAACCCATTTACTAATCCTTTTCGGTCATTTTCCAACATAGCATGGTGTGCCCATGTTACTGTGGTGCCCGATAATAATAAAATTAAAGTGTTAATTAATGGTATGTCCCATGGATCAAAGGTTTTAATGTCTGCTGGAGGCCAAACATTTCCAATAGCCTCGGTTGGAAAGAGGCTAGCGTTGTAAAAAGCCCAAAACCAAGCAACAAAAAACATTACTTCAGAGGCGATAAATAATGTCATGCCGTACCTATGTCCAATTTGGACAACAACAGTATGATGACCTTGTTTTTCGGCCTCCTCTATGACATCTCTAAACCACATAAAGGATCCGTAAATTAACAAAGCTGTACCAACTAGCAGTAACCACAAGGTTTTCGTGTGAAAATAATAAACCGCCCCGAACGCAAGTATTAGAGATGCAAATGACGCAAAAATTGGCCAGGGACTTGGGTCAACTAAATGGAAATCGTGTTTTTTTTCTCCAGAGGACATAATTAAACTTTACCACCTTTTTCGTAATAATCAGACGAAAAAAAAGTGAAAGATAATGTCACATCTGATATTTCATTAGTTTTGCTGTCATCAACTACCTCGGGGTCTAGAAAGAATGTCAAAACAAAGTTCTTTTTTTCTCCAGGCTTTAAAGTCTGTTTTTCAAAACAAAAACAACCAATCTTATTTAAATAAATACCAAATGGAGAAGGTGATACATTAAATGTTGCTGAACCAGACGATAATTTAGCTGAATTATTCTCAACAAAAAAATTAACATTGTGGATTTCTCCTGGTTTAAGTTTTAGAGTATTTTTTTCAGGATAAAACTTCCAATCAAGGTTGCCGTTAGAATTAGTATCAAATCTGATCTTGTAATCTTGGTTGACTATAATTTTTGGGATTTCTTTATTGGACGCATTTTGAGTTGTACCTCCGAAACCAGTTACTCTACAAAATAAGTCATAAAGTGGAACAGAAGCAAAAGACAAACCCAGCATTATTAAAAAAATCAATACTAATATAATTGGTGTTAATCTTCTATTGCTGAAACTTATCATATTTCCCTGTTATAAATTCCTATATTGTAAAAAGTCATTAAGAATAAAAAAACTATAAAGATAATCAAGGCAAAGGCAGTAATCATATTTTTTTTTTTATTTTTCATATTTGGTAGATGGTATCTATAAGTAAAAATAAGAAAAGAAAAAATAGATACATTATAGAATACGTAAATATTTTTTTGGCTAATAAATTTGATTTTTTCTGGTTTTTAGCTTCATTCAAGTTATAGCATAAATAAATATAATATGATGTTAGAGCGCTACTTAATACAAAGTAATAAAGTGTAACCATTTCAAAGTAATACATGGATAATACTGGCATTAGCATCAATAAAGAGTAAACAAAGATATTTTTTTTTGTTTTGTCAGTCCCGGATATTAATGGCAACATTGGTATATTTGCTTTTTTATAATCCTCTGATTTATAAAGACTTAGGGCCCAAAAATGTGAAGGTGTCCACAAAAAAATAAGTAAAAAAAGTATCATTGGCTCAGCTGATAAATTCCCTGTTGCTATGGACCATCCAATTACTGGAGGTAATGCTCCCGCAGCCCCGCCGATTACTATATTTTGCGGTGTCTTCCTTTTTAACCAAACTGTATATATAAAAAAGTAAAAGCTAATTGTTAAAAATAACAAAAAGGCTGAAATAAAATTTGACGAAAAATAAAGAAGTGAAATTGAAATTAAGCTGAGAATTATCCCAAAGCTTAAAGCTTGATTTTTTTTAACTTTGCCAATCGGAATTGGTCTCAAACAAGTTCTTGACATCAGTGCATCTAAATCGGACTCATACCACATATTTAGAGTTCCTGCTGCTCCAGCACCTAAAGAAACAGCTAAAAGTGAAACTATTGCCGTAATAATATCCACCTCGGTAGGGGCTATCACTAGACCAACCATACAAGTAAAAAGAACTAATGACATGACTCTTGGTTTCATTAAACTAAAAAAGTATTTAAAGTTTTCTACTGAAACTGAAGACTCTCTTTTAGATTTTATCGCGTAAGGTATCAATTTATTTTATTTTAGGAAGCTCTTCAAAAGTATGAAAAGGTGGCGGTGACGCAACTGTCCATTCTAAAGTTGTAGCTCCTTCTCCCCATGGATTTTTTTCTGCTGATTGTTTTTTTATGAACGCATATAGTATATTTACCAAAAATACTGCTACTCCTATTAATGAAATATAAGAGCCAATTGATGAAACGTAATTCCATCCCGCAAATGCATCTGGATAATCTGCGTATCTTCTTGGCATTCCTGCTAGGCCTAAAAAGTGTTGAGGGAAAAATATTAAATTTACGCCTATGAAAGTTAACCAAAAATGAATTTTGCCTAAAAATTCAGAATATTCATAACCCGACATTTTACTAAACCAGTAATAAAATCCTGCAAAAATAGCAAATACTGCACCTAAAGATAAAACATAGTGAAAGTGTGCAACTACATAGTATGTATCATGAAGCGCTGTATCAACTCCTGCATTTGCAAGCACTACGCCTGTTACGCCGCCTAATGTGAAAAGTACTATAAAGCCTATGGCCCATAACATCGGCGTTTTAAAACTAATTGATCCACCCCACATTGTTGCAACCCAAGAGAAAACTTTTATTCCTGTTGGAACAGCTATTATCATTGTTGCCGCTAAAAAATAAGCTTTTGTGTCAGTGTCTAAACCTACAGTATACATATGGTGAGCCCATACAACGAAGCCAACAACTCCTATCGCTACCATGGCATATGCCATTCCTAGATAACCAAATATCGGTTTTTTGGAAAAGGTAGAAACTATATGGCTTATCATACCGAACCCTGGCAATATTAGAATATAAACCTCGGGATGACCAAAGAACCAAAATAAATGTTGAAATAAAACTGGATCACCGCCCGTTTGTGCTTCAAAAAAAGCTGTACCAAAATTCCTATCAGTTAATAACATTGTGATTGCACCAGCTAGAACAGGTAGTGATAGAAGCAATAAAAAAGCGGTCACTAGTATTGACCATGCAAATAATGGCATTTTATGCAATGTCATTCCTGGTGTTCTCATATTAAGAATAGTAGTTATAAAATTAATTGCACCTAAAATTGATGAAGCTCCAGCAATGTGTAAGCTCAAAATTGCTAAATCCATCGCAGGACCTGGTTGACCAGTTTTTGATGACAATGGAGGATAAATTGTCCATCCACCACCAACTCCTGTTTGACCTGGAGGCCCATCTACAAAGATAGATGTAAGCAATAAAATAAATGCCACAGGCAACAACCAAAATGAAATATTATTCATTCTTGGAAACGCCATATCAGGTGCACCTATCATAATTGGTACAAACCAATTACCAAAACCACCAATCATTGCTGGCATGACCATAAAAAAGATCATTATCAATCCATGGCCGGTTACTAAAACGTTATAAAGGTGATAGTTGCCACCTAATATACCATCTCCAGGATGCATTAACTCCATTCTCATTATGACTGAAAAAGCTGAGCCAATTAGGCCAGCTATAATCGCAAATATCAAATACATTGTACCTATATCTTTATGATTGGTTGAATAGGCCCATCTTTTCCAACCTGTTGGATTTTGGTGGTGTGTATCTGCAGTTATTGATGACATTATTTAATAATTCCTTTGATATTTTTTTTTACAATTTTTAATTCATTTTGAATTTCTTCTTTAGCAAATTTTTCTTTTGCCTCCAATAACCAATCTTTGTATTCCTCTTCTGTAACTACTCTTACAGTTATTGGCATAAATGCGTGTTTAATCCCACAAAGTTCAGAACATTGTCCATAGAAAGTACCAGTTCTGTCGGCCTTAAACCAAGTCTCGTTTATTCTACCAGGCACTGCGTCTCTTTTAACTCCAAACGAGGGGAGCGCCCAGGCGTGTAAAACATCGTTGGCTGTTATTAAAACTTTAACTACTTTATTTACCGGGACAACTACTTCATTGTCTACAGCAAGTAGTCTAGGCTGACCAGGTTTTAAGTCCTTTTCTTCTATCATATAAGAGTCAAATATAATATTTTCGTCAGGGTATTCATAGCCCCAATACCATTGGTAACCGATAGCCTTAACGGTTACTTCAGCTGGTGGAATTTTATCTTGAGAGTACAAAACTTTAAAAGATGGGACTGCCATAACTATTAAAATTAAACAAGGTACAAGCGTCCATGCAATTTCTATCATTGTGTTGTGACTAGTTTGAGAAGCAACTTTATTATTGGAAGCTCTAAATTTAACACATGCGTATAAAACTAAAAAAAGAACAAACACTGTTATAGCTGTTATGATTGGCAACAACATGTAATCATGAAAAATTACGATATCTTTCATGCTTTTAGAGGCCGCACTTTGAAATCCTAATTGCCAATCGATTGGTTGATTAGCTTCAGCAGCATTAAATGAAAATAATAGTAAAATACTAAGTAGTCGCATCAGATTTTTATATACCATTTTTATAAATTCACAATTTCAATTAATGCGACAATTAATGATCAGAAAGGACAAAATTTATCAAGGAAATTGCACTTATAGTAGCTGTATCAGCTCTTAAAATATTATTCGAAAGAGAAAAAGGAATCGTATTAGTTTTAGAAAGTATTGTCTCTCTTTCTTTTGGTGTGAAATCACCCTCTGGACCTATCAAAACGCATAAAGATTTAGCTTCTTTAAAATCTTTTATATCTAAATTATTCTTTGAGTTAATATCGGCAAATAAGAGCTTGGTCGATTGATCTAAACTTTCAAGAAAATTTTTTAATTTTATCATGTCAGAAATAGTTGGTGGGACCAATTGATTTGATTGTTCTGTTGCCTCTATAACAATTTTTTTTGCTCTTTCATAATTTATATCTTTTACTTCAGTTCTATCAGATATTAATGGAATGATTTTACTTACACCTAGCTCTGTTGCTTTCTGAAAAATATTTTCAAGAGGGTTTTTTTTAACTAAGCAAATAGCTAGTTGTATATTATTTAATTTTTTAGCTTCTTTTATTTTGTTCAGAAATTTAACTTCTACTCTATTTCTGTCTAAAAAAATAATTTCACTTTTCCATTCGCCATACTTATTGAAAAAATTAATTTTCGATCCTCTTTTGAGCCTAACTACATTAATAATATAGTGGGTGTGTTCTTTTGATAATAAACTAGTTGAATTTTCTACTATACTGTTTGGATGATATAATCTAATATTCATGAGATTATATAATATAGATAAAACAAAAAAAAATTAAAGGAGCATTATTTTGAAGAAGAGTAAAAGAGCTGGGGAGAGTCCTATTGGAGTTGACGTTGTTAAGGGAAAATCATATTTTTGGTGTACTTGTGGGTTAAGCTCGAAACAGCCTTTTTGTGATGGCTCACACAAAGGTACTAATTTCGTTCCATTAAAATACCAACCAGATCAATCTAGAAAAGTTTTTTTTTGTCTATGTAAGCAAACAGTTGACCCGCCGCTTTGCGACGGATCACACAATCTCTAAGCTTATATGAAAACGAAAGCTGTAGTATTTGACGCTTACGGTACACTATTTGATGTAAACTCCGCTGCTAAAAAATGTAAGAGCAAGATAGGTGATGACTGGGAAGATTTTGCAAATTTTTGGCGAATAACTCAACTTGAATATACTTGGTTGAGAAGTTTGATGAAAAGACATAAAAATTTCTGGCAAATAACTGAAGATAGCTTGGATAAGTCAATGAAAGTTTTTAATATCGATAAAAATATGAGAAAAGATTTATTAAATCTTTATAAAGTTTTATCGCCATACCCTGAAGTGAAAAAAGTTTTACAGAATTTAAAAAAGAAAAATCTAAAACTTGCTATCCTTTCTAATGGTACACCTAATCTTTTAAATGAATTAGTAGCTGGTAACAATCTAACTGGTCTTTTTGATGATTTATTTTCTGTAGAAGAGGTTGGAATATTTAAGCCAGACCCAAAAGTTTATGGATTACCTTTAAAGAAGTATAAGGCTCAAGCATTTGAAATAACTTTTTTAAGTGCAAATACTTGGGATGTTTCCGGAGGTGGAAACTATGGTTACAATTCTATTTGGGTAAATAGAAACAAATCACAATTTGATAAGCTAGATTATCAGCCAAAAAACGAAATCGACAACTTATCGCAGTTACTTGATGTTTTATAATCATGTAATATATTATTAACATGTCCAAAATAGAGGTAAAAAAAATTATAAAAGCACTTAGCGCTTCTGACGGCGCAGGGGTAAAGTTAAAAAGAAGTATCGGTACGCCCGAAGCGGACTACATAGACCCATTTTTAATGCTTGATGAGTTTGGGTCTGAGAAAAAAGATGATTATATTGCTGGTTTTCCTCCGCATCCTCACAGAGGAATCGAAACGGTTACCTATATGCTTAGTGGAGAATTTGAACACCAAGATAGCACCGGAGCAAAAGGTATTATGGCTTCAGGAGATGTGCAATGGATGAAAACCGGAAGAGGAATAATTCACTCTGAAATGCCTGCTATG
Organism: uncultured Pelagibacteraceae bacterium; assembly: GCA_902622825.1. GTDB lineage: Bacteria > Pseudomonadota > Alphaproteobacteria > Pelagibacterales > Pelagibacteraceae > Pelagilacustribacter. The sequence goes on from CACNRH010000002.1 coordinate 68,286, forward strand.
AAAGAGGGAAAATTATTAGGTTTTCAGCTTTGGATAAATATGCCTGCCAAATTAAAAAAAAATAAACCAGAATATCTTTATATAAAAGGTGACGATCTTGGCGTTCATTCAGATAAAGATAAAACTGTAAAAGTGATTGCAGGAAAATACGAAAAAGCGGAAGGCCCAGAAAAAAATCATAACGTAGAACCAATTTATTTTCATATAGTTTTGAATGAAGGAAAAGAATTTACATGTCAGGTACCAGCAGGACATAACTCTTTTATTTATTTATTAAGAGGTGAGCTTAAAGTTGGTGAAAAAAGTCACAAAAAAACGGAAGATTCTAATTTAGTCTTACTAGAGCGTGGCACTGAACTCACAGTTAGGAGTATCAAAAATACTGAATTTTTATTTATAGCCGGTAAACCTATCGGTGAACCTATTGCTAGAGGTGGCCCATTCGTTATGAATACTAAAGCTGAAATTCTTGAAGCGATACAAGACTACAATAACGGAACATTTGCTAAATACTAAAAGTTAAAGTACGTTCCAGAAAAATGCCAAAATCAATTATTATTAAAAAAAATGGTGGTCCTGAAGTTTTAGAGCTTCAAGATGTTAAGGTTGGTTCTCCTGGCCCACATGAAATTAAAGTGACAAATTATGCAATTGGCTTAAATTATATTGATACTTACCATAGGTCAGGCTTATATCCGCTAAAATTACCTATTGGAATTGGTTTAGAGGCAGCTGGTAAGATTGATGAAATAGGTTCAAATGTTCGTGAATTTAATAAAGGTGATAATATTGCTTATGCTTCTTTACCTTTAGGTGCGTACTCTCAACAAAGAATTATCCCTGCTAAAATAGCAGTGAAAGTACCTGAAGGCATTTCCCATGAGATTGCTGCAACTTTAATGACAAAAGGTTTAACAACTAATTACCTGATATCAAAAACTTATAAATTAAAAGCAGGTGAAACTGTTTTATTTCATGCTGCTGCAGGAGGAGTAGGTCAAATCTTTGCACAGTGGGCTAATAGTATAGGAGCAAAAGTAATTGGAACAGTTGGGTCAGATGAAAAAATTCAAGTTGCAAAAGATAATGGGTACGCTCATGTGATTAATTATACAAAACAAGATTTTTGTAAAGAGGTTATGAAAATTACTGAAAACAAAGGAGTACCTGCAGTATTTGATGGGGTTGGTAAAAAGACTTTTCAAGGATCGGTCGCTTGTTTAAAGATTAGGGGTATGATGGTAAGTTTTGGTAACGCTTCCGGACCTCTTGATCCAATAAATGTTCCAAAAGAAATTCAACCAAAAGGTTTATATTTAACCAGACCATCAATTGGACAATATTTTACAAGTAGAGAAGAGCTGCAAGCAGGTGCAGATGAAATTTTTGAAAAAGTTAAATTTGGTAAAATTAAAATTAGGATATTTAAAAAATATAAGCTTGCTGATGCTAAACAAGCACATGCAGATTTAGAGGCAAGGAAATTAACAGGACCAGCAATTCTTATTCCTTGATGAATAAAATTATTTCTCCATGTATAAGTATTTGTAAAACTGATCCGAAGACAGGTTTCTGTTATGGTTGTGCCAGGACTGAACAAGAGAAAAAAACTTGGAAAGATATTAATACCTCTGACAAATGGAAAAAGAATAATTTATATGATATTCAAAATAGAATGAAGGGATGGCAACTAGAGACATTTAAAGAATCTTATGAAAATAAATTGAGAGAGGGAATATCTCTTTATAAAAAATTTAACTCATAATTATTTGTTAAAATTCATATCTGACAAGTGAAGTCTTAAAGCATTTGTAGATAAAAATATTTCCCTAATGAATAAAATTATTGAAAATATCATACTAATACAGCATGTGCCAAAAATTAACCTCGCCATTAAGGTGCTGCCAAAATATAAAGCAAACACTGTTAACATATTAAATAAAAAGCCGAACCCTCCTAATGCCAAAGTATATTTCAATAAAGTAATTCTTCCATTTAAATTTTCTAATTGCTTTTTCCATTCAGAAGGAATTTGTTTCTGAAATATCTGTTCATCATGTAGTTTTCGAACCAATGCACTTAATGTATGGAATCTATTGCTATATACAGCCATAATTAATGGTATTGCGGGAAACATTAAGGCTGTTACTGTGAAGTCAACGTTCATATTCGAATCAAATTGATTATGATCTTTGTGTTTGGTATTTACAAGAAATATCTTATATGAAGCATATAAAAATATTCATTGAATTAACAAGGCTAAATAAACCAATTGGTTACATGTTACTTTTTTGGCCTTGCAGCTGGGGATTAGCATTTTCAGCATCTTTAAATCAAAACTTTGATAAATTAATTTACTTTTTAATTTTATTTTTTTTTGGGTCAGTTTTAATGAGAAGCGCGGGGTGCATCATAAACGATGTAGTTGATAAGGATATTGATAAAAAAGTCGAAAGGACAAAGAAAAGGCCTTTAGCAAACAATGATATCTCAGTAAAAAGATCGTTATTATATAGTTTAATTCTTTGTACTTTTGCTTTTTTAATTTTAATACAATTCAATTTATCTACAATTATTCTTGGAATGGGATCTATGCTTTTAGCCTTTTCATATCCTTTCATGAAAAGAATAACTTATTGGCCACAGCTTTTTCTAGGGATTACTTTTAATTGGGGAATTTTAATGGCGTCAACAGCTATAAACAATACTGTAAGTTTTGAGGTATTCTTATTATATTTTTCAGCCATATTTTGGACATTGGGTTATGACACTATTTATGGTCTTCAAGATATTGTTGACGATGAAATTATTGGCATGAAATCAACTTCAATTAAATTCAAAAAAAATCCAAAATTATTTGTTTCTCTATGCTATTTATTTAATTTAATTCCTCTTTTTTATATATTTAAATTTGATTTAAGTAATTATTTAACAATTTTACTGTTTTTATCCTATGTGGCTTTGTTATTATATCAAATTAAAATTTTTAATCTCAGTCAACCTCTATCCTGCCTTAGAGCTTTCAAACTAAATAACTTAAATGGAATAACAATGTTTTTGCTAATTCTTACAATAACTCTATGAAAACTTCAGAGCTAAAAAATATTATAAAGAGAATATTCAATGACTATCTAAAAAAATACTTTACCCGATTGCTTATTGCTTTGCTTTTATCTTTAATAGTTGCGGCTACTACCTCAGGCATCGCATGGTTATTGGACCCAGCAATAGAGAAAATATTTATTGAACAAGATAAAAAATATGCATCGATTATTCCTATTGCAATAGTCCTAACATTTACGGCCAAGGGTTTAGCTTTATATTTTGCAAGATCTAATGTGATTAAAGTTGGTTACTGGGTTTGTGGAGAATTAGAGAAGGAAATGTCAAAAAAAATATTAATATCGGATACAAATACAATAGATAATAAACATTCAGCAAAATTTATCTCAAATTTTTTATTCGATACTCAGATGGTTCAGCAAATGGTGAGTACCTCGACACTAAATCTTATGAAGGATACATTAACTTTAATAGCTTTAGTGTCTTTAATGTTTTATCAAAATTGGAAACTTGCATTATTTGCAATTTTAATTATTCCTTTAACAGCCACTTTAGCAAAGTCACTCGGAAAAAGAATAAGTAAAGCGGGATCAGAGAGTATGGACCTATCTGCAAGACTCTCCTCTTTTTTATCCGATATTGTTAGAGGATCAAAGATAATAAAGATATATCAGTCTGAAGAGCGTGAACAAAATCGAGCTGTAAAATCTATAGATGACTTGAATAATAAGTTAATTAAAATTGGAATAATTCAAATCAGATTGACTCCAATCATGGAAGCTTTGACCGGCGTGATGATTGCCGGATTTATTTATTATTCCGGTATTCTAATTGCTGCTGGAGAAATAGGTATCAACAATTTTTTTTCTTTTTTAACTGCTATGATGTTAGCGTATCAACCTGTGAGAGCTTTGGCGACTATACACATGTCATTTCAACATGGAGCTGAGGGAGCCAAGAGAATTTTCTCAGTAATAGACCAACAAGTTGATATTCATGATAATAGTCATAAGGAAAAATTAAATTTAAAAAAAGCTGAAATAGAGTTTGAAAATGTGTCTTTCAAGTATCCTACTACCAAAGAAAGAGCGATCAAAAATATAAATTTCAAAATCAAGGGTGGGACGATGGCAGCTTTTGTTGGGCAGAGCGGTGCAGGAAAAAGTACTATAATGAGTTTAATACCAAGGTTTTACGACTCACAATCGGGTAAAATATTAATAGATGGACAAAACATATACGATGTAAATTTATTTTCCTTAAGAAAAAACATATCTCTAGTGAGCCAAGATGTCATACTTTTTGACGACACAGTAAGATCCAACATTTTATATGCAAATCCTAATGCTACTGAGGATCAAATTTATGATGCTTGTAAACTAGCTGCAGCAGAAGAATTTATTATTAAACTTCCAGACGGATATGATACCAAAATAGGTGAGAATGGTGTAAAATTGTCAGGTGGTCAAAAACAAAGAATATCAATTGCAAGAGCAATATTAAAAAATTCGCCTATTATCTTATTAGACGAGGCAACTTCAGCTTTGGATACTGAGTCAGAAAAGAAAGTTCAAGTTGCTATAAGAAAATTGACGGAAAATCGAACTACTTTGGTGATAGCTCATAGATTGTCCACCGTTTACAATGCAGACACTATATTTGTTGTAAATAACGGAAACATTGTAAGTTTTGGAACTCACAAAGAATTGATTGAGAAGAGCTTAGAGTATAAATCTTTGTATCAAAAACAATTAGCTTAATGTTTTATTTTTACAGGTCCATAACATCAATTTTTTCTTTTGTTTTTAAAATTATAATCTATATAAGAAAAATATTAGGTAAGGAAGATCAGTCAAGATTTAGAGAAAAAATTAATAGCAATTTTTTTAATATAAAAAAAATCGAAGAAAAAAAATTAGCCTGGTTTCACTGTGCAAGTATAGGAGAAATGAAAAGTATTGCTCCAATAGCTCACTACTTGGTTAAAAAAAGAGGGATGCAAGTTCTTGTTACCACTTTAACATTAAGTTCTAGTAAATTATTTCCTACAATATTCAATAAAGATTTTATTTTTCACAGATTTTTACCATTGGATACTATATCTCTTGTAAGAGATTTTTTAAAAGGATGGAAGCCATCAATTGTAATGTTTGTTGATAGCGAAATTTGGCCAAACTTTTTATTTGAAATTAAAAAAGAAAAAATACCACTTTTACTATTAAATGCAAGATTAACAGATAAAAGTTTTAAAAGGTGGAATATTATTAGATCATCTGCAATTAGTGTTTTTAATTGCTTCGATAGATTCATTGCTGCAAGTGAAGACTCAAAAAATAATTTGAATAAATTAAATCTTAAAAATGTTGATTATTTTGGAAATTTGAAATTTTCTGTTAAGGAGAATTTTAATGATAAAAATGAAAATAATATTAAAAGTAAATTTATTTGGTGCGCAGCAAGCACCCATGATGGTGAAGAGGAGATTTGTATTGACGCTCATATTAAATTAAAAAAAAAAATTAATAAAATAGTTTCTATAATAATTCCAAGACATATTGATAGAGCAAAGAAAATAGAAAAACTTGCAAAAAATTATGGCTTGAATGTAACCATGTTGAATAATGTTAAAATAATTGAAGAGAGTGAAGAAATAGTCGTTGTTGATACCTTCGGCTATTTACACAAGTATTTTTCGATTTGTGATGACGTTTTTATCGGTAAATCTCTTTTGAAAAAATTTAATGGTAAAGGTGGCCAAAATCCAATTGAGGCCGCAAAATCTGGTTGCAAGGTATATCATGGCCCATATGTTTATAATTTTAACGAGGTTTACTCTGAGCTCGCGAAATTGAATATATCATTTAAAGTAAGCAATTCTAATGAGCTTGTAGAAAAACTGTTTGAAAGTTACACGAATAATAATAATTTAAAATTGAAAAATTCAGAAAAACTGAATATTTATGGCGAAAAAATACTCAACGAAAATATAAATATTATTGAAAAGTACTTGTAAATGAAGATAAAAAAACCAAAATTTTGGGATAGCTCAAACTTACTAATGCCAATTATTTTGTTTCCTATTACGATTTTAGTAACGTTCCTTTCTTTTGCATTAAAAAAATTATCAAATACAAAAAAATTTAGCATCAAAGTAATTTGTATTGGAAATATCTATATTGGAGGAACTGGCAAAACTCCTCTGTCAATTAAGATTGCGGATTTTCTGGAAAATAAGGATTTCAAGGTTGCGATAATTAAGAAGAATTATCGAAATCAAAATGATGAAAGAAAGTTGATTGAAAGTGCAGAAAAAAAAGTTTTTTTTGAAAATAAAAGATCAAATAGTTTAAAAATTGCAGTCAGCCAAAAATATGAAGTAGCCATTCTTGATGATGGTATGCAAGACTATTCAATTTATAAAGATTTAAATATAGTTTGTTTTACCTCAAATCAACCTATAGGAAATGGGTTCACGATCCCATCTGGTCCTCTAAGAGAAAATTTAAAAGCAATTAACAAATGTGATATAGCAATGATTAACGGTAAACCAAATCTTGAGTTTGAAAAAAAATTATTAAAAATTAATGATAATATTAAAATTTACTACTCTAAATATAATTTAGTAAACAAGGAATTCTTAAAAGAATATAACTATTTGGCTTTTGCAGGTATTGGTAACCCGGAAAATTTTTTTGATTTATTAGAAAACGAGGGTTTAAATATTAAAAAACGTATATCGTTTCCTGATCACTATTCCTTTTCAAACAACGATATTATGAATTTATTTGAAATGGCTAAAAAAGAAAATTTAAATTTAATTACGACTGAAAAGGACTCTCATAGGTTAAGCAACGACCAACTCAAAAATATCTCTATTGCTAAGATAAGTCTTAAAATAAATAAATTAGAAAATTTGCAAGAAGAAATTTTAAGTAAAATTCAATGAAATATATAAATTATTTAATACAAGCTATTATTGTTTATATTTCATTTTTAATAATAAAAATTCTTGGTATTAATATCAGTAGAAAAATCTTTATTAGAATTTTTAGAGTTATCGGGCCATTAGTAAGGACTAATAAAATTGTAGTTTCAAATATTTTCAGAATTTATGACAAGTTAGACGAAAGTGGAATGAATAAGATTATTGATGAAATGTGGTCTAATTACGCAATTACCTTTGTGGAGTACGTATATCTTAAAAAATTTAATTCTCAACAAGGCCATATACAAATTAAGAATAAAGAAATTATAGAAAAAATTGTCAATTCTAAAAAACCTGTGATTTTTATTTCTGGTCACTTCTCTAACTTTGAATTAATGGCTATGGAACTACACAAAAGTAAAATTAAACTTTCTGCAATTTATCGGCCGCTCAATAATATTTTTTTAAATCCTTTTATGGAAATGTTAAGAAAGAAATTTATATGTCCTAATCAGATTAAAAAGGGTGTCACAGGGTTAAAGGATGCGATTAATGATCTACGAAAAGGACATAGCTTAGCTTTAATGATTGACCAAAGATTAAGTGAGGGAGAAAAGATTAAATTTTTTGGTCATGATGCAAAAACAACAACACTGCCTGCACAATTAGCTTTAAAATTTAATCTGTTAATAGTGCCTATTTACTTAGAAAGAAAAGAAAATTTTAGTTATGAATTAGAAGTTTTTCAGCCCTTGAATTTTGAAGAATTGGAAAATAATAATGCTAACAAAACTAAAATCACAAAAGAATTAAATAATTGGCTTGAGAAGGCTGTCAAAAAAAATCCAGGGCAGTGGATACTTACGCACAACAGATGGAAATAGCTACTCTCCTTTAAGTTGTCCTTGTTTGATTTTTACTTCAACTGGGGAAAAATATGCTTCTTGCAATTCTACATTCCAATAATTTAAATTCTCCAATAGTATTTTTTTTTTTGAAACCGCACATATTACATAATCCCCATTTGATATTATTTCAAAATGATTATGTTTAAATTTTAATTTTGCCTCCATAAGGATTCTTCATTATATATAACATATATTTATAAATGAAAATTGCTATAATCGGAAGTGGTGGCAGAGAACACGCTATCTGTGAAAAATTAAATACCTCAAAAAAAAAGCTCAATATTTTTTGCATTCCAGGTAATGCGGGTACTTCACTCCTTGCTAAGAATATTAATCTTGATTATTCAAATTTCAAAAAACTTTATGTTTTTTTAAATAACGAAGGAATTAACACTGTCATAGTTGGCCCCGAGGAACCGTTAGTCAATGGGATTGTGGATTTCCTGTCTAGTAAAGGCATAAAGATTTTTGGACCGAATAAGTATGCCTCGAAGCTTGAGGGGTCGAAGTCTTTTATGAAAAAAATTTGTCAAGAGAACAATATTCCAACCGCAAGATACATGGTTTGTAAGAATTTTAATCATATTAATAAATTTTTGAAAACGGTCAGTTATCCTATTGTGGTAAAAGCTGACGGTTTAGCGTCAGGAAAAGGAGTTTTAATTTGTAAAACGAAAAATGAAGTATTGAATTTTTCAAAAAAAATTTTTGGGGGCAAATTTCAAAGCTCAACAAAATTAGTGTTGGAAGAGTATTTAAACGGAGAAGAATTAAGTTATTTCGTAGTTGTTGATAAAAAAAGTCATAAATTCGTTGGCTCTGCTCAAGATCACAAAAAAATTGGTGAAGGTGAGACGGGTCTTAACACAGGCGGCATGGGGGCATATTCGCCGGCACCAATTTTGAATGATAAATTAAAAGAAAAAATCGACAAGAAAATTATTATCCCTACGTTGAATGCTCTTAAAAAAAAAGGTTTTCCGTACAAAGGTTTTTTATATGCTGGATTAATGATTTGTAAAGGTAACCCCAAATTAATTGAGTATAATGTCAGAATGGGAGATCCAGAATGCCAGGTCATCTTACCAAGAATTAAAACTGACTTAATGGATATAGTTAATGCATCGATAGAAAATAGATTAAAATCACTAAAAATTTCTTGGAGCAAAAATAAATGCATGACAATTGTGCTATGTTCAAAGGGATACCCTGTCAAATATAAAAAAGGTGTCTTGATACCTAATTTACTAAAACTAAAACATGATAAATCATTTAAAATTTATCATGCTGGCACTAAGATTTTAAATAATGAAGTTTACGCAATAGGTGGTAGAGTTTTAAATATTAATAATATCGGTAAAAATTTTAGACTAATTCGAAATAAAATACTTTCATTAATACACAAAATTAATTGGAAACAAGGTTATTATAGACGAGATATTGGATGGAGAATAATAAAGAAAAAATGAGAATTGTTGGTGGAATATATAAGGGAAAAAAAATTGATTTTATAAAAAATGAAACTACTAGGCCTTTAAGAGATTTTGTTAAAGAGAGTTTGTTTAATATAATCTTACATTCAAAAAGAATAAAAAATGATTTGAGATTTTCAAAAGTTTTAGATTTATATTGTGGTGTCGGCTCATTTGGTATTGAATGTATTTCTAGAGGCGCTAAAGAATTAGTATTTATAGACGCGGATAAAAAAGCTAACAAGACTTTAGAAAAAAATTTAAAATTAATTGGAAATCACAGAAATTACCGTGTATTCAACTTTTCAGTAGAAAAATCTATTAAGCTTTTACAAGATGAAAAGTTTGATATTTTTTTTTTAGATCCTCCTTACAAAGATAATAAATTTGTAATGTCACTTGGCTTGATTAAAGATTTTAAAATATATAACAAAAATAATTTAGTAATCTTGCATAGAGAAAAAAACCATTCAGACGTACCCGAGTTTATTGATGTCATTATTGAAAAAAAATATGGAAGATCAAAATTAATATTTGGAAAAATTAAGTAAGAATATTTTTAGTCAAAATTTTTACTTGCTCTACTGCCGGTTGATTAAATGGATTGATCCCTAATAGTTTGGCTGTAATTATAGTTTCTAACATGAAAAAAACTAAAAATTCGGTAACACCCTTTTCTGTTTTATCACTCATAAAAAATTCCTTATAGGGAATTTTTTTCAGTCTGAGAGTTTTAATTAATGCCTCTTTTTGAGCGTTTTTAATTTGATTAAATGTTTTTTTTTTTAGAAAAGAATATTTTTCATTAAAAATATTTTTAGATAGTTTTTTATCTTCCTCTTTTAATGAAATTATATAAAAAATTTTATCACGTGGCCCATCAAGATACAGTTGTAGGAGACTGTGATGATCCTTTGGTGCGGGGGATAATACTGGGAGTATCCCAAGATTCTTTTTTCCCAAACTCTCAGAGATTAATTGCTGACACCACAAAACAAGATTGTGGAGCTTCGATGAATAAGTTAAAAAAATTAAAGAGCTGATACTTTTTGATTTATAAATTTCATTGTTCAAATTTACACTCTCTCTTAAAGTCGTGATGAAGCTATTTGGTAGTTTTTTGGAAAAGAAATTTCTAAGACTTTTTATATTTAGACCCATTAAAAAACAAGGGACCATACCAACTTCAGTTAATACTGAATATCTCCCCCCAATAAATTTATTATGTTCAACTAGTTCTATATTTTTTCTTTTTGAAAATTTATAGAGAGAATTATTTTTTTTCTCTGTAATAATTATAGTATTGCTCTTGTTAAAGTTTATATTACTTAAATAATTAATATTAGTCAAAACTTCGAGGGTTTCCCCTGATTTAGAAATAATTAGAAATAAGGAATTTTTTCCCTTAGTAGAATTTATTTTTTTTATTTTATTTAAGTCCAAACTATTTAAAAAAATAACATTTTTCTTTATTTTTTCCTCAAATAAAGAATGTATTGCCATCGTTCCCAAGCTGGAACCACCTAACCCAATTATAATAATATTCTTGTATTTTTTAAATTTTTTTAATTTATTAAAATTTACATTTTTAATATATTTTTTATTAAAATTGTAATAAAAACTGTTATTAAAATTTTTTTCTTTGTCTAAATTTTTAAAGAAATTATTGAAAATCTTATTTTGTTTAAAATTTTTTTTTCTATAAAATAAATCAAAATTTGTTTTAATTTTTAATTTCATTTAATATAGTTTTTTCTAGGTTTCCTATTTTTTCTTCTTTACCTTTTTTTATGTTTTCTTTTGTATCTTTTTTTACATTACCGGGGACTGGTAATTCTCTCAAATTTGGTGGAATTACAAGTGGTTGGTTTTTTTTTACCAAGAATTCATCTGTGGTGCTCACTTTTTCATTCCTCATAACCTTACCTACTTCATCAACAGTTTGACAATTTGCTAAGATAACAAATATTAAGCAATAAAGTAATTTAAGCTTGTTTTTTAAAAATTTCATAAAATAAAATACAAATTATACCAATTGTTATAAAAATATCAGCAACATTAAATGTAAACCAGTGAAATTCTCTATAATGTAAATCAATAAAGTCTGGAACAGAAAAATAAATTAATCTATCAAACAGGTTACCTGCCGCTCCCCCAATAATTAATGCAAAAAATAATTTTTCTTTAGAACTTGATTTAAAAAGGAAATAAATCAAAAATATTATTATTGTTGATATTAATACGGTCATCAGTTGATATGCCAAAGAATCATTAAAACTAAAAAAACCAAAAGCAACTCCACTATTCCAAATTAGATCAAAATTTAAAAAATTATTTACAACGATTTCAGTATCAGATGTTTTAAAGTAGTCTAGAATGTAATTTTTCGACAATCTGTCCAGAAGAAAAACGACTCCCAATATAATCAATGATGGAAAATTTTTTATAATTGTATTTTCTGTTTTTATTAAGCCAGTGATTTTTTTGCCGTCTCGCATCTTTCGCATTTTCCTTTCACAATTTTCCAACATCGAGAGCATTTATCTCCGACCGCTAATTTGACTGTAATATTCATATCTTCAATTTTCTGATCTAAGGACAATATAGCTTTTGAAACAATTAAGTATTCCTGCAAGTCTATTCCTGATAATAATTTATAGTCTGTTTCATTAGCTTTTATTTCAACTAATGCTTCTAAACTAGAGCCTATCTCTTTAGCGGTTCTTTTTTCTTCTATTGCGATATTAACCTTTTCTTTTATCTTAAAAAGACTTTCCCATTTCTCTTTAAGTTTTGGATTATTCCATGTTTCAGGGAGAGTATCGAAATTAGATAAATGTATACTTTCACTTTTGGGATTTACAAGATTGAATATTTCTTCAGTTGTAAACGCGAGGATAGGTGCATACCATTTTAATAAACACTCTAAAATAATGTTTAAGGTAATTACGCAATTTTTTCTTTTCTTGGATTGAGGACCGTCACAATACAGGACGTCTTTTCTAATATCGAAATAAAAAGATGATAAATCTAAGGTGCAAAAATTTAATAATTCTTTATAAAGTTTATGAAAATTATAATCATTGAAATTCTTATCTATTGATTTTTTTAAGTAAAATAATTTACACAATATATATTTTTCAAGCTCATCAAATGAAGATAAATCAATTTTTTCAAAGTCCTGTTTTTCAAATTTATCTTTTATATTTCCAAGTAAGTATCTGAACGTATTTCTAATTTTTCTGTACGACTCTGCATGCTGAGCTAGTATTACTTTATCAATTCTAAGATCCTCCGAGTAGTCAGAGGCCGCTACCCATACTCTTAAAATATCAGCACCATAATTTTTTAAAATTTCTTCTGGAAGAATAACATTTCCTGCGGATTTTGACATTTTCATGCCTTTGCCATCAACAACAAACCCGTGTGATAATATTTTATCAAAAGGCGCTCGACCTCTTGTTCCACAAGATTGAAGCAAAGAGGAGTGGAACCACCCCCTGTGTTGATCAGATCCTTCAAGATACATATCAGCAGGCCATTTCAAATCTTCCCTTTTTTCCAAAACAAAACTATGGGTTGATCCGCTATCGAACCATACTTCAACTATATCATTAAGTTTTTCAAATTCATTTGCATTATGCTCTTTGCCTAAAAACCTTGATGCATCGTCAGTAAACCAGCAGTCAGATCCCTCCTTTTCAAAAATATTAGCAATATTATCGATGACTTTTTTATCTTTTAGTGGTTGCTGAGTTTTTTTATTAATAAAAATTGGTAAAGGAACTCCCCATACCCTTTGGCGAGAGACACACCAATCAGGCCTTGTTTGTATCATCGAAAGCAGTCTTTCTCGTCCCTTTGGAGGATAAAAAGATGTTTCTTTTATAGCTTTAATAGCCTTATCGCGTAAGGCGTTACTTTCCATTGATATGAACCATTGAGGAGTAGCGCGATAAATTAAAGGTGCTTTTGATCTCCATGAATGAGGGTAGCTATGCCTTAATGTGTCACTACCTAAAAGTTTTTTCTCATTTTTAAGAGATTCGATTATCTTTAGATCAGCTTTGAAAACATGAATATTTTTAAATCCTGGAATTTTATCTGTGTATAAACCAGCACCATCAACTGTATACTCAGACTTAATATTATTTTTTAAACAAAGGTTAAAGTCATCAGGACCATGACTAGGTGCACAATGAACTAAACCTGTCCCCTGCTCAAGATTAACGAAATTTGCATCTAATAAGGGCACGTTATAGTCAAATCCTAAATTATTGAATGGGTGTTCACAAATTGTGTCTTTTAAAAATTTACCATGGAAGTTTTTTAATATCTTAAAATTCTTCAAATTACATTTTTCTGTAACAGAATTTACGAGATCAGTAGCTACTACAATTTTCTTTCCTTTGAAATGAGACAATTGCTCGATTTCCAACAAAGAGTACTGCAGATTTTCACTATACGCCAAAGCTCGATTTGCTGGGATTGTCCATGGAGTTGTTGTCCATATAATAACATTTGCACCCAGAAGAAAGTCATGATTCGATTTAGTAATTTCAAATCCCGTGTAAATAGTGTTTGAAGTATGCTCAAAATATTCTACTTCTGCATCCGCTAAAGCAGTTTTTTCTACTGTAGACCACAACACTGGTTTAAAGCCTTGATATAAATCTCCTTTAAGCAAAAATTTACCAAGCTCTCTAACAATTTGAGCTTCTGCGGAAAAACTCATCGTGGAATAATAATTCTCAAAATCTCCGGTAACTCCTAATCTTCTAAATTCCTCTATATGAATATTTATCCATTTTTTTGCAAATTCCCTACATTCAGTCCTGAAATCTTTTACGGGAACATCGTCTTTGTTTTTTTTATTCTTTTTATATCGCTCCTCAATTTTCCACTCAATTGGTAGTCCATGACAATCCCAACCAGGCACATATACTGAGTCTTTACCGTACATTTGGTGAAATCTTGTTATCATGTCTTTTAAAATTTTGTTCAAAGCAGTACCCATATGAATATGTCCATTGGCATAAGGCGGGCCATCATGTAGAATAAATTTCTTTCTTCCCTTTGAACTTTTTCTTAGTTTTTTGTAAAGATTTATTTTTTTCCATTTTTCTACTATTATAGGTTCCTTGTTTGGAAGATTTGCTTTCATTGAGAAAGATGTTTTGGGTAGTGATATGGTCTCTTTTGACATTTTTCGTTAAATCTTTGTTAAATCTTTTATAATTTGTGACTTAAGTTCATTAATATTTTTAAATTTTTTCTCCGGTCTAATAAATTTTTTAAATAATACTCTAATATTCTTATTATACAAATTTTGATTAAATCTAAATATATTTACTTCTAAATTTATATCATTGCCACCAAAAGTTGGTCTATATCCAACATTCGCAATGCCTTTATAAAAAATTTTAGATCCTTCGAGGCCCACGTCAACCGAATAAACACCTAACTTAGGTATCAAATAGTCTTTTAAATTTATATTGCATGTTGGAAAACCAATTTCTCTACCTCTTTTCGTGCCTTTTATTACTTTTCCTTGGACGGTCCAGTATCTTTTTAAGAATCGATTTGCATTAATTACATCTCCGTTTTTTAAATAATCTCTAATTTTTGTAGATGAAATAATCTTATTAAGCATTTTGAGTGGTTTGATCACTTTAATTTTGTATAAAAAATTCTCTTCAAATTTTTTCAATCTTTTAATATCTCCCTCTCGATTTTTCCCAAATCTAAAATTATTGCCAACAAGAATATATTTTGCTTTAGTTTTAAGATAAATATTTTTTTTAATAAATTTGAAATAATTAATCTTACTGAATTCTTTATTAAACTTCTGAATAATTAAAAAATCGATATTTAGATTTCTCATGATTGAGATTTTTTGATCAATTGAATTTATTCTATAGTTTTTTAGTTTTTTAAAAAAAGCCCTAGGAATTGGTTCAAATGTAATTACACCAAATTTAATTTTTTTTGTTTTGGCTAATCTTTTGGCCTGATTAAATATTTTTTGATGACCCGCATGAATTCCATCAAAATTACCGATAGCAATCACCGAGTTTTGAAATCTTTTATCTATGTTAAAGTTTTTATAAATTTTCATTTCACCATTTTAATTTAGGTTGATAAAATTTACCTACAACATCATAATTATTTAATAATTTAACAACATCTTTTTCATTTCTAATTTCATTTTTGTGGATACCTTCATATATAAAAACTGAGTCTATATTTAATTTATTTGCTCCTAAAATATCCGTATTTAAATTGTCTCCAATTGCAATAGCTTTTTCATTATCTTTGAGAAACATTTTGTAAATTTCTATGTAGGGTTTTCCAAAATAAATTACATCACCGCCAAGGTTTTTAAAAATTGAGGCAATTGTGCCAGCACAAAATTCACTGATATCTCCTCTGTGCACTGTAAGGTCAGGGTTTGTGCAAATTAATTTTTTATTTGTAAAATTTTTTAAAAGGTCTTCATAATAGTCAAGATTATTTAAATTATCGTCAAATAGGCCGGTACAAAGAATGTATTCGCAATCACCTAGGCTTTTCTTGTTTTTTTCTAAACCTTTAAATAACGAGTTGTCTCTCTTTGGTCCAAGGTGATAAAAATATTTACCGAATTTTTCTGATTTTATAGCTATTGAGGATGCTTCACCAGACGTAAACACATTTTTTAAATATTTTTCATCCATGTTTAATTTTTTCAAAAAATTGATTACATTTTTACTTGGTCTAGGAGCATTAGATAAGAAAACAACCCTTTTTTTCATGTTGTGCAGTTTTTCAATTGTAACAATTGCATCCTCGTTCAACTTTATCCCATTGTGTATGACGCCCCACAAATCGATTATAAAAGTATCGTAATTTTTCGCTATTTCCTCTAAATGTTCTAATTTTTTCAAAATAAAATCCTTAAATTTGTTTTAAAATTTCATGAAATAATTGTCAAAAATATAAGAATATTAGGTTTTTTCAGTATTTTATGTTAAATCTCTTGAAATTTTGGAAAAATATACCATATCAAATACATTAATTTATAGGAGAATATATGAAATTTAGACCTCTTCACGACCGTGTTCTAATAAAGGTGTTAGATAGCGAAGAAAAGACTGCTGGAGGAATAATAATTCCCGATTCTGCCAAAGAAAAACCCCAAGAAGGAGAAGTCGTGGCAATCGGCCCAGGGATAAAAAATGATCAAGGAAAGTTATCACCGCTTGACGTTAAGGTAGGTGATATTGTCTTATTCGGTAAATGGTCTGGTAATGATGTTAAAATTGATGGTAAGGAATATAGCATAATGAAAGAAGCTGACATTATGGGAATATCAAAAAGAAAAAAATAAATTAGGAGATTATAATGGCGAAAGTAATTAAATTTGACACTGAAGCTCGAGCAAAAATGCTCAAAGGCGTTAACACTTTAGCTAATGCAGTTAAAGTAACTTTGGGTCCTAAGGGTCGAAACGTTGTAATGGATAAATCATACGGCGCACCAAGAACTACAAAAGATGGTGTTTCTGTCGCAAAAGAAATTGAATTAGACGATAAATTTGAAAATATGGGCGCTCAGATGGTTAAAGAAGTTGCAAGTAAAACTAATGATAATGCAGGTGATGGGACTACAACAGCTACTATTTTGACTCAGTCAATAGTTACAGAGGGATTGAAATACGTAACGGCAGGAATGAACCCGATGGATATTAAACGAGGTATTGATAAAGCTGTTGAACACGTGATCGGGAAACTTAAGTCCTCTTCAAAAAAAGTTAAAGCAAACGAGGAAGTTGCTCAGGTTGGAACAATTTCAGCTAATGGTGAAAAATCGATAGGTGATATGATTTCTAAAGCTATGCAAAAAGTTGGTAATGAAGGAGTAATTACAGTTGAGGAAGCTAAAGGGGTAGAAACAGAGCTTGATGTTGTTGAGGGAATGCAGTTTGATCGTGGTTATCTATCACCTTATTTCGTAACAAATACAGAAAAAATGACAACAGAGCTGGACAATCCTTTAGTTCTTTTAGTTGAAAAAAAATTAGCAAACTTACAGCCAATGGTTCCGCTTTTAGAATCTGTAGTTCAAGCAAATAGGCCACTTATGATAATTTCCGAAGATGTTGAGGGTGAAGCTTTAGCTACCCTTGTTGTAAATAAATTAAGAGGAGGCCTTAAAGTTGTGGCGGTAAAGGCTCCAGGTTTCGGTGATAGAAGAAAAGCGATGCTGGAGGACATAGCAATTTTAACGGGTGGACAGGTTATTTCTGAAGATTTAGGTATAAAACTTGAAAATGTTAAGATAGGAAATCTTGGTTCTTGTAAAAAAGTAAAAATAGATAAAGAAAATAGTACTATAGTTGCTGGTGAAGGCAAAAAATCCGATATTGAAGCTAGATGCAATCAAATAAGAGCAGAAATAAATGAAACTACATCTGACTATGATAAAGAAAAGCTTCAGGAAAGACTTGCAAAATTAGCTGGCGGAGTAGCAGTCATAAAAGTTGGTGGGGCAACTGAAGTTGAGGTTAAAGAGAGAAAAGATAGAGTAGAAGATGCCTTAAACGCTACTAGGGCGGCAGTCGAGGAAGGTGTTGTCATAGGTGGTGGTTGCGCTTTATTATATGCCTCTCAAGATTTAGAAAGTTTAAAAGTTAAAGGTGATGATCAAAAGGCTGGTGTTGAAATTGTTAAAAAAGCATTACAAGCCCCTATCAGACAAATTACGGCTAATGCTGGAGTTGATGGATCTGTAGTTGTTGGTAAGCTTTTAGAAGGTAAAAAATCTTCACAGGGATATGATGCACAAAACGAGGAATACGTAGACATGTTCTCGAAAGGAATAATTGATCCAACAAAAGTTGTCAGATCTGCATTACAAGATGCCGCTTCAATTGCAGGTTTATTAATTACAACAGAAGCTATGATAGCAGACAAACCAGAAGATAAAGATGCTGGTCCTGCAATGCCACCTATGGGAGGCGGAATGGGCGGTATGGGCGGTATGGGTGGAATGGGAATGTAATTTTACTCACTAATAGATTTCAAAAAAGGCTGCAAAATTGCAGCCTTTTTTTTTGCTAAAAATAAACAAGCTGTGGATTTTAAAATTAAACCATCTTTTAAAACCCGTAAGTTATTATCCTCTAAAGTTTTACCAGTAGAGGTGATATCGGTGATAATTTCTGAAGAACCTATGAATGGGTAGGTTTCAGTAGCGCCTAAACTTAACACTAATTTGTATTGTGTTACACCTTTCGATATTAAAAAATCGTTTGTAAGATTTGGATATTTTGTTGCTACCCTTAGTCTTTTATTGTGATTAGATCTCATGTCAAATGAGATTTCTTCTAAATCAGCAATGGTTTGAACGTCTATCCAATCATTGGGAACTGCCACAACCAGATTTGCATTTCCAAAATCAAGGTTACATTTAATCTTTATTTTATTACGTAAGCTTTTTTCAGACTCATTTAATAAATCTAAACCTGAAATACCTAGATCTAAAGTGCCATCTCCTAATCTTTGAATAATTTCTTTAGCATGTAGGTAAATAATCTTAATATTGGATCTATTTTCTATTTCTGCAAAATAATTTCTTTCTTTATCACTTTTTGTAAATTTTAAACCTTTCTTAACGAAAAAGTTTTCAGCTTTTTCTTTAAGTCTGCCCTTGCTTGGTAATCCTATAGTAATCAAATCTTTCATATATTTTTTAAATTAATTGCAGCTCCTACTGCCGGGATCTTTTTTTTA
>CACNRH010000003.1 GCA_902622825.1 uncultured Pelagibacteraceae bacterium
GATTAGAGTTTGTTAATTCCAAATTTTTATACGCTGTTCAGGTCGATGCTGGAAACTCTTTTGAACTTTGCCCTTGTGATAGTAAAAATAATAATACAGAAAATGATTCCGGCAATCCTGATGGAAACAAGTTTATGATACTTAAAAATTACGAAAATCCAGATATTAAAAAATATGAAAATTTTTTGAAAAATAACAATATTGAAATTGCGGGTATTGAGTATATTAAAGATAAATCAGGTGTGAAATACACTTATGACGTTAATACTAATACCAATTATAACTCTGTAGCTGAAAAAAAAGCTGGATTTGATGGGATGCTTCAAATTGCAAAGTTTTTAAAAAAAGAGTTGACTTATCAAAAAAATTAACCTTTAATCACTATAGCGCCGACTTAAGGCAACTTGCGGGCGCTTAATAAATCCTGCTAAAGCGTCAGTCATCTTAGACCACCGCTTTAGACGGTGGTTTTTTTTTAGAAAAATCTAAAATTAAATCAGGTATTTGAACCATATTGTACACCTGGCAATTGCCGAAGTACTAAAAAGGAGAAGATGGACAGAATTAAATTCGTTCATTCTTCTCCAGAAAGATGGAGAAAAAAATGAACGATAAAAATGAAACAATAAGGGAGGAAATCAATGGCTGATTTTAAAAACCCAGAAACTATTGGCTTACATGGTGGGGACTATAGAAGTGACCCAGCAACTACGTCAGTAGCAGTTCCAATTTATCAAACAACTTCATACCAGTTTAAAAACGCTGAACATGCAGCAAATTTATTCGGTTTGAAGGAATTTGGTAACATTTATACACGTATAATGAATCCAACAGTTGACGTATTAGAAAAACGAGTTGCAGCGTTAGAAGGCGGTGTGGCTGCATGTGCTGTTGGCTCAGGTCAAGCAGCATCAGCGATGTGTATACAAAATCTAGCACAAGCTGGAGATAACATTGTTGCATCAACTGATTTATATGGAGGCACAGTTAATTTGTTCAAAAATACTTTAAGACAACAGGGTATAGAAGTAAGGTTTGCAGATCCTGCAGATCCTAAAAACTTTGCGAAAGTAACTGATGATAAAACAAGAGCTTACTATGGTGAGACTCTTCCTAATCCTTATCTTCGTGTATTTCCAATAAAAGAAGTTTCTGATATTGGTAGAAAAAAAGGTATACCTTTAATTATTGATAACACTGCTTCACCAGTTATATGTAAACCTTTAGCTCATGGAGCTGCAATCGTAATGCATTCTTTAACAAAGTATATTGGTGGACATGGAACTTCGATTGGTGGAATAATTGTTGATGGAGGAAACTTTGATTGGGTTAAAGATAGAAAAAGACAACCTCTACTTAATGAACCAGATCAAAGTTATCATGGTGCAATTTGGGCCGATGCAGTTCCACAATTAACTGGAGCTAATATCCCATTTGTGATCAGAGCTAGAGTGGTTTTACTGAGAGACTTAGGTGCTCCTTTAAGCCCATTTAATGCCTTCCAAATAATTCAAGGTTTGGAAACGGTCGCTTTAAGAATGAAACAACATTGTAGTAACGCAGAGAAAGTTGTTAATTTTTTAGATGGTCATAAAAAAGTAAAAAAAGTGATATATCCTACAAATTACCAAGGTGAAATCAGAGATAGGGCTAAAAAATATATGCAAGGAGGTTTTGGTTCATTAGTGGGAATGGACTTAGGAACTAAGGAGGCAGGAGCCAAGTTCATTGATAACTTAAAGATGCTTTACCACGTTGCAAATATTGGAGATGCTAGAAGTTTAGCTATCCACCCAGCTACAACAACGCATAGTCAACTTACTGAAAGCGAAATGTTAGCTGCTGGAGTAACACCAGGATATGTAAGATTATCAATCGGTATTGAACATCCTGATGATATAGTTGCAGATATTAAACAAGCGCTAAATTAACACATTGAATATTTGGCCCCATATAATTAAATGGGGCCAACTATGATTAAACAAATTAAATCCTCTGAATTAAAAAACTACCTTAAAAATAACCCAAATAGCGTTCTGTTAGATGTTAGGACAAAAGCAGAATGGAAAGATGGTGAAAAACCTAATAGTGAGGCATTAAATTCGAAAACTTTTTTTATTACAGTTAGTCCTGATTTAACAAAATGGCAGGAACCCGATCCAAACTTTGTAGAAAATGTTAAAAAAGAAATATCGACAGATAAAGAAATTGTTGTGATGTGTGCGGCTGGAGGTAGATCGCAATTAGCTGCGATGTTATTAACTAAAGAGGGTTTTAAAGCTCATAATTTATCTGATGGTTTTAGTGGTAATGGTGTTGATCCAGGCTGGAAGGCTGCCGGACTTCCAACTAGCTAATCTAAATTCTCAATCTTAAAACTTTTATCTATAGAGTTTTGCAAAGAAACAAATTTTTTCTTCATCCTTTCACAGAATTCCGGAGAGGTATTCTCAAGAAAAGTGACGCATTTTACAGTCTTAATTGTAACTGGCATTTTTTGTTTATTTTTCTCTTTCGCATACCCTGCTGCATGCTCCACAGGATATTTTCCAGTTTTATTTTTTACTGCATAACTTAAGGAAGTAGTTAAAGCAGATTGTGCAATTTTACCACTAGCTACTCCTGAAGCTGGTCCTATTAAAGATGCAGAACCGTAACAACCAGTTAAAAATAAAATAGATACAATTAGTAATAATTTTTTCATACTTCCCTACACTTTGTGTCATATTTTTAATCAAAAAAAACAAATCAGTGTCTCAAAATGAGTTTATCAAAATCAATCAATAATAGAAATGCAAAGTTAATTTATTTCTCTTATCGGCTTATTATCTAGACAGGCTAACAAGTTTTCTAACATCTGATTATAGAATTTATTATAATTTTCTGCTGTCACATATCCAAGATGAGGTAATAGTAAAGCATTGGGTAAAAATCTTAGCTTATGATTTTGAGGTAGTGGTTCAATATCATAAACATCTAATCCCACACCTGCAATGATTTCGTTTTCTAAGGCCTTAATCAAATCTTTTTCATTAATGATTGGACCTCTGGAAGTATTGATTAAAAAAGCACTTTTTTTCATCATGGATAATTCTTTATATTTAATTAAGTCTTTATATTTTTCTCCGAGAACAACATGTATAGAGATTATATCTGAAGTTTTTATTAAATCATCTTTACTCATTGGTAAAATTCCTAATTCATTAGCATTGGATAAATTTAAATTTTCACTCCAAGCAGATACTTCCATTTCAAATGCTTTTGCAACTTTAGCAACACGTGTGCCGATCTTGCCAAGGCCTATAATACCTAACCTCTTTCCTTTTAGCTCAGCGCCTATTGTCGATTGCCAGTAACCTTGAAACATATTGTCTATCTCAACTTTCATATTTCTCATCAGTCCGTGTATTAAAGCCCAAGTTATTTCTGCTGCAGGATTTGGATTAATGTCAGTTCCGCATACTTTGATATTTTTCTTTTTAGCAGCTTTTAAATCAATGGAATTATTTCTCATTCCAGAGGTCATAATAAATTTTAGTTTAGATAGAGAGTTTATTAAAGAATTTGTTATTGGAGTTCTTTCTCTCATTATAAATAATGCATCAAAATCTTCTAATAGTACTTTTGTCTCTGTTTCGTTTTCAAAAGGTTCGGTGAAAACTTTAAATTCAATTTGAGATTTGTGCTCTTCGGTATTAATAATTTCCTCAAAAATGTTTTGATAATCATCTAGAACTGCAACTTTTATCATTTCTGAACCTTCGTTTTATTTAGCTAAATCTTGAGGAACTATATGGCTGTAGATTAAGATTTGTGTTTTCTTCAGAAATAATTCCTGAAATAATCTTTCCAGTAATTGCACCAAGCGTCCAACCTAAGTGCTGATGTCCAAATGAATATATTATATTTTTATTCTTCAAAGATGGGCCAAGCACTGGTAGAAAATCTGGAAGAGTTGGTCTAAATCCAAGCCACTCATCCTTATGATTTTTTAATTGCGGTAATAATTCTTTTGAACATCTTAATATGTAATCTATTCTCTTTTTTGACAATGGATTTTTGAGACCACCTAGCTCTACAGTGCCCACAGCTCGTAAACCTTGATTCATTGGGGTCATTCCAAATCCTCTATCCAAAAAAATTACTGGTCTTGATATCAGGTGGTCCATGTTTTCAAAGTGGACATGGTAGCCTCTTTCAGTGTCTAATGGTATATTCTCTCCAAGCTCATCTGTAAATTTTTTTGAAAATGCACCGCAAGCTAAGACTATTTTTTCAAAAGAGTAGTTTGTTTCTGAAGTAGTAATTTCGGTTTTATCTTTATCAATTTGTTTAAGATTTTTTACTTCAGATTTAATAAATTTACCGCCTTTTTTTAAAAACAATTCGAATAGTTTGATTAATATTCCATGGGGGTCTCTTGCATGATATGCGTAGTCATAGAATGCACCGGCGTCAAAAACTGGACTTAATTTTGGCTCCAAATCTAATATTTCTTTTTGATTTAAAATTTTTTGTTTTACACCGAGTTGGTCTCTAACTTTAATTTCTAAGTCCCTACTTTTTTTATTTTTATTAGTCCATATATATATTATGCCTTTTCTTTCCACCAAGTTGGATGTATCAATTTCTTTGAATAAATCATCATATGCATCTAATGATAAATTAAGTATTTGGTGCATATACTTTGCTGTATGCATCATAGATTTTTTTGTAGAGGACTTTAAATACTTTAAAATCCAAGGCAGCATTTTAGGTATGTAATTCCATTTCAGCGCCAATGGTCCGTATGAAGTAAACAACATTTTGGGTATATCGTAGATTATATCTGGTCTGTTAAGCTGTAGAACTGCATAAGGAGAGAAGTGACCTGCGTTCCCATAGGAAGCCATTCGGCCTGGATCTTGTTTGTCGAAAATCGTGACTGGAATACCTTTTTTAATAAGATGAAGCCCAACACATACGCCCTGTATTCCTGCTCCCACAACTCCAACAGACTTACATTTATAATTATTCATAAGAATATTATATATAATGTTTAGTAAAATTGTAGTGCGTTAGATTAAAGCTTCTGATTCTTTGTTAACAACAGCCTCAGGCTTACCGTTTTTCTTCTTTTTTTCTTCTTTTGTCTTTGAGAATAAGAAATCACCAGCTGATTTTGTCTTAGTTTGTGATTTTTTTATGTAACCTTCAATATCAGCTCCATTTTCGGTTCTTAAGTTTGATGAAAATTCAATATCACCTTTTACAACACCAGTTGACCCTATTACTACGTTGTCTGCGGAAATTTTCCCGTCTAAATGTCCGTAAATTTCAACTTGGTCAGCCTCTATTGCACCAGAAACTGAACCTGTTTCTTTTATAACAAGTTCTTTAGAAAAAACTGGACCTTTAACTAGACCTGCAATGTCAATTGCTCCGGAGCTATTTACTGTTCCGTCAATACTTACAGTTTCACTTATTAAAGATCTTTCTGAGTCGCTAATATTTTTCTTCTTATCACCAAACATATTATTTTAGATTAGATCACCTCATCTATAACATGGCAAGCATTAATTTATCTTTTTTTGACCATTTTGGTCTTAAAATTTGACTTAATTAACTGGCACATCCTTGTAAACTTTACAGGACATTACTATACCTAGACCTATCATCATTGCCATCATGGATGAACCACCATATGACATTATTGGAAGGGGTGCTCCCACAATAGGTAGTAAACCTAATACCATGCCCATATTTACTGCTACATATACAAAGAACGCAGTAGCAAAACTGTAACAATATAATTTTCCAAAACTACTTCTCGTTATATTCCCAATTTGAACAATCCTATAAATAATTAAACTATAAATAAGGAGTATCGTCACAGACCCAAAAAATCCAAATTCTTCAGAAAATAACGTAAATATGAAGTCAGTATGCTTTTCTGGTAAATAATCGAGGTAACTTTGTGATCCGTTCAAAAAACCTTTTCCGAATAAACCTCCGGACCCAATAGCTATTTTTGACTGAATGATTTGATAGCCAGCTCCTAAAGGATCTCTATCTGGATTTAAAAAAGTTAATATTCTTGCTTTTTGATATGGCTTTAAAAAAGATATAGCTATCGGCATGAGTGAAATAAACAAAATAGAAGCATAAGTAAAAAACTTAACCCTTACTCCAGCAAGCCATGCAACCACTACTCCTCCTATTGCTATTAATATCGATGTACCAAGATCAGGCTGGGTAACGACCAATAATACAGGTGCTATCAAGGCAACAATTGGTAAAAACAAATGTTTAATTCTATTTACGTCAGCTGTAGTAATTCTATGATAATATTTCGCCAAAAATAAAATTAATGCAACTTTCATCAATTCCGATGGCTGTAAATTCATAAAGTATAAATTCAACCATCTTTGAGATCCAGAAGATGTTAATCCGAAATATTTTACAGCTAACAAAAGTAAAAATATTGATAAATAAAATAATGTACTTATTTTATACCAAAATCTAATTTGAAAAAATGAAACAACGAAAAACATAGTAAAAAATACTCCAAACCTTAGCATATGACTCTTTGTGTGGTATTTAAATTCTCCTCCGTCGGTAGAATACATTGCAAACATACTAATTAGACCAAGAATTAATATGCTAAATACAAGAGTATAATCAAGTGAATAGACTTTTTCTCTGAAAGACATGCTTGATTGTATCGATCTTGGTTGAAACATTATATTTCCTTCCCTAATGAAAATTGATAACTTCTTCTAAGTTCATGTCTCTCTAAAACTTTTTTAATTATTTTTTTAGCTAATGGAGCTGCGGCGCTACTTCCGGTACCACCATGTTCAACAACGACACTAATTGCATATTGAGGGTCTTTAACAGGCGCAAACGCCACAAAAAGTGCATGGTCTCTATCCTTATAATTAAGATCCTTTTGTTTTACCTCAAGCTCTCTTTGCTCAGCAGTAAACCTTTTGATTTGAGAGGACCCTGTTTTTCCAGCGAACATAAATTTTTTATCCAATAATCGCGATCTATAAGATGTTCCCCCTGCCTCATTGGTAGCTGCATACATTGCATCTTTAACAAAATTAATATTTTCTTGATTTCTGAATAATGGTTTTAAATTAAAGTTGGAAACCAACATATCTAATGGCAAAGGATCGTTTGGGTTGTCATTTTTATATTTAATAAATTCTCTTAAATTATTTTTTTCTTCATTAACCAGCAATCTTGGTTTGAGTTCAAAACCTCCGTTAGCCAACTGCGCTGTCATTAAACATAATTGTAAAGGCGTTGACTGATAGTAACCTTGGCCAATTCCAGAGTGTAAGGTTTCACCCAGATACCAGTTTTTTCCTATAAATTTTTTCTTCCAGCTAGTGTTAGGTACAACACCAGACCTTTCCTCAATAAACCCATCCAGTACTGTTTTTCCTAAACCAAATTTTTTTGCTGTTTCTGAAAGCCTGTCTACACCTAGTAATCTAGCAACCTCATAAAAATACACATCGCAAGATCTTTGTATGGCTGTTCTCATATTAACATTTCCATGACCCTTTTTTTTCCAACAGTGAAATTTTTCTCCATATAGCTCTGTAACCCCATTGCAATTTAAATATCTTTTAGGATTCCATACGTCATTTTCTAAAGCACTTAATGCAACTATGGTCTTTAAAGTTGAGCCTGGAGGATATAAGCCTGAAATTACTTTATTGTTAAGGGGTTTTAGATCGTTTCCTATTAATTCCTTCCAATAATCTTTTTTCACTCCATGGACAAACGCGTTTGGATCGTAATTGGGGGAAGACACCATTGAAACAATATCTCCATTATATATATCCATCACACAAACCGCTGCTGCCTTATCTTCCAAAAGACCAGTGGTGAATTTTTGAACTTCAAGATCAATTGTTGTTCTATAATCGGTTCCTGCTTTACCTTTATCAATCTGAATTTGTTTAATTCTTTTTCCAAACGCATTTACTTCATATCTTTGAAAACCTACTTTACCAATTATTGATTTATCTAACTTATGCTCTAATCCAGTTTTGCCGACGGAAATACCTGTCACTGCCATGTCTCTTAAATATTCTTTCTTTTCAAGATCCTTTGCGCTAACCTCAGATACATACCCTACAATATGTGCTGAAGAAGAATTATTGGGATACACTCTTGCCACAGACACTATTGGCTCAACTCCCTGAAGTTCATGAAGAAATAAATTGATTCTAGAAAATTCTGACCAAGTCAGATTATCTGAAACAATAATTGGTTCCCAGGGTTTTTGTTTGGTAATTTTTCTTTTTAAAAATGCAATACGTTTGTCTGTCAAATTTAAAATTGTTTTTAACCTAAAAAATAATTTTTCTAAATCTGGAGAGTTTTCTGGGGTAATGTGTAATTGAAATACCTTCTTATTTGAAGCTATTTCTTGATCAAAATAATCTTTTATCAATCCTCTTTGTGGAGCAATTTTCCATTCTCTAAATCTGTTTTTATCTGATAAAGTTTTATATTTTGTCGCCTCATTAATTTGAAGAGACACTAGCCGACCAAATATTCCAAAAAACACAATTGCTTTGGCCGTGGACAGTATAAACATTCTCCTGCTTATTAGCTTGGATTTTATTATCGTATTTCCGCTTCCAATATTATTAATCATCGTGTTTCAATACCATCATCTTACTATAAAAATTAAATATTCCCCATACAGCTGGGTAAAATAAAAACGTAAAAAATGCATTGTAAAAAATATCAGTATATTCAAGTTTAATTTGTGAAAAATTATATATAAATATCACAAGTACCAAATTTGAGAAAAAAATAGCAAGTATAAAAGTAAACCAATCAGTAAATAACGAAATATTAACTGTAACATTTCTTACATATGACGCTACAAAAGATACAGTTAAGTAACTAATTGAACTCAATCCAAGAGGTAATCCCATTACAACATCATTGATAATTCCAGCCAAGAATATATGGCCATTTCCAATTACTGATTGATTTTTAAGCATCCAATAATAGATTATTGCTATTTGTAGATTAAAAGACAAAATTTCAAAAAAATTACTAAAGTAAGTATCAATTTCACTTATGGATATATAATAAAGTAATATCAATGGGCCTAAATTTAATATATTTAGTCTAAAATTTTTAAATAAAATTGCCATTAAAAATTTTCCTTTTTTGCGTCAGTTAATTGTACAGTAACAAAAGAAAGTTGATTAGGGTCGGAGAATAATTTTACTTTTATCGATTTTTCTTCAACAATAGTTTTACCAATAGGTAATCCAGGTATCAAAACACCATCTTTTCCAGAGGTAAAAACACTGATATTTGGTTCGGCTTCATAAGTTTCGGGCAAATATTCCATTGCAGGATCCCTTCCGCCTTTACCAGTCAGTATGGCCTGATTAGATTTTTCTCCAAAAGTGACGGGAATACGACTATTCAAATCATTTAATAATAACACTCTTGAAGAAAGAAAATTCACTTCAACTATTCTACCTACTAAATAATTTCCATCTAGCACCGGCATTCCTTTAGCTATGCCCGAACTTGAGCCTCTATTAATTATAATTGATTTTAAGAACGGACTATTTTTATCTATTAAAACTTTTGCTAATGTGCTTTCGCTTAAAGTATTAGTATCAGACTCAAGTATTTTTTTCAGATTGTCATTCTGATTTGTTAAATATTCAACTTGAAACTCTTCTTTTCTTAACCTTTCGATCTCATCTTTTAATAATTTATTTTCTTTGTAGGTAAAAATAAGATCAGATGCACCTTCTTTAGTATATGTAAAAAGTTTAAAAGGCGAAGTGGCGATATTGGAAACTCTATACAAACCATCGCTTATAAGGTTTTTAGTTAACTTTATACCTTTAACATTATAAAAATCTAAAAAAAAAATTATTGTCGATATTATAAATAGAAAAAAAAGTGAAAATTTTTGTCTAGCACCTTTTTTAAGAAGCGCTGACCGAACTGCTATACCAAAATCTTCTCTGCTCGTAGACATTAATTTTAATCAACTAAATTAATATTCCGATAACATGGTAGAGAATAACTCTTCATTCTCTAAGGCTTTGCCTGTTCCTACAGCAACGCAGGATAAAGGATCATCAGCTATAGTGACTGGTAATCCAGTGTCTTTAGAAATTAATTTATCTATGTTTCTTAATAATGCACCACCTCCTGTTAAAACTAATCCCATATCAACTAAGTCAGCCGACAATTCTGGTGGTGTATTTTCCAAAGCTTCTTTAATTCCTCCTAAAACTTGATTTAAAACTGGCATTAAGGCTTCGCATGCATCCTCCTCTGTTAAAGATATTTCTTTTGGTGTTCCAGATCTAATATCTCTACCTTTCATCAAAAAGGTATTCGTTCCAGTTGGTACTGCTGTTCCGATTTCTTTCTTTATTTTTTCAGCAGTAGAGTCCCCAATCAATAGATTAAATTTTTTTCTCATAAAATTAATTATTTGTTGATCCATAGCGTCTCCAGCCACCCTGAGAGATTTTGAGTAAACTACACCGCCTAATGACATAACGGCTATTTCAGTAGTACCACCTCCTATGTCAACAACCATTGATCCTGTTGCTTCAGAAATAGGTAAACCTGCACCTATGGCAGCTGCTATCGGTTCCTCAATGAGTTGGACTTTTCTTGCGCCTGCGGCTAAAGCAGAATCTTGTATTGCCTTTCTTTCAACCGGTGTTGAGCCAGTGGGTACACAGATTAAAATTCTAGGGTTTGCAAAAGCTGTCTTTTGATGAACCTTCTTAATAAAATGTTTTATCATTTCCTCTGTAACCACAAAGTCTGCGATTACTCCATCTTTTAAGGGCCTTATTGCCTGTATGTTTCCTGGGGTTCTTCCCAACATTGTTTTAGCCTCATCTCCAACAGCTAAGACTGATTTTTTATTGCCGTCTGAAATAACTGCTACCACTGAAGGTTCATTTAAAACTACACCTTGTTTTTTTAAAACTACTAGAGTGTTAGCTGTTCCTAAATCGATTGCCATGTCTTGTGACCACATCGATGATATTCCTGATAATGATTTAAATAGTGCCATCTTTTTCCCTTATATATTTAGTGCCGGTCAGATCCATAGGATCTGGGGCAGTTTTTTTTCTTTTGATTATTAGTTTATTGAGTGCATTTAAATATGCGTCAGCTGAAGCTACCAATGTATCTGTATTAGCTGCTTGACCAACTGTTGTTTTGCCGTTCTCCTCAATTCTTACACTTACTGTTGCCTGAGCATCAGTGCCCTCGGTGACTGCATGAACATTGTAAAGTTGTAAGTTCACTTCGTGAGGGTATAATTTTTTTATACATTTAAATATTGCATCTACCGGACCGTCTCCAGATTCGTTTGCTTCTTTAACTTCACCCATTACCTCAAGTTTCATTATTGCTTTTTGAGGCTCACCAGTACCTGCAAATACTTTTAAAGATTTCAAATTAATAACATTGTCCTCTTTTATTAAACTATCATCAACAAGCGCAGCTATATCTTCGTCATAAACATGTTTTTTTTTGTCTGCTAAAATTTTAAATTTACCAAAAGCAACGTCGATTATATCATCTGTAACGTCTACATATCCCATATCAGATAATTTGTCTCTAAAAGCATGTCTGCCAGAGTGCTTGCCCATAACTAAAGAGGTTTTTTTAACTCCAACGCTTTCAGGAGTCATAATTTCATAAGTGTTTCTGTTTTTTAACATTCCGTCCTGGTGTATTCCTGACTCATGAGCAAATGCATTTTTTCCTACCACCGCTTTGTTAAATTGAACTGGGAATCCTGTTGCGTTCGAAACTATTTTTGATGCTTTGCTCAGAAGTTTAGTATTTATACCTGTTGTATAAGGCATTAGATCATTTCTTGTTCTCATTGCCATAACAACTTCTTCCAAAGCTGCATTACCTGCTCTCTCTCCAATTCCATTTATGGTGCACTCTATTTGTCTAGCACCTGCCATCACGCCAGCTAAAGAGTTGGCTACCGCTAAACCTAAATCATTGTGACAATGTGTTGATAGAATTGCTTTATTAATATTGGGAACCTTATTAATTAAAGTTTCAATTATTTTTTTAAATTCTGAGGGAACCGAGTATCCGACAGTATCAGGAATATTAATAGTTTTGGCGCCACACTTTATTGCTAGTTCAACAGATTTGCACATAAAATCAAGATCTGTTCTAGTTCCATCTTCACAGGACCACTCTACATCATCAGTAAATTTTCTTGCGTAGGTCACACTATCTTTAATTAATTCTAAAACTTCCTCTGGAGATTTATTAAGTTTATGTTTCATATGAAGTGGACTTGTTGAAATAAATGTATGAATTCGAAATCTTTTAGCATGACTTAATGAATCTTTGCATGCATCTATATCTTTTCTAGTAGCTCTTGAAAGTCCTGCTGGAATAGATTTTTTAAGCACTTTACTTATTTCTGTAACCGCCTCAAAATCACCAGGAGATGCAATTGGAAATCCGGCCTCAATTACGTCTATACCAAGGTCATCAAAGCATCTGGCTATTTGAATTTTTTCCTCTAAACTCATCGTCGCTCCAGGAGATTGCTCCCCATCACGCATGGTAGTGTCGAAAATTATAATTCTATTTTTGTCACTCATAAGCTGAGATGCATATTACAAGTAAAACGAGAATATGCAAATACTTTAAATAAATTGATTAAATATTTTGATCAGATTGGGCTAATTTTTGTCTTTGTCGACTAATTTATTTTTGCCAATCCAAGGCATCATCGCTCTTAACTCTTTTCCTACTTTCTCGATTTGATGTTTGGCGAGTTCTTCGCGCATTCTTAAGAAATTTTTTTGTCCTGATTTGTGCTCTTGCATCCACTCTTTGGTAAATTTTCCTGACTGAATATCTTTAAGAACTTCTTTCATTTTTTCTTTGGTTTTACTATCAACTATTCTTTTCCCAGAGACATATTCACCATATTCAGCTGTATTTGAAATAGAGTAATTCATATTGGCTATTCCACCCTCATAAATTAAATCAACAATTAATTTTACCTCGTGAAGAGTTTCGAAATAAGCCATTTCAGGTGGATAACCTGCTTCAGTTAAAGTCTCAAAACCGTTTTTAATAAGTTCAACTAACCCACCACACAAAACAGTTTGTTCACCAAACAAGTCTGTCTCGCATTCATCTTTAAATGTTGTTTCTATAATTCCAGCCTTACCACCTCCTACCGCTGAAGCATAAGATAAAGCTAAATCTTTTGCTTTTCCTGAGCTATCTTTGTGAACTGCCATTAAACAAGGTACGCCTCCACCTTTTTGATATTCGCTTCTTACTGTGTGACCAGGACCTTTAGGCGCAACCATAAAAACATCTAAATCTTTTCTTGCTTTTATTAAATCAAAATGAATATTTAATCCATGGGCAAAAGCTAAACTTGTTCCTTCTCTCATTCTTTGTTCTATGTGATTTTTATAAATTTCCGATTGTAGTTCATCTGGGGTTAACATCATTACTACATCGGCCCATGCAGCTGCATCTGATAATGACATAACCTCTAGACCTGCACTTTCAGCTTTTTTAATACTCGTTGAACCTTCTCGTAATGCAACCACCACATTTTTTACACCGCTGTCTTTTAAATTCAAAGCGTGTGCGTGTCCTTGACTACCATATCCAAATATAGCAACTTTTTTATTTTTGATTAGGCTAACGTCTGTATCTTTTTCGTAATAAGTTTTCATATTAATTTATTAATTAAATATTTTTGCTCCCTTTGTCATTGCTACTGCCCCAGTTCTTGAAGTACTTATCAGACCATAAGGTCTTAAATCAAGTGTCAATTTATCTATTTCTCTTCTTAAAGCTGTAACTTGAATAACACACGATTTACTTGATTTGTCTAAAATTATTGGGTTGTATTTTTTACAAATGATTTTGACTTTAGTTTGTTTTTTTGAATTACCTAATATCTTAAATAAAGCCATTTCTCTAAACAAAATTTCTTTATCATTACGCTTGAAATCAGCAACTTTATGAACTGGGATAAGTTTTTTTAGTTGAAGCTTTATCTGTTCAATTACCTGGGGAGTTCCTTCTGTTACAATTGTTATTCTGGAAATATGTTTTTTTTTATCTACCTCTGCTACAGCTAGTGACTCTATATTATATCCTCTTCCAGAAAATAATCCTGCAACCCTCGCCAAAACCCCTGCTTCATTATCTACCCATACTACAAGTATGTGTCTCTCCAACTTACCAATTTTTCCAGGTGTACTATAAGCAGATTTTGATTTAGGCATTAAACTAATATTTTCCCTTCATCAGATATTTCCTCTTCCTCTTCAGGTCCGAGTATCATTTGATTGTGGGGTTTGCCGGATGGGATCATTGGAAAACAATTTTCAGATTTATCTACAACACAATCAAATATTACAGGTTTATTAATATTTACCATTTCCTTAATTTTTTCGTCAAGTTCATCGGGTGTTTTAGCTCTTATACCTACACAACCATATGACTCGGCTAACTTAACAAAATCTGGTAGTGCAGCAGTATAACTTTCAGAATAATTTTTTTCGTGCAATAACTCCTGCCACTGTCTAACCATCCCCATATATTCATTATTTAAAATAAATATCTTTATAGGTAGTCTATATTGAACAGCTGTGGACATTTCTTGCATTGTCATAAGAACTGAAGCTTCACCTGCTATATCAACGACTAACTTTTCGGGATGAGCTATTTGAACACCGATTGCTGCTGGTAAACCATAACCCATTGTTCCTAAGCCTCCAGATGTCATCCATCTATTCGGTTTTCTAAATTTATAATGTTGTGCTGCCCACATTTGATGCTGACCGACCTCTGTAGTTATGTACGTATCTTGATCTTTTGTAATTTCATATAGTCTTTGTACAGCATGTTGTGGTTTAATAACTTTATTGCTATTTATAAAATTTAAAGACTTCTTTTCTCTCCAGTTTTCAATTTGCTCCCACCATTTGGATGTATTATGTTTATTGGATGATAAAAAGTTTTTATTTTTTTCTTTGAATCTTTTTATTAAACTTTTTAAAAGCTGTCCAACATCACTTGTGATTGCTAAATCAACTTTAATGTTTTTACCGATCGAGGAAGGATCTATATCTACATGAATTTTTTTTGAGTTGGGAGAAAACTCATCTACTTTTCCGGTAATTCTATCGTCAAATCTTGCACCTATATTAATCATTAAATCACAATCGTGCATAGCGTTATTTGCTTCGTATGTTCCATGCATACCTAGCATACCAAGAAATTGCTGATCGTCTCCAGGATAAGCTCCTAAACCTTGAAGCGTTGACGTGATAGGAAATCCAGTAATACTTACCAACTCTCTCAAAAGTGTACTTGCCTCTGGCCCAGAATTAATAACACCGCCTCCAGTATAAAAAATTGGCCTTGTGGAGCTTTTCATCATTTCAATGAATTTGTCTAAGTCTTTATTAGAAATTTTTGAAGTAGCTTTACCATTTAGTTTTTTCTTTAATTTGTTGTTAGTGAATTTATATATCCCTTTTTTAAATTGAATATCTTTAGGTATGTCTATTAGTACAGGACCTGGTCTACCGGTCGTTGCAACTTCAAATGCCAAGTGTAAAGTTTCCGAAAGTTTATTTACATCTTTTACTAGCCAGTTATGTTTTGTACATGGTCTTGTGATTCCTGTTGTATCACATTCCTGAAATGCATCAGTACCAATTAAATGAGTTGGAACCTGTCCTGAAATGCAAACTAATGGAACTGAGTCCATGTATGCATCGGTTAACGCAGTTACAGCATTAGTTGCACCTGGACCAGACGTCACTAGCATTACTCCAGCTTTACCACTTGATCTCGCATAACCCTCTGCTGCGTGTCCTGCTCCTTGTTCGTGTCTTGCTAAAATATGTTTAACTGATTTATGATTTTTTAATTCATCATAAATAGGTAAAACTGCACCGCCTGGATAACCAAAAATATATTCAACCTTTTGGTCGATTAAGGCTTTAAAAACAATTTCTGCACCTGTGAATAATTTTGGCATCTTCACAATCTACAGGAGAATTTAATTGAATCAAGTTTTAGCTTACCTCTTTTAAAATTTTTTTAAAAAGATTTGAAGATTTATCGCTATAAACCCTTATCCAGTCAGCCATATGACCTCTCGACCAAGTGCTCTGTCGTTTTGCGTACTGCCTAGTTTTGATATTAATGTTATCAATTAATTGCTTATATGTCTGCCTCCCCTCAAAAAATGATTTAATTTCAGCAATACCTATAATTTTATTGGCGGGAAGAGACTTAATTATATTTAAATTTAAAAAGTTTTTTACCTCTTTTAAGCACTTTTGATCCGCTAAAATTTTTTTTGTCCTATCATTTATCTTAATCAGCAATTTTTCTCTCGGAATATTTAAGTAAATTTTTCTTACGTCATATTCTGTGAAATCCGATTTTGTATTTTTTGCCCATTCATATATGGACTTTTTTGTGAATCTTTTAACTTCAAATGCTCTTAAAACTCTTTGCGTATCAGATGCTAAAATTTTATTTTTACAAAGCGGATCTGAGGAAATTAACTTTTTGTAAAATTTTTTATAGCCGATTTTTTCATATATTTTTTTTACGGCTTCTCTCTTTTTATTACTAATTGTAGGTATTCTACTTAATCCTGAAGTGACTGCTTTAAAATAAAGACCTGTCCCTCCTACCAAAATTGGTACTTTACCTTTTTTAGTTATATTTATTGCACATCTTTTTACTTTTTTGAGCCACTGTCCAACTGAAAACTTACCGCTAACTGATTGAAATCCATAGAGATGATGTTTAACTTTTTTTAAATCTGTTATCTTTGGCCTTGAAGATAAAATAGATATCTCTTTATAAATTTGCATACTATCTGCATTTATAATTTCTCCGTTAATTCTTTTTGCTAACAAAACTGATAGTTGAGACTTACCAGATGCAGTAGGGCCAGAGATTAAAATTATTTTTTTGTTATTATTTGATTTTAACCCCAAGATATCTTCTTTGGTTTCTGTTGTTGATAACAGTTAGTAAAAGAGTTTGCTCTTTTTGACTAATTATATTTTTTACTACTCTATTAAGTTCAGATGAGGACTTGATTGGTCTTTTTTGTACCTCAATTATAATATCATTTTTGTTTAATAGTCCCGAAAGTGGGCTGTTATTATATATCTCATTAATTACTGAACCTGTAATAGAACTTTTTAAATTTCTTGTTTTCCTGTCATTGGCATTTATATCTCTCACATTTATTTTTAAACTGTCTATATCGAAGTTTTTACTACTCTTGGGCTTCGATGTTTTCTTTTCTTTAAACTCACTAGATGACTCTAGTCTACCTAAAACTAATCTTTTTGAAACCATTCGTTTATTTCGCCAAATTTTAAGCTGAACACTTTTACCAACTGCTGTGTTAGCAACGACTTTTGGTAGCGTCCTCATTGTATCAATTTTTTTTCCATCGAACTCAAGAATTATATCGCCGGGCTTAATGCCAGCTTTATCTGCGGGACTTTTGTCACTTACACTAGCAACTAAAGCACCTTGGGGTTTTTTTAAATTTTCTACTTCGGCAATTTCTTTCGTAACTTGCTGTATCCTTACTCCCAACCACCCTCTTCTTGTCTCTCCAAATTTTATTAACTGATCTATAACGTTAGAAGCAGCATTTGCAGGTATAGCAAATCCTATTCCGATAGAACCAGCTTGACCTGGAGCTATTATCGCTGTGTTTATTCCAACCACATCGCCATCAAGATTGAACAAAGGTCCTCCAGAGTTACCTTGATTGATAGATGCATCTGTTTGTATAAAATCATCATAACGAGTAAGATTAATATCTCTATTTCTTGCAGATATAATTCCTGAAGTTACTGTTCCACCTAAACCAAATGGATTTCCTATAGCCACAACCCAATCTCCAACTCTAGCTTTGTCAGAGTCGCCAAATTTTACTGGAGTGAATTTCTCGTTGGTTTCAATTTTTAACACTGCTATATCTGCATACGGATCTGCACCAACAACCGCAGCTTTATACTCTTTATCTTTTATTCTTACTATTATGTCTTCAGCATTAGCAATTACATGATTATTGGTCACCACTGTTCCATCATCACTTATAATAAATCCTGAACCCAATGATGATGCTTTTCGTTCAGTAGGCGTTTGGAACTCTTTAAACATATCTTCAAAAGGTGAACCTGGTGGAAATTGAAATGGAAAAGGATTTGCTGCAGATCTTACTGTCTGCGTCGTTGAAATATTTACGACTGATGGCATTAATTTTTCTGCTAAATCAGCAAATGACTCAGGGGCTGATCTTGACAGCGCTGACGTAATAAACGTTGAAAAGAGAATTAAAATTGATAATTTTTTAATGAATCTCATCTTATATACCAAATTATAATAAAACCGATTGATAGAAATAATATGCCAGTTAGTCTTAATTTATTATTTGGAATATTCTCTATCATTTTAAGCATATTTTTTATTCTTGACGGAAACATGGCAACGATTAAACCCTCTATAAATAAAAGCAATCCTATTGCAGTTATAAGGTCTTTCATTATTATTAGGTTAATTTTTTTTCGATTTAATTAGGCCAGATTTCCCAAAAAATTTGAAGAAGTCACTGTCTGGCGAAAGAATTAAGGATGTATCGCCCCCAATTAAAGATTTTTCGTATGATTGCATAGCTCTGTAAAAACTAAAAAATGAAGGATCTCTACCGAAAGCATTAGCAAATATTTTGTTTCTTTGACCATCGCCCTCACCTTTCATTATTTCTGATTTTTTCTTAGCATTAGCGAGAATTACTGTTACTTCTTTGTCGGCTGTAGATTTAATCTTCGTAGCTATTTCCGCACCTTGCGCTCTAAACTCTTTGGCTTCTCTTTGTCTTTCTGTTTGCATACGTGCATATATTGCATCGCTGTTAGCTTGCGGTAAGTCAGCTCGTTTAATTCTGACATCAACTATTTCAATTCCAAAATTTTGTGCCTCTCTATTAACATCGTTTTGAATTATCGACATTTGTTTTGCTCTGTCCTTTGAGAGAAGTGTAGCTAAATCTTGTCTTCCTAAAACACCCCTAATTCTTGAGTTAATAATTGTAGCTAATCTTTGTCGAGCCACTCTTTCATTTCCAACAGATATATAAAATTTTAATGGGTCTATTATTTTAAATCTTGCAAAGGCATCGACTATTAATCTCTTTTGATCAGCTGCTATTACTTCTTCTGGTGGATTGTCTAAGTTTAAAACTCTTTTGTCGAGGAACGCAACATTTTGTATAAAAGGTAGTTTAAAGTTTAAACCAGATTTTTTTATAATTTTTTTTGGATCACCAAACTGTAATACTATAGCTTGATTTATTTCTTGAACAATAAAGATTGACTGAAAAGCTGTTACTCCTAAAACAACTATAATCGGAAGTAAAAATTTAGAAACTTTCATTAACTATCTCCCTTAGGTTTTTTCAATTCTGGTAACGGCAAGTAAGGAACGACGCCTTGACCTGAATTTTTATCTATAATAACTTTATCTATATCTGCTAAAACCTTTTCCATAGTTTCTAAATACATACGTTCTTGTGTAACTTGCTTTGCATTTTTATACTCATTATAAATTGCTAAAAATCTAGAAGCTTCACCTTCTGCAGCCGCAACTACTTCTTTCTTATATGCTTCTGCTTCTTGAAGTATTTTTTCAGCGTCACCTCGAGCCCTTGGTATAACATCGTTAGCATACGCCTCGGCTTCATTTTTAGATCTTTCTCTATCCGCTCTGGCAGCTTGAACATCTCGGAACGCATCGATAACTTGGCTTGGTGGATCCGCTTTTTGAGTTTGAACTTGTGTAATCTGAATTCCCGATCCGTACTCATCAAGTATGTTTTGTGTTATTTCCTGAACTTCAACCTCAATGTTTGATCTTCCCTCAGTCAAAATGGACTGTATCTCACTTTTTGCTATAACTTCTCTCATAGCTGTTTCAGAAGCGGCCTTTACTGTTTCTACAGGACTTTGAATATTAAAAAGAAATTTTCCAGCGTCTTTTATTACCCAAAAAACTGAGTAGTTGATGTCTACAATATTTTCATCCCCGGTAAGCATTAAGCTTTCTTCTGGTACTTCTCCAATACCTGAGGATCTTCCAGAGTCACTTGCTCCTCTGAAACCTACATCGATTCTATTAACTTTTGTAACTTTGGGTTTTAATACACGTTCGATTGGAAACGGAAAATGATAATTTAATCCAGGCTGTGTGGTGTTAACAAATTTTCCAAATCTTAATACTACCCCTTGTTCATCTGGAAGAACTCTATAAAGTCCGCTTAAGCCCCAGATCACAAGTAATATAAGTAATCCTAACACTATTGGTTTACTGCCGCCAGATTTTCCACCTGGTAAAAATTTATTTATCAATCTTTGTAAATTGCCAATTAATTCGTCTAAATTTGGAGGTTCTCTTCTTGCGCCAGAACCATTATTATCTCCCCGAGTAGGTCCTGATCCCCAGGGTGATTGATTTTTAAATATGTTACTAAATATCGCCATGCGATTTATATAGTGACTTTTGTGCCAAAAACAAGTTTAGTAACAGCGTTATAATGACTAGATTTAAGGATTTATGAGTGACGAATTAAGAAAAAAACAGAAAAATAAGATTTTTTTAAAAAAACCAATCGATGGTATCCAAAAAACCTTAATGGTTTCTAGTGCTAAAGGGGGAGTGGGTAAATCAACAGTAGCTATCAACTTAGCTTGTGCTTTTAAAAAGATAGGGCTTACAGTAGGATATTTAGATGCTGACATCTACGGGCCCTCTTTACCAAAATTAATAAATAATAAAAAAAAACCTGAAACAAAAAATGGAAAATTAATACCTGTAGAAGAATTTGGGATAAAATTTATGAGTATGGGATTTTTAGTAAACGACAGCACTCCAATGATATGGAGGGGGCCAATGGTTATAAGTGCAATCAAAACTCTGACTGAAAAAGTTCTATGGGGTGACTTAGATATAATGGTGATTGATATGCCTCCAGGAACTGGTGATGCCCAACTAACTTTCGCTCAAGATATAAAAATTGATGGAGCTGTAATTGTATCGACACCTCAAGATTTAGCTTTAGTGGATGTTGAGAGGGGAATTGAGATGTTTGAAAAAACTGAATTAAGGATACTAGGTTTAATAGAAAACATGAGTTTTTTAAAAACTGAAGATGGAAAAATTATTGATTTATTTGGAAAAGGTGGAGTTGAAAAAATATCAAAAAAATATCAAAAAGAGCTTTTGGCACAAATTCCAATTCATAAAGACCTTAGAGTTTCAGCAGATGTAGGTAAGCCAATTGTTATTGAAAAAAATGAGCATGAAATTTCTAAAATTTTTATTGAGATGGCGAAAAAAATTAAACTAAGTTTTGACTAAATCCAAAGGATCCCATTAACTCATTCCACTCTCTTTTAGAAAGACCAGAGCTTTCATAATCGCATTTTTTACCCTCTATCATCTTTTTAATAATTTCTTTTCCTTTAGCAGATAATTCCATTCCCCCTACCCTGTAATCTATAAATGCATCATAAGTTGTCGGCACCCATTTTTTTACGGTATTCATCATTACATCAGCGTATGCTCTAATTTCATATTGCGCGTGGCTGTCAGCTCTAAGTGACAAAAAATTTAAAAGATTTAAAAGATCAGTTTTCCAATACCATTGAGTATATGAATTAAGTGTCAAATTCATTCTAGCTAATTCTCTAGCAAGACCTTGTTTTTTTTCGTCAATAATATCTCCATCATAAGTCTCGTTAAGCATTTTTTCATAGTTTTTATAATTTCTTTCTGCATCTTCCTTTAAAACATTAAGTATCTCATCTGCCTGTGACCCATTAATTAAGCTACCTCTACCTTGTCTATTATTTGTCGATTGTGCTGCTAAATGCTGTTTGTCAGGAATATAAAATTCTTTATCTAAAATTGAATATCTTGCAGAGTATTCATTAACATTTGCAGTTCTATGTCTTATCCATTGCCTCGCTATAAAAATCGGTAGTTTTACATGATATTTAATTTCACACATTTCAAACGGAGTGCTGTGTCTGTGTCTCATCAAATACTTAATTAAACCTGCATCAGTAGAAACTTTTTTTGTCCCTTTTCCATATGAAACTCTTGCAGATTGTACGATTGATGTATCGTCTCCCATGTAATCAACGACTCTTATAAAGCCATGATCGAGGACGGGTAAAGCCTCATATAATATTTTCTCTAATTCCGGAGATGTTACTCTTTTTGTAGTATTCTTTTGCGATTGTTGATCGAGAATTTCCTGATGTTGTTCTTTAGTAAGTTTCATAGAATTTATTTATTGAATCTATTCTAATACGTTTTATATTACAATTGTTGGTTTTCCAACTATGACGATAAACGAATCTCGTAATAAACATTGCGGACGTGGGGGCAGTACCCACCACCTCCACCATATACAACTTGAGGGGGTGAATTAGGCTCGACGAGTGTCTAAAAGTTTTTCTTTCGTCCGAGATGGTTCCGACGTAACGGGCTATTATAAATGCAAATAATAAATTTGCACTTGCTGCTTAATTAACTTGTTAATTAAGTGAACGGGGTTTGGGGCACCTGGCAACAGAACGCCCCTTACAACTTTCAAATTTTACTTAATTAATATTGCTAATCTAATAATGCAACCTAACTCGCCGAAGCTGTGACGAAACAAAACTATTATTTAAGTTTCTCCTCAAAAAAATTTATCATTCTTTTTAAAGAGTCTTTGTCGGCTTTCTCATTGTATTGATTTGCTCGCCCTGGTAGATCATGAGCTTTTTCGTCACCTCTACTTAATTCTACAAGCATTTCATAATTAAATTGATGATGAGCATTTTCGTAAATAAT
Organism: uncultured Pelagibacteraceae bacterium; assembly: GCA_902622825.1. Taxonomy (GTDB): domain Bacteria; phylum Pseudomonadota; class Alphaproteobacteria; order Pelagibacterales; family Pelagibacteraceae; genus Pelagilacustribacter. The sequence goes on from CACNRH010000003.1 coordinate 22,987, forward strand.
AATCTGTAGCATGCCAGATGCAATTTGTTCAGGATCTCTTTGTTTCCACATTTTACAGTTTACAGATGAAAGCCACTCGTCTAATTCTCCTATCATGACCAAAACTGGTATTAACAGTTTTTGTTTCCCGCAGGATGGATAAAAAGCTACTCCAGCATCAAACCAATGATTAACATTTTTAAAAAGATAGTTCTCTCTTATAAGCTCCCCAGCGAGAGATAAAACTGTCATTCCGCCTCTACTGCCTCCAGTTATTCCAAATTTACCATTTGATAGTTTTGGATATTTATTTTTTATAAATTTAATTACACTTAATGAGCCCATATTTGGAGATGATCCTCTTGAAACTGTCCCTCTATCAACTCCAGTATTATAAAATATATCGTAGAGAACTACTCCAAAACCTTTTTCAACTAATATGTCTGCGTATCTTCCATAAGTTTGTGCGGCTGCTCTGCTCATGCCTCCACTTCCTGGTACAATTACGACATATGGAGATGGTTTTTTATTTTTTGGTTTCCAATGAAATATATAATAATCATCTCCAGTAGGTTTTTCGCCTCTTTGTTTTTGAACCATTGTGAGAGGAAATTTTATACCTTTAATTTTTTTTACTTTTGGGAAGTTTTTACACTCTGGATTATATTTACAGGATAACTCTTTTTTTTCCTTAAGATTTTTGCCTTCGTATTTCTTCTTTTTCTCTGCATGAACAACTCCGCTACACAACAAACTTAAAATCACGATAGTTAAAACCTTTTTCATACTACACGAATCTAGCATAAATCTTACCGATCCTCTGCCGAAATTTTACTAAAAGTTTTAAGTTTTTAACAATCGCAAATGGCTTATATTAAGGAATAATGTTACAAAGTCCGGGGCACCTGGCAACAGAACGCCCCTGATTATTTCTTTAAATTTTTGTAAATTAATCCGTATATTAAAATATTAATTACTATCAATGATATACCTAGATATATTTGAATTTCGGCATTTAGGCCTTTAGGATAAATTATTTGAAAAAGATAGTTGTTGATAAAATCATTAGAATAAGTTGTCAACTCACCTTTATACAAAAACCAATTTTCTAAATAAGTTAATGGGCAAGTAGAATTAGTTAGTTCAATATAAATTCCCCATAATAATGCTGGGAGATGAATATAGATAATTTTTGAAAAAATAAAAAAGAAAAGTCCGCCAAAGATAACAAATAAGATAAAAATTAAATGCGCAATTAAAGTAAGATTTGCAAAAAACTCGTACATTTAAACAACAAACCTGAACCCATGATCGCTATTAGTCTTTTCATTTTTTTTCATCTTCCGATGGCTGTTCTTCTTGAGGTTCAGAATTAACTTCCTCTTTGGTTGGCTGTTCTTCTTGAGATTCGGATTTAACTTCCTCTTCGGTTGGCTGTTCTTCTTGAGGTTCAACTACGACTTCTTTTCTAAAATCTCTTCTTGGAATATCAGGTGCTCTGGTTGCGCTTCTTGATGATGAATTATCTCGTTGTCTAAAATAAAAATATGCACCTGATGAAATAATTAATATTGAGCCAAATAAATATAAAGCTAATCTCAAGTAGTTTGTTCCCGAGTCTTTTGAACTCTCTATTTCTTTACTTTCCTCTTGTGCTTCTGCCGCTGCTTTAGCTTCTGCTTCCGCTGCCGCTTTAGCTTCTGCTTCCGCTGCCGCTTTAGCTTCTGCTTCCGCTGCTGCTTTAGCTTTAGCTTTAGCTTCTGCTGCCGCTTTAGCTTCTGCTTCCGCTGCTGCTTTAGCTTTAGCTTCCGCTTGAGCTAGTTCTTCAAGATTAACTTTTTTTTCTATAGTCTCTTTGACTATTATCTCGTTTTTTTTATTTTCTCCGCTATCTTTAGTTTGAGTATTAAAAACTCCTGTTGCTAAAACAACTGAAACTATAACAACAATTAAAAAATTCATAACACTTCATTATACCACAGTGTCACTCGTGATTAACTCATTTTGGACTCATATAGGACTAAATGAAGGACGAGAATAGGCTTACACCAGGCCACAAAAATCATCAAAAAATATATTTATCTCCTAAATAAAAAACTAAACCCAAGGCGATACCAGATAAAATCCAAAAAAACGAATCTTTCATCAAGCTACGAATTTTGTTAAATCTGGTTTAAAATAATTAGGACCCTTCATAACCTTCCCTTTTTCATTATAAATTGGTTTTCCATTTTGGTCTAATTTACTCATATTAGAATTTTGAACCTCTTGAAAACATTTATCTAGATTGATGCCAAAAGCATGTCCAGCTCCATAAGTTACATAAAGTATATCTGTTAAAGCATCAGCAACTTCCTTTATGTCTTTCTTGTCTATTGCTTCTTTAAATTCCCGAAGCTCTTCTTCAATTAATTCGTAACGTAATTTAGTTATTTTTTCGTTGGGAAACTCTGCTTTTTCTTTAATTTGTTGACCAAAGGTCTGCATAAACTTTTTTACACTTTCAAAATTACTCATATTGTCCTTTATGTTTTATAATTTGTTTATAAAGGTGTATTATAACAGAGAATCAATTATGAAACATAGAATTGAGTTTGATAGCATAGGAAAAATTAAAGTTCCTGGTGATAAGTATTGGGGTGCCAGCACTGAAAGGTCCAACAAATATTTTAATATTGGTGATTTTAAGGTTAGACCAATAGTTATTCACTCTATTGCTATAATTAAAAAAGCTGCAGCAATTGTAAATTCAAGAAATAAAGATTTAGAAAAAAGATTAGCAAAATTTATTATTAAATCAGCTGATGAAGTTATCAGAGGTAAACATGATGCACATTTTCCACTAAAAGTATGGCAGACCGGATCCGGGACACAAACAAATATGAATGTAAATGAAGTAATTGCCAATAGAGCAATAGAAATGATGAAGGGTAAACTTGGTTCAAAAAAACCTGTCCATCCTAATGACCATGTTAATAAATCTCAGTCAACAAATGACGTTTTTCCCACTGCTATGCATATATCCATAGCCTTAAAGGCCAGGGAAAAACTAATACCCTCATTAAAACTTTTGGAAAAAGAATTGGGTAAAAAAGTTAAAAAATTCAAATCAATAGTAAAAGTTGGCAGAACTCACCTACAAGATGCAACTCCGATAACTTTAGGTCAAGAATTTTCAGGTTACCATTCGCAATTAAAAAAGTGTATTGAGAGAATTGAGAGAGCTTTACAAGAAATATATTTTTTAGCTCAAGGTGGAACCGCTGTTGGCACAGGTTTAAATACAAGAAAAAATTTTGATAGGAAAATTGTAAAAGAAATTTCTAGAATTACAAGGTTACCTTTTAAAGTTGCACCTAATAAATTTGCAGCCTTAGCTGCTCATGACTCAATAGTCAATTTTTCAGGCACAATGAACACGACAGCGGTTTGTTTGATGAAGATTGCGAATGATATAAGATTTCTTGGTTCAGGACCTAGAGCGGGTTACGGGGAACTAATTTTGCCTTCTAATGAACCTGGTTCATCCATAATGCCTGGTAAAGTAAACCCAACTCAGTCTGAAGCGGTAACTATGGTCTGCGTAAAAGTGATTGGAAATCATAATGGTATCACCATGGCGGGATCCCATGGTCATTTTGAATTAAATGTTTTTAAACCTCTCATCATTCATAATATTTTACAATCTATAGAAATAATGGCGGACTCTGCTAGAACATTTGCCTTGTATTGTGTGAAAGGGATAAAGGCTGATAAAAAAAGAATTAAAAGTCTTCTAGATAATTCTTTGATGAATGTTACAGCCTTAGCACCAATGATAGGTTATGATAAAGCGGCCAAAATTGCAAAACTTGCTCACCAAAATGGAACATCGCTGAAAGAGGAGATACTCAGAGAAAAAATTCTTAGTGAAAAGGATTATGATAAAATAATGAAACCAATTTCAATGACAAGGCCAAAGTAATCCCAAACTAGTATTGTTAAAATCTTTAATTTTCCTGTGATTATATTTCATTTTTTTTAATTTTTTTAATAGTGTATAAATGTAATTTTTAACTTTATGAGTAAAATAGAAGAACTAGTAGATAATTTAAATAAAAGTCAAAAAGAGGCAGTATTAGATACTGACGGTCCAAGTTTGATTGTTGCAGGTGCTGGGTCTGGTAAAACTAGAGTGCTCACAACGAGATTGGCGTACATAATTAGTAAAAAAAAAGCGTGGTCAAATCAAATTCTTTGTGTGACTTTTACAAATAAAGCTGCGAGAGAAATGCAGAATAGAGTAATTCATTATTTAAAAGGGGAGTCAAGTGCAGTACCGTGGTTAGGCACATTTCACTCAATAAGTGTTAAAATTTTGAGAAGACACGCTGAAGCTTTAGGGTACAAAAGTAATTTTACAATTTTAGATACTGATGATCAAAAGAAATTAGTAAGAAAAATTTTAGACTCAGAAAATATAGATCAAAAAAAAATATCTCCACAATTTATATTAGCTTATATCGATAGGTGGAAAAATAAAGGCTTATTACCACAAGATGTGAAAGTGAAAAATTCTAATGTTTTGGAAAAAACAATCCATAAAGTTTATGGCACTTATCAAAACAAGATAAAAGACTTAAATGCTTTTGATTTTGGAGATTTAATTTTATTTTGTGTCAAATTATTCGAAAAGGACGAGTCAATCAAACGTATATATAATAGTAATTTCAAATATATACTTGTCGATGAGTATCAAGATACAAATTTTATTCAAAATAAATGGTTAAATCTTTTAGTTAATGAGAATAAAAATATTTGTTGTGTAGGGGATGATGATCAATCCATATATAGCTGGCGAGGCGCTGAAATTAAGAATTTTTTAACTTTTGATAAAATTTACGATAACTGCAAAGTTTATAAGCTGGAGCAAAACTACAGATCTACAAAAAATATTTTGGATACAGCTTCTTCTCTTATCTCAAATAATGAGAAAAGAGTTGGTAAAAAACTTTGGTCTAATGGTGAGGAGGGAGAATTAGTAAGATTAAATTGTTATGCATCTGGAAAAGAGGAAGCTGAGGGTGTATCTGAGGTGTTAGACAAAAAAATAAGAAAAAAATACTCACTTAATAACGTTTCTATTCTATTTAGAGCAATATATCAGACCAGAGAGTTTGAAGAGCGTTTTTTAAAAATAGGCATTAATTACAGAGTCTTAGGTGGAATTAAATTTTACGAAAGAGCAGAAATAAAAGATGCGGTAGCTTATTTAAGAATCATAAACCAAAAGTACGACGATTTGGCTTTAGAACGAACTTTATCTGCGCCGAAAAAGGGGATTGGTGAAAGTACACTGAGACAAATTTCTGAATATGCTAGTAAAAATAAAGTATGTATGGAAGATTCAATTTTAAAACTAATAGAGCTAGATAAATTTAAGCCGAAAGTAAAAAATACTATAAAACAATTTATAAAATTAATTGAAAAGTGGAGAAACGATTTAAAAAAAATAAAGCATTTCGATTTACTTAAATTGATATTGGATGAATCGGGTTATTCTTCCACATTAAAGAATAAAAAAGACTTAGAAAATGAGAATAGACTTGAGAACCTTAAAGAACTCTTAAGAGCTATGAGAGACTACGATAATTTGAATAGTTTTTTAGAGCATGTTGCATTGGCGACTTCTATTGATCAAGATTGGGAGGGAGAAAAAGTTAATTTAATGACTATGCACGCTGCAAAAGGTTTAGAATTTGATGTAGTTTTTCTTCCTGGGTGGGAAGAAGGTTTGTTTCCACATCAAAAATCTTTGGAGGAAAAAGGAGACTTTGCTTTAGAGGAGGAAAGAAGATTAGCATACGTTGGTATAACAAGAGCAAAAAAGGAAGCCTATATCTCTTTTGCCATGAGAAGATCTTATCATGGAGATTGGATGGACTCTTTACCCTCAAGATTTGTTAATGAATTACCAGATAGTAGCATCGAAAAAAATGAAAATAATAATGAGCTTGAGGACGAGGATTTTGATTTTAATCAAGATTTGACTGTAGAATATGACCAAGAGTACAGAAGTCCAGGGTGGGAAAGATTTAAAAATAAAAAACTTCTGAAATGGAAAAAATTAAAAAACTAAGAAAATTAATAAAAAAATACAACATCGATGGCTATCTTGTTCCTAAAAATGATGAATATTTTTTAGAATACTTGAAAGTTGATAGTGATAGATTAAGATTCATTACCAATTTCACTGGTTCCTTTGGATTTAGTATCATTTTGCAAAAAAAAAATTATTTGTTTGTGGACGGAAGGTACAGTCAACAAGCCGAAAGAGAGTCTGGTAAAAACTTCAAAATTGTAACAATTCCAAAAAAAATGCCACATCAAATATTAAAAAAAAAATTAAGATTGGGTTACGACCCGAAATTATTTAATGAAAATAAATTAAACATGTTTTTATCAAAAACTGATTCAAAATTAATTTCTATTCAAGATAATTTAATTGATTTAATTAATTCTAAAAAGATTAATACTAAGAAAGAGAAAATATTTTTTTTAGATAAGAAACAAGCGGGTGAAACACAGCTCTCGAAGATGTCTAAAATTAAAGAAAAACTCAAAAAAGATAAGTTTGATCTCATTTTAATTACCGCTCCAGAAAATTTATGCTGGTTACTTAATTTAAGAGGTAGTGGGTCTGAATTTTCTCCGATTGCTAATGGATATTTGATAATAAATAATAGTGGAAAGTCATATTTATTCTTAAAAGATACAGGACAAAAAAGACAAATAGAGAAGAAAGTAAAAGGTATTTCGGTTTTAGGGGTAGAAAAAATTCAAGAATTTTTAAGAAAAGTTAGAAACAAAAAAATAAGAATAGACAGTCACACTTGTTCAATTTTCTTTAAAAGACTAATTAATAAAAAAAATAAAGTAGTAGAAAAAATTGATTACACTTATTATTTAAAAGCTCAAAAAAATAAAACTGAAATTATGAATTTTAGAAAAAGTCATATATATGACGGGGCCGCATTAACAAAGTTTATAATCTGGGTGAAAAAAAATTTTAATAAAAAAAAATTAACTGAAATAAGTGCTGAAAATAAGTTACTTGATATTAGGAAAAAAAATAAATATTTTTTTAGCTCAAGTTTTCCATCAATTTCTGCATCTGGACCTAATGGGTCTGTAATTCATTATAGAGCAAATAAGCATACTAATAGAACACTTAAAAGCGGAGACATTTATTTAATTGACTCTGGTGGTCAATATAAATTTGGAACTACTGATGTGACAAGAACAATTTCTTTAAACAACAGTAGTAAAAATATAAAAAAAATTTTTACAAAAGTTTTACAAGGTCATATAGCCGTCGATACTTTTAACTTAAAAGAAAAAACTACAGGAGATGATATCGATAAGGTAGCAAGAAAACCTCTTAACTCAATCAAACTTGATTATCCTCATGGTACAGGACATGGTGTTGGTTATTTTTTAAACGTGCATGAAGGACCACAAGCAATAACAAAAAAAAATCGAGTACAAATAAAAGAGGGAATGGTGCTATCAAATGAGCCGGGATATTACCTTAACAATAAATTTGGTATAAGAATTGAAAATCTTATTTCTGTGAAAAGGAGTAAATCTAAATTAGAATTTGAGACACTAACGCTTGCTCCAATTGATAAAGATTTAATTGATAAAAAAAATCTAAAACAAAAAGAAATTAATTGGATAAATGATTACCATAAAAACGTGTTTAAAAAATTGAGGAAATTTATAAATAAATCGGAAATGGATGAATTTAGACTTCTTTGTTCAAATCTTTAAAATTTTATACCATTCAGTTTCCGTTACAATTTTAATACCTAAACTTTTAGCTTTTTCAATTTTAGACTTCGTTGGTTTTGAATTTCCAATAACTAAATAATTTAATTTTCTCGATATTCCTCCTAATACTTTAGCGCCATTCTCCTCAGCTAAATTTTTAGCCTCAGCCCTACTTAGTTTTTCTAAACCTCCAGTTATTAAAATACTTTTTCCACTTAGCGTGCCCGCTTTGGTTTTTTTTATGTAATCTGCTATGCTCAACTCTTTTATGAGACTCTCAACTATTCTTACATTTTGTTTTTTTGAAAAAAAACTGTCGATGGACACAATTTGAGTTTCTCCTATACCATCAAGGTCGATTAAATTATCAAGTAATATTTCCCTGGTTTCCTCATTAAATAAAAGTTTAAATTCAGATATATTTTTAAAAAAATCTGCAAGTGTTTTGGCATTTTCTTGTCCAATATGTCTTATGCCAATTGAATAAATAAATCTGTTAAGACTAATCTGTTTTGCTTTTTTTATAGCATTTTTTAAATTTCCTATTGACTGGTCCCCCCACCCCTCCAGTTTCTCTATTTTTTTATAGTTAAGTCGAAAAATATCACTTGGTTTATTTATTAATTTTAATGCCCAAAAATTCTCAATGACTTTTTTTCCTAAACCTTCAATATTAAAGGCATCTTTGGAAACTATATGCTTAAGTCTTTCCTTAGCTATAAAATCGCAGTCGTAACCTTTCTGACATCTTCTAACTGCATCCACTTTTTTTGTAGACTTGCTAATTTCTTTAACTGTTTTAGAGCCGCACAAGCATCTGTCTGGGAAAATGAACTTGGAGCTTGTCTTTGATCTTTTTGATTTATCTACTGATAATACCTGAGGTATTACATCGCCAGCTCTTTGTATTGTTATTGTGTCGTCAATTCTAATATCTTTTCTTAGTATTTCTTCCTCATTATGTAGTGTTGCATTAGACACAACAACACCTCCTACATTAACAGGTTCCACTTTTGCAACAGGCGTGATCGCGCCTGTTCTGCCAACTTGTATGATGATCTCATTAATTTTTGTAGTAGCTTTTTCAGATGAAAATTTATAGGCTGTAGCCCAACGTGGCGAGTTTGCCGTACTCCCTAATCTATTTTGAAGTGAAATGTCGTTTACTTTAAATACTAAACCGTCAATGTCATACTCTAATTTTGATCTCTGCTCCTCGATCAACTTATGTTGCCTCTCGATTTCTAAAATTCCTTTAAGCAACTGATTATTTTCATTAGTGACAAATCCCCATCTTTTTAATTTTAAATTAAAATCGCTTTGTGAATTAAATATTTTTTCACTAATAGCTCCAAATCCATGGGCTAAGAATTTTAAAGGTATTTTTGCGGTTTCTTTAGATTTTTTTTGTCTTAGAGAACCTGCAGCTGCATTACGTGGATTAGCAAATTTATCCTTGAGTTTTAAAAAGTCTGATTTATTAATGTACACCTCTCCCCTAATCTCTAAAGTTTGAGGTAGATTAAACTTTGATAGGTTTCTTGGAATTTGTTTAATTGTAATTAAATTCTCTAAAATATCTTCACCTGTAACACCATCTCCTCTGGATAACCCCCTAGTTAATAGACCATTTTCATAAACTAGCGATGCTGAGATACCGTCAATTTTAGGTTCAGAGTAAAGTTCTATGCCATTTCCATTTCTATAATTTAGAAAATTTGAAATTTTGCTTAAGAAATCCTCCATATCATCTTTATTAAAAGAATTTGATAATGATAACATTGGTTTATGATGTTTAATCTTTTTAAACTTTGTAGACGGAGGTGAGCCAATAATTTTACTAACACTATCTATACTTTTGAGAAATATATATTTTTTTTCAAGTTCTAATAATTCATCTTTAAGCTTATCATATGTAGCATCGTCAACTTTTGGATTGTCCATTTCAAAATAATGTTTATTATATTCTTTTATTAATTTGATCTTTTTTTTGAACAAATTTTCTATAACTTTTTTATTTTTATACATTATCTCAAAATCTTTTTTATCGCTCTTGTGATTAAATTATCCTCTTTTTCCTTTTCAATTTTGACGACTTTGTAATCTTTATTTAAAATTAGATAAGATTTTTCGTACCATTTACTAGATTGATAATTATAGCCTAAAATATTTGCTGTCTTAATAGCTTCATCTTCCAAACCAACTTTATAATAAATTTCCACGAGACGATAAAGAGCCTCCTCTATAAATATTGTATCATCATATTTTTTAACAACGGTTTGTAATCTATTTATTGCGGGCACCCACTTTTCTGTTTCAATATAGTGTCTTGCAATATACATTTCTTTAGCGGCCATTTGATTTTTTACTAAACCTAGTTTAAATTTTAGATCAAGAGCGTACTCACTATCAGGGAAATTTAAAATAAATTTATCTATTTTTTTTTTGGTTTCAATTAGGGGTGAAAGGTCTTTCTTTTCATCAACTATTTGCTCAAAAGAAATTATCGCAGAGAGATAATAAGCGTATTGTAAATATGTATCAGCAGTATACTTAGATACAAATGTATCCAGGTTTTGTAAACTCTCATCATAAAAATTAATTCTATAGTAACAGTAGCTACTTAAAATAGAGGCTTTAGCAGACTGCTCAAACTTTGGCATGATTAACTCTGCCTCAGAAAATTTTTTTGCAGCAGCAAAGAACTGTCCTTCATCCATCAAATCCATTGCTTCTTGATAAACAATTAAAGCCTTTTCACTTGGAGGAGGTGCAACAATCTCAACCTTGTCTTTGGAACAAGAGTAAATAAATGCTATTATAAGTACTAAAAAAAAATTTTTTAATTTCATTAGACTTATTCATATCAAATAAAACTAAATAGGTAAATTTAAGGATTTTATGCAGTTGCAGATAAATTGATCTTGGATTTTTTTAAGTCTTTTGTTATTAGCTCTATATTTTCGAGATCAATTAGGACGAAATTTGAACTTTCTTCAAAAATTTTTTTTAGTAAGCCTATAGTCATTTTGTGTCCACCCTCTTTGCAAGATACATTACCTAAAACTCTTGAGCCTGAAAGCATCATATCACCACATAGATCTAATATTTTATGATTTACAAATTCGTTTTTATTTCTCAAGCCACTTGGATTTAAAACCTTGTCATTATCCACGACTATTGCATTATCTAAAGATCCGCCTTTAGCAAGTCCCGCTTTTTTAATTTGTTCAATATCTTTATAAAGACAAAAAGTTCGAGATGAGTATATGTCTTTTAATTGATCTTTATAAAAATCAACTTTATTTTTTTGATTACCTATAATTTGATTTTCATAGCTTAATTCAAAATCTATGCTTAGACCAAAATTGTTTGGCTTTATCTCTATAGACTTAGTGCCATCTTTTAAATTTACTTCTTTGCAGATTTTCACAAATTTTCTTTTTTTTAATTGTTCCTCTGTTCCAGCGGTTTTTATTATTTCTATAAAATCTGATGATGAGCCATCCATAATTGGAACCTCATTATTATCTATCTCGACTATCAAGTTGTCTATACCAGTTATGTATATAGCTGCCATCAAATGCTCAATCGTACTGACAGAAACACCGCTTGAATTTGAAATTGTTGTGCATAGTTGCGCTGATGAAACATTTTTATATTCGGCTTTAATAAATTGATTTTTCTTTACATCAGTTCTTTTGAAGATTATCCCAGTGTTTTCTTCAGCAGGAATTAAAGTTACTTTTGCCATATTGCCATAATGCAAACCGACTCCCTTAAAGGAGATATTTTTTTTTATTGTATGTTGCAGATAATTATTCATCGAGGTAGTTATAGATTGAGATTTGGTAGAACTTAAAACAAGAAATGTTTCAAAAAATAACAAGACTACTTAAATATCATTCTAAAGAACTTAGATAAAAGTGACCTTTTTTCAACTTTGATTGGTAAAGCTTCTGATTTCCACCCATTTATAACTAGACTCATAGCTGTTATATAATTATCTTCTTGTTCATCTTGGGTTTCTACGAAGGTCTCGATATTCTGGTCTAAATAAATTTTAAAATTTTTTGAAAAGTTCTTGTAAATATACGCGTCTTCAAAAGACAACTTTATAAAAACATTTTTGTTGGCAAAACTAAGATTAATATTTTTTTTTAGCAATATATCGCAAATTTCAGATATTCTTGCATTGATAATGTCTTCAACATGTTGCAAGCTAATTTGTCTATTCTTTAAATTATTGTTATCAAAATATTTTTCTTCAATATTTGAACCTTTTTTTTTCGCGTCATTAAAGTCCGTATCTTTAATTAAATTTTGAGAATTAATTAGGCTTAGTTTACAAACTTTTGCAACGTCTTTATATATTATATCAGATCCAAAATTGAATGACTCAGAATATTTAAATGCGGCATTTTCAAAAAACGATAATTGGACATCTTTATTATTTATTTGAATATCAACTATCTTTTTTTTTCCCAAAAATGTATTTATTGAATTTATTCCTCTTATAAAGTTTTTTAAAATAATTCTTTCAACATCTAAATTACATGAGTTACACAATGCATTTATTCTTCTTTTTTCATCACTATCAATTAAAAAAAAGGATAAGGAGTGCCCATAAAAATCAGCTGTTGAATTTATAGGAATAGATTCTACTTCTTTAAAATCTAAAATAAAATTAGTATTGAAAATATGAATGATGTCTTTATTTTTTTCGTTATTGAGTACGTCTGTTTTAAGTTTATTTATCAAAAAGGTTACATCATCATTATTTATTTTGGATCCGAGCATATTTTTTGAGCTTGATACATTAATATTATTAGAATTGTAGTAATTCAGTATGACTATTATTTTGTGAAAAATTTTGCTACTTTTTTTTTCTAGTTCATTTAGTGTTTTTTTTAATCTTTTTTTTATTTCATCATTTATAATTAACTTACCATTTTCCACACATGTTAATTCTATAATTTCTTTTTGAATGATTGATAAGATTTTATCTTTTTCTAAAATGACTAAAAATATTAAAGACCTATCATTAATTTCTAAAAATAATTTAACATTTTTCTCTGGCATAATTATTTTAAGATTAATTGATCTTTAATGCGGTAATCAAACACTGAGTGATTTTTAATTAAATTGTTATCTAAATTGAGATAGTTTGTAATACTATTCTTATAATCCAATTTGGGTAACTTAATCAATTTTTTATTTTTTGTTAGAATATCCCATCTGCCTACCTCAAAATAATAATATGCTTTTATATTATTCAAATTGAAATTGAGAAGTCCTAAATCTTCATAAAATTCTACAAATTTTTTGTAATCACCAAAAACATTTGGTAATTTATTATTTACAATATCTTTATTGAATTTCAGTAATTTGTTATCTCTGGAGAGAAAAAATTTATCCTTATTTTTATTTACAATAGCAATAATTTCTCTTTCTTTTATTTTAATTACGATTTTGTCTGGGTAAACTTTTTTTAGCGATGCGTTTTCAATAAACTCGTAATCATTTATCAAAGAATTAACTTTTTCTATATTGAGAGCCATTAAATTAGTTTCGTATAATATGGATAATTCTTTTGTAATTTCTTTTTTTGAGATATTTTTACCTGTGGATACCTCTATCTTTTTTATTGGAAAAAATTCAATTTCAACTTTTGGATTATATGTAGGTAATAAAAAAAAAGATATAATAATTAAATATTTTAAGTTTTTATTTATCATTTATGTAAACTGGCATCTGATAAAATTTTATTTATAAGACTTTCAAAACTAATATTGTAATATTTTGCGATTTCAGGCACTAGAGATAAACTTGTCATCCCGGGTTGAGTGTTAATTTCCAACAAATAAAATTTATTTTTATAAAATTTAAAATCTGATCTTGTCACGCCTCTGCATCCCATTATTTTGTGAACCCTTTCAGCTATTTTCATTACTTTTTTATAATTTTTCTTGCTGAGATTTGCAGGCATAATATGTGTTGTTTTTGCTGACTTAGAATATTTAGCTTTATAATCATAAAATTTTCTTTTTGGCTTAAGTTCTATTGAGCCAATGGCCTTTTTGTTTATTACAGCTACTTGAATTTCTTGTCCCCCTATAAACTCTTCACACAGAATTTCTTTATAATTTTTGCTTAAACTTTTTAATGAAGATGATATTTTAGAATAATTAGAGCAAATATTTACATCAATACTTGATCCTTCTCTGATAGGTTTTAAAACAATTGGAAGTTTAAATTTTTTTTTTTTGATTATTGATTTTATCGAATTAATATCATTATCAATCAAATTTAAATGTAAAAATCTTGGTGTTAATATTCCGTTAGAAATAAATATATTTTTTGAAATAACTTTATCCATTGAATTCATTGATGAAATTACACCTGAATGAGTATACGGTATTCTTAAATATTCAAAATTACTTTGAGCAATTCCATCCTCGCCGTATTTACCATGAAGTGCGTTGAAAATTATGTCGGTCTGATTTTTATTTATTTGATTTAAAGGTTTGTTTTTTGGATCCAAAGTTTTGACAAGATATCCCAGGTTTTTAATTGCCTTAATACAAGCTTTACCTGACTTAAGGCTTACCTCTCTCTCTCTTGATAACCCCCCTAACACCACTAAGACTTTTTTTCTTTTTTTCATTTATCGCCAATTATTTTAATTTCTAAACTAAGAGTTACTCCACTTTTTTCCAAAACGTTTTTTTTAACTTTATTAATAAGTCCTTCAATGTCAGATGCTTTTGCTTTACCGTTATTAACAAAAAAATTAGAGTGTTGTTCAGAAATTTGTGCGTCACCTACTACGAACTTGTCTGACCCAGTTTTTCTTATTAATTGCCAAGCTTTTTCACCTTTTGGATTTTTAAAAGTACTACCACACGTTTTAACCCTGGAAGGTTGATCTTTCTTTTTTTTCTGAATAAAATTATTTTGAAGATTTTCAATTTTACTATTTAGTTCTTTTCTTCCTTTAAATTTAGCCGACAAAATAATTACATTTTTTGGTAAATTAGTTCCTCTGTAATAAAATTCTATATCCGCTTTTGAAATTTCTTTTATATCTCCATTAAAGTCCATTATTTTTAATGACTCAAGAATTTGTGATATTTCTTGGCCATAACATCCGCTATTCATAATAATCGCACCTCCAATAGAACCCGGTATACATGATAAAAACTCAAAGCCTGTTATAGAATTTTCTTTTGTAAAATTTGATACTTTTTTATCCAAAGTTGCGGCACCTACCTCTATCTCAGTTTCTCCATTTTTCTTAATATAAGAAAAGTTGGATCCCAGTTTGATGGCTAAACCCTTTAAACCTTTGTCACGAAAAAGAGTGTTGGAACCAGCTCCAATTACGAAAATCTTTTTGTTGAGTTCTTTTACCTCTTTAAGAAATTCTTTAATTTGTATTTCATCTGATGGCTTAAAGAAAATCTTGGCAGGCCCACCTAAATTGAACCAACTATATTTAGAGAGATTTTCATTAAAGATTATATTTTTTTCAAACTTTTTAATTAATTTTTCTTCTATCATAGTTCATTTTTAAAATCTCTTATCCATTGAGATATAGATCCAGCTCCCATACCAATAATTATTTCATCAGAGTAAATATTTCTACTTAAATATCTTAATATTTGCTTTTTATCATTGACTATCACCACATTCACTTTTGATAGTTTTGCAATAGATTTAGCAAATTTTAATTCATTATATTTTTTGTCTTTACGCTCTCCAGCAGCATAGATTGGGCACAAAAGTACGGTATCAGCATATTTAAAACTTTTGCTAAATTCTTTTTCTAAACTTAAAACTCTAGAAAATCTATGGGGTTGAAAGATAGAAATAATTTTTTTTTCTCCAGATACATCTTTAACACTTTTTAGAACAGACATTATTTCTGTTGGGTGATGAGCATAATCATCATAGTAGTCATTTAAATTTTTAGTAAATACTTTTGTCATTCGCCTCTGAACGCCAGAATAATTATCTAAAGCCTTTTTTATTATATTAGGATTAATGCCGAGATTTAACGAAATTGTTATCGCTCCTGCCGCGTTAGAAATATTATGCCTACCCATTAAATTCAATTTAAAGTTTTTAATCAGAATTTTTTTACCCTTAAAATTCTTAATTTTTAAATCAAATCTTGAATGATTATAGTTTAATTTTAAATTTAGAATTTGATAATCGCTTTTAGAACTAAAACCATAAGTAATGTAATTTTTTATATCTATTTTTTTTATTATTTTCAAAATATTTTTATCATCTATGCATAACGCAACTTTACCAATGGGAGGCGTTTTATTAATAAATTTAATAAAAGAATTTTCAAGATTCTTAAAACTTTTATAATAATCAATGTGTTCATAATCTAAATTTGTTACTATCGAATAATTTATTGGTAATTTTAAAAAACTACCGTCTGACTCATCCGCTTCGACGGTAGACCATTCACCCTTACCTAATTTTGCGTTATTTTTAAGAGAATTAATAACTCCACCATTAATAATTGTTGGATCAAGTTTTGCCTCAGTTAAAATTTTGCCAATTAATGAGGTCGTTGTTGTTTTTCCATGCGAGCCTGTAATTATAATATTTTTTTTTAATGAGATAACATTAGCTAACATTTCGGCTCTATCATATATCGGAATTTTATTTTTAATTGCTTGAATTATTTCTGGATTATTTTTTTTTATTGCAGTGGATTTTACTATTATTGTTACTTTATTTAAATTATGTTTTTTGTGACCTATGTAGACTTTAATTTTTAAATTTTTACAATTATCAATATTTCTATTTGTATTAATATCACTCCCTTGAATTTTGAATCCCATGACTTTCATAATTTGAGCTAAACCACTCATTCCGATACCGCCTATACCTATAAAGTGAATTACTTCTTTTGATCCAATTTTTATTCTTTTCATATTTCTTCCACAGATCTCTCTATTTTTTTGTAAACATCATTATCATTATATTTTTTTTGATTAATTATAACTCTCGAAAGTATAGACTTATCTCTATAAAAAGAATTAATTAATACAAATAATTTTTTTTCAATATCTATTTCCTCAATTAAAAACCCAAATTTTTTTTTTTTGAAAAATTCAGCGTTCAAAAATTGATGATTATCTGCAGAGTTAGGTAGTGGTATTGATATAAATGGCACACGACAGTTTACTAGCTCGGCTAACATTGATGAACCTGCTCTTGTTATACATATGTCAATTTTTTTAAAGTAATTATGTAAGTTATTTTTAAAATTAAAAACTTCATGTTTAATTTTTAATTCAGAATAATATTTCTTTAATTTTTCAATTTGATCGTTGGTGCATTGTTGATAAACTACAATTTTAATATTTTTTTCTCTGCATTTTTTTATAACAGCTGGTAATTTTTTACCAAAAGAGTCTGCAGCCTGGCTTCCACCAAGAATAAGTAAATTTAATAGTTTATTTGATTTCTTTTTTTTTGTTGAATATTTAAAATTTAGTATTTTTTTATTCAATATATTTCCAGTTACAACTATTTTATTAAAGTATTTAGGTTTTATACCCTGTAATTCTTTATAAGAGATAAAGATTTTTTTTGAAAATGGTAATAAAAATTTATTTGCCTTACCTAACAAAAGATTATTTTCATAAATTACAAATGGAACATCTAAAACTTTTGATGCCATGCAAAATGGTAGCGACGTATACCCGCCCATTCCTATTATTAGGTCAGCTTTTTTATTTCTTATCAAAAAGAGAGATTGCAGAAATGACATTATTATTATTATGATTGAAAATATGAATTTAATAGGGTTTCTATAATTGATTGTAGAAGAAAAAATAGTCTTGAATTTTCTCTTATCATTTTTGTTCAAAAAAATTTTGCCCCTTTTATCTGTTATTATTTCAACATGGTTCCTCTTAGACCTTAAATCTTTATATAAATTGTAAGCCGGAAAGACATGTCCACCAGTGCCTCCAGCTATAATTAAAATTCTTTTTTTATTATTTTTCATTGAGAAACCTTTTTTTTGTAAAATTTAAGATCATCCCAGCAAGTATCGCGCTGCCAATTAAAGACGATCCGCCATAGCTTAAAAATGGTAAAGTCATTCCAGTGGTGGGGAGTAAACTTGTATTTACTCCGATATGAATAAACGTTTGAAAAATAAGTAATGAAGATAATCCAGAAAGTGAAAGTCTGATAAATTCATTTTCTTCCTTAATGCAAATTTTTATTACTCTGTAAGAAATAAATAAAAAAATTAATACAATCATTATTGATAGTATTGACCCAAATTCTTCTGAAATGATGGCAATTATATAATCTGTATGTGCTTCCGGCACATTATCTTTTAGTATACCTTCGCCCATGCCCTGACCCTTCAAACCTCCAAGCTTAATCGCTTCGAGCGCCTTTTCATTCTGAAAGTTGTCACCAGATGATGGGTCTAGAAAAGTTAATAGTCTATTAATTATATAACCGAATCTTTCCGGAAATAAAAAAAATATCAATACAGATAAAGAAAGTACAAAAATACCTATCAAGACAAGATACATCACTTTTATTCCTGATATAAAAATTAAAGATAACCAAGTAGAAATGATTAAGACAGTTTGTCCAAAGTCAGGTTGATTGATCAGAAGGAATGCAACTGAAGTTAAAACAAAAAAACTTAAAAAGTAACTTACAAAGTTTTTATCAAATAGTTGAGAGCATAGTATTCTAGCGGTCATTAATATGAAAAATGGCTTAATCAACTCAACTGGCTGTAATCTTAAGAAGAAAATATTAAGCCATCTCTTTGAGCCTTTAACCTCAACACCAATAAAAGGAACTAAAATTAATAAAATTAATAAGAACAAGAAAAGTGGTGTTATCGCTTTATCTACTATATCTAAACGAACTGACGAAATAGCCAACATTAAAGTTAATGATAAAGACGCAAAAATAAAATGTCTAATGAAGAAGAAATAATTGGCTTTGTCCAATCGCTCACTTGCTAATGTGGAAGTAGATGAAAATGAAAAAAAAACTCCTAAAAAAAATAGAAGTAGAAAACTGAACAATATGCTTTTATCAATATTACGCCAGTAATTATCAATGTTATCTAATAAAAATGTTTTAAGCATACAATTTTACCATCCTTTTAAAGCTCAATCCTCTTTCTTCAAAATTTTGAAATTGATCAAATGAGGCACTAGCTGGACACAACAACACTGTTTTTGAAAAATTTGTGTTTAACGACTTAAGCTTTTTGAGATCTTTTCTAATATCAAGAAATGCTTTTTTTAAGCTATGACAAATTTTGTAATCAAATTTTTTATAAATTAAATTCTCAAAAAAACTAATATTTTTACCTATAAGATAAATTTTGATTATCGATTTTTTATAATTTGATAGATTAATTTTTTCACCTTTTTTTGGGATGCCGCCTAAAATCCAAAAAATATTTTTGTATATTGAGAGTGAGTTTTTTGCTGCTTCAAAACTTGTAGCTTTAGAATCGTTAATGAATACAACACCGGCTTTTTTAACTAAATACTCACCTCGATGTGGCAATGGTTTGAAACTATTAGTTATACTAAAAAAAATTTTTCTACTGATTTTAAACTTATTTGCTATTGTGTAAACAAATCTTAAATTTTGTAGATTTGCCTCATTTTTAAAATATCTGGTTTTTATACCACTTGCAAAAGTATTTTTTAGGTTTTTTTTAATTATTATAAGTTTTCCCTTAAATTTTTTCCTCTTAAATTTTGTAATTAATTTTAAATCTTCTAGATAGGCGAAGTTTTTATTTTTTTGATTTTGAAAAATTTTTAATTTTGAATTTAGGTAATTCGAATAATTTTTGTGCCAATCAAGATGATCATTGGAGATATTAGTGATCAAAGCGTGATTTGGTCTTAAATATTTTGAATAATATAACTGATAGGATGAAGCCTCAATTATAAATAAACTTCTTTTTTTTGGATTTTCATAGAGTATGGGTTTACCAATATTACCTGTTAAATGAACATTATATCTTTTCGTTTTTTTAAATAAATTCTTAAGCAACTCACATGTTGTTGATTTACCATTGGTCCCAGTGACCATTATAGTTTTTAAATTTGGATAGAATAAATAAAAAATATCTAAGTCAGTTATGATTTTTTTGGTATATTTTCTTAAAGTATTTTTTGCTATTGCTTTAGAAATTTGGATGCCAGGGCTGATAACTATATAATCTGAATTAACAATTGCATTAGTTAAAATCTTTATTTGCCTTAATTTCTTATTTGCTTTTTTTGATATCCAATTATCGTCCCAAACAAAAAAATTTTTAATATTATTTTTTTTTAAAAAAAACTTTACAGATCTTCCAGTTTTACCAAGACCGTATATAACATACTTTCTTTTTTTTAGATTGATTAAGTCGTTTTTCATTAAAATTATCTTAACTTGAGAGTAGCTAAACCTATTAACGCTAAAATAATAGCTATTATCCAAAATCTAATTACAATAGTTGACTCGGGCCAACCTTTTTTTTCAAAATGATGGTGAATTGGAGCCATCATAAATACTCTTTTACCAGTTAGTTTAAATGAAATTACTTGAATTATTACAGAAACAGTTTCAAGCACAAATAACCCTCCAATTATAGCTAAGACAATTTCGTGTTTAACTATTACAGCTACAGCTGCTAGAGAACCCCCTAATGACAAAGACCCAGTGTCTCCCATAAAAATTTTAGCGGGAGGTGCGTTGTACCAAAGAAAGCCTAAACAAGAACCAACTATTGATCCACAAAATACTGAAATTTCACCCACGCCAGGAATAAATTGAATATATAGATAATCAGAGAAAATTACATTTCCGACTAAATAGCATATTAAAGTAAAAGATAGCGCAACCAACATTACAGGAACTGTAGCCAAACCATCAAGCCCATCCGTTAAATTAACCGCATTTGACGCTCCTATAATTACAAATAATACAAAAGGAATAAAAAATATCCCTAGGTCTATTATTAGATTTTTAAAAAATGGAAAGTATAATTTGTCTAAATATTCGTGATCCGAAAAATTTATAAGTATTAATATTGTTAAAATTCCAACTAGTAATTGCCCCAAAAATTTAAACTTTGAATTTAACCCTTGAGAATTCTTTTTTTTAATTTTCAAGTAATCATCAATAAAGCCTAATAGTGCTAAGGCAAGTGATATAAAAATTAATGTCCAAATGAAAATATTATTTAAATCAGACCATAACAAAGTACTGATTGTCATACTTATTATTATAATTATACCACCCATCGTTGGTGTACCGGTTTTTTTTATTATATGATCTATCGGGCCGTCTCTTCTAATTTGTCCTGTGATTTGATTGTTAGAGAAAGATCTTATTAAAGGTCCCCCAATTAAAAAAGAAATTATTAGTGAAGTTCCCACTGATAAACCAGTTCTAAAAGTTAAAAATTTAAAAACAAAAAATCCAGGGTAGGTTTCTGATAATGATAACAGTAAACTATATAACATTTTTTAATCCGTTAATTATTGTCTTTGAAAATTTACTCACTCCAGTGGCATTAGACCCTTTAATCATTAAGTAATCATTGTTTTGAATAATATTTTTAAATAATTGATCCATATCACTTAAATTTTGTAAAATATTACCTTGTTTCTGTTTATCTAAATACTTGTAAGTAATCAAAACTTTTTGACCATAAGTGAATGTTTTATCAACATTAGACTTGTTAATAACATTAGAAATGTCTTTATGATAATCATTTGATTTTTTACCTAACTCGAGCATATCCCCAATGATTAAATACTTTTTATTTTTTGTATTTAATTTCGATAAATTTTCAATTGCATTTTTTGTTGAAGATGGATTTGCATTATAACTTTCATCAATTAAATTAAAGATCTTCTGATATCTTCTTACTCTAAAAATTTTACCTCTTCCTTCCAAAAATTTACTATTGTTAAATACATCAGAAATTTCTTTAAAATCTAAATTAAGTATTTTTAGTACTGCCAGGCAGCACATTAAGTTTAAAATATTAACTTTATTAGTATTAGCTAGTTTAAAATCAGTGATCTTTTTAAAGTGACGTACTGTTAATTTGTTTTTTGAAATTTTTTTAATATGAATATCTGATAATTTTGAAAATCCAAATGAAATGGTTTTGAGTTTCTTTTTATCAGCAAGCTTTTTATGAAAATGGTAAAATTTATCGTCTCGATTCAAAATAATGTGACCATTTTTATTAATATTACTTATTATTTCAGCTTTAGCTTTCGCAATATCTTTTATTGAGCTAAAATTTTCTAAGTGTGCTTCTCCAATATTAGTAATTATTCCAATATTCGGTTTGACCATTTTTGACAATTTGTGAATTTCTCCCTTTTTACTCATCCCAATTTCAAAAATACAAAATTTATTTTTAGTTTTAAAATTTGATAGGCTTAGTGGTACACCAAATTCATTATTATAGGATTTAGGGGAAACATACGTAGAGGAAAAATTGCTTAAAACTTTTCCAATCATTGTTTTTAAAGTTGTTTTACCTGAGCTCCCAGTAACTCCAATAAATGTAGAGTTGGAAAGATCCCTTTTTAGGCTGCCAAATAGTTTTAAAAAGTTTAAAGTATTTTTGAAGTAATAGGTGTTTTTTTTATTATTGAATGTTGTTGATCCAATTGCTCCGCTCGCTCCTTTTAATAAAGCACTATTAACAAAATTATTACCGTTATTGGTTTTTCCTTTTATAGCCACAAAAAGATTTCTTTTTTGCTTTGTTCTCGAATCTATTGATATTGTATTAAAATAAAGTCTAGTTTTTTTATTCAAAACATTGTTAAGAATAAAATTATTGAATTTTTTATCATTATTTATTAAAACTTTATTTTTGTTGAATTGTTTTACTATTTTTTTATCAGATAAATTTAAAATATAATTGCCGTAGTTTTGAGTCGTTTCATGTCCCTTGCCAGCAATCAGTATATATTCTCCTGGAAAAGAATTTATGATTGCATGACTAATTGCTTTTGGTCGGTTTGCAATATCGGACACTTTTTCTTTGTTAATATATTTTAATAAGGACTTTCTAATTTTTCTTGGATTTTCATACCTCGGGTTATCATCAGTAACAATGATTTTTTTACAATATTTGTTTGCAATTTTTGCCATCATCTTCCTTTTTTTAATATCTCTTTCACCACCGCAGCCAAAAACTAAAGTTACATTTTTATTGCTACCTTCAACTAGGTTTTTTAATACTTTTTCTAATGCATCAGGTGTATGTGCATAATCTACAAAAATTTTACTATTATTAATTTCTCTGACTAATTCTAACCTGCCAGGTATTTGATGCAATTTTTTAAGAGCAAAAATAATGTTTTTTTCTTTAAGTCCGCAAATTTTTGCCGCTGCAATAGCTTTTGATAAATTTTCTAACTGAAACTTTGCTTCGAAGTTTTCTAATTTTAATTTTGTTAATTTTTTATATATTTCATGTGTTTGAAATAATTTTAATTTTTTTCTTTTTGAAATTTGTTTTATTTTATTAAATTCTGGAACTTGATTTGAGATAATAGAAAAATTACCCTTTTTTAGATATTTTCTGAATAATAAAAGTTTGGCATTTAAATAGTTTTTTTTTGTTTTATGGTAGTCTAAATGATCCTGGCTTAAGTTTGTAAATATACCAGCTTTAAAATTTAATCCATCAAGTCTACCTTGATGTAGACCATGGCTTGAGGCCTCTAAAATAACAGAGTCTATTTTTTTTCTTTTGATATCTCTCATATATTTATGAATGGTGACAATATCCGGAGTTGTTAGAACAGATTTAATTTTTTTTTTATTTAAATACATTCCAAGAGTTCCAACGGTAGCTACCTTTTTTTTATTCAGATATAATAATTGACGAAAATAATCTACGACTGAACTTTTTCCATTTGTTCCGGTTACTGCTATAATATTTTTAGGTTGTTCCTTATAAAATTTTTTACATACACTGGATAGTAGAATTTTGATATTTTTGTTTTTGCAAAATATTATTTTTTTATTTGAAGATTTTTTTTCAGAGATAACTGCTATAGCTCCTCTTTTAATAGCTTCTTTTATGTAATGTGTTCCATCAAGTTTTTGACCTTTAATCGCAAAAAATAAATAGTCTTTTTTAATCTGCTTGCTATTGGTTGCGATGCCTTTGACTTTCAAATCTTTTAAAGAGTAAGGACAGTTTTTAATTAAATTTTTTAACAACATTTCTATTTGTAGAATTATTTTTATTTATGGCTAAAATTGGTCCAATTCTTTCTATAACTTTGCCAGCTACATAAACCACATTCCAACCCGCTTCATTTCTAAAACCTTTAATTTTAAAGCCATTGTAATCATAAATTAGATCACGAGCTATTTTAGGGTCATCTAACATTATTAATAAGATGTATTTTTTTTCGTTCGAAATGAAATATGATATAAATGTGTTAATATTTTTATTTTTGTCAGAATAAGACTGAGAAGTTCCAGTTTTTCCAGAAACCTCATATCCAAATATATTTGCTAAACGAGCTGTACCGTCTTTATGAGTTACAACCTTTCTAAGCATGGAATTTATGCTTTTACTAGTACTCTCTTTAATAACTCTAATTTTTTTTTTTAAAAGAGTATTTTTTTTTAGGGTAGGTTTGACGTAATATCCGCCATTAACCATTGCAGCGTAAGCAGCCGCAGCTTGTAAAGGTGTTGTTGTTATTCCATGACCGTATGAAATTGTTTCTAGTTTACATTTATTCCATTTTAAAGAGTGCGGCGTCCCTAGCTCACCCAACTCTAAGTACGCCCTAGAATTTAAATGAAGTTTTTGTATAAAAGACTCAAATTTATTCTGACCTATCATTCTTGCAATTTTTAATGTGCCAACATTAGAGGATTTTATTAAAATTTCTTCGACAGACATCTCATTAGGAAATTTTTTCATATCAGAAATCTCGTACTTAGAACATTTGACTTTCTTTGGTATATTTTTAATAATAGTAGAAGAAGTAACAATATTTTCATCGAGAGCCAGAGCAATAGTAAAAGTTTTAAATATTGATCCAAGTTCAAAAATTCCTTTTGTAATTTTATTTGTGAATTGATCTCCATTAATTTTTTCTCTTTTATTTAAATCAAAATCGGGCAAAGAAACTAAAGAGATTACCTCTCCGTTGTCTGCATCCATCAGCAAAGCACCCGCTCCATTAGCGTTAAAGGTATTAATTGAATTTTTTAGCTCTTTGTTTATTATGTGTTGAATATTTAGATCGACAGTTAAAGTTAGAGGTATATCATTTAATTCAGCTTTTATTAATTCCTTGTCGAAAAAATATTCAACTCCAGATATACCATAATTGTCATCGTCGGTTTGACCAATTAAATGACTAAACAGATTTGAGTGTGGGTAAATTCTATTTTGCACAGGTTCAAATACAATTCCCTTTTCTCCCATTAGCCATAATCTTTTATACTCTTGGTTAGTTAGTCTTTTCTTTAAATAAAAATATTTCTTATTATTTAAATTATTTAATAGGTTTTCTGTATTCATTTCTGGAAATTGAAGCTGAAGCTTTAAAATTAATTTTTTTTTGTCTCTCACTAAATTTGATCTAATCGCAGCATTATACATTTGGATACTGCTTGAAATAAGATTGCCATTTCTATCAACAATATCTCTTCTTATTGGCACGAATTCAGAAGAGGTTGAGTTATAGCTGAGCTTTTTAGGTCGCTCTATTGAAATTAAAAATACTTTAATAGAAAAAATAAAAATTAGAAAAACAAAAACCGAAAATAATATAAATATTCTGTCGTCAATTATATTTAGCTTACTTTTACGACTTTCTGATGAATTATAAAAGTCTTGAAAATAAAAACTTTTTTGATTTTGATTAAATATTTTACTTTTTCGTTTTTTCTTTATCATGATTTACGTTTATTTTTGTTTTTTGGTATTGATGATCTAATAATTCACTTAAATTTAAATAAATTTCTGAAAAACTTCTTGGTACATATTTTTCATTAGAAAACTCACTTAATTTATTAAAAAGATATCTGGGAGAAGAAAGATAAGAGTACTCAACTCTTGCCTCATGTAATTCATGTCTTAATTTTAAAATCTTATGATTTAAATTGTATATTTTTTTTTCTAATAATCTGGTTTCGTTTTTGATAAATGAGGTAAAAATTAACAAAATTAAAAAAATCAAACTAGTAATATAAATATTTTTATTAAACATAAGCTCTCTCTAAATTAAGTAAATTTTTAAATTTAATTATTAAGTCATTAGGAAATTGATAATTGTTAGAATTTCTTGTGGCAAATCGAAGCTTAGCAGATCTAGATGGAGGGTTTACTTTAATCTCCTTTAAACTTGGTCTGATAATTTTGTTTTTATAAACTTCAAAAAGGCTAGTATCTTTTTTTGATGTTTCTGGCAAATATCTCGAGCCACGTGCTTTGTTACTCGAATAGTTTTTAAAATAATATTTTACTATCTTGTCTTCAATAGAGTGAAATGAAATAGTTATTAATTTACCACCAGGTTTTAAAAATTTTGTAGCGCTAGCTATACCGTGTATGAGTTCAAAAATTTCTTTATTAGCAAATATTCTTAAAGCTTGAAAAGTTTTTGTGCATGGGTTTATTTTTGAATATTTGTATTTTTTGCTACTTTTTATAATATCAGCAAGCTCTTTGACTTTAATAATTTTTTTTAATTTTCTAGCTTTTGCAATATTTTTCGAAATTAAACCTGCGTTCTCTTCGTCTCCAAAATCTCTTATTATCCTTTTTAAAAGTTCTTCACTGCAATTATTAACGATATCTTCAACTTTTATAGAATTCGGATCCATCCTCATATCTAAATCAAATTCTGAATTGAAAGAGAAACCCCTGGCGTAATCCTTAAGCTGTATAGATGAAAGGCCTAAATCAAAAATAATTGCATCAAATTTTTTTTTATTTAATATCTTTTCAATTTGACTAAATCTATTATTAAAAAAAATAAACCTATCTTTGTGGTTTTTTTTAATTTCTTGTGCAACTTTTTTAACTTTTGTGTCTCTATCAATAGCGACAACATTGGAATTTGGTATTTTTAAGAATTCCTTTGAATATCCTCCACCACCAAAAGTGCAGTCTAGTAAATCAACTTTTTTCTTAGAGAAACAGAGATCAATAACTTCATTTAACATTACTGGAAAATGAGTATTTTCCAGTAATGTTTGAGAGGAAATCATTATGATTGATCTGAAACATTAAAATTTTTGTTTTCTTAAAAATGCTGGGATTTCAAAATCCTCTTCGATTTCATCCTCAGTTTCGAACATTTTTATTGAATTTATATCATCAGCAAGATTGATGTTATCATTTGTGTCTACCTTTTCTTCTGAGAACAATTTAGGTGCACCAGCCTCGGCTTCATTAATGACATCTTTATCTTTAAAACTATCTAGATTATTCTCCTCAATATATGAGGTATTCTCAATTGATACGCCGTTTGCCTCTTGAAAATTGAGATAATCTTTTTTAGCATTTTCTTGAGATTCAATCCTTTGATTAGATAAATGACTATGAGGTTGTATCTGCTCTCTTACCTCAAAATTTTCATCCAATTTTAATGCTGTTGCTCCATCAATGAGATTAATTGCATTGTTTTGAGGTTTGGCTGAATTAAATAGATTTTCTGAGTAACCATGATTTCTATTATGTATTCTGCTTCTCATGTTTAAAACTGTTCTTGTCTGAGCTTGATTACCGTCTAATGCGGTAGCTACAATAGAGACTCTTATTTTACCGTTCATATTCTCATCTTTAATAGCTCCAAATATTGACTCAGCTTCTGGATCTACCTCAGCTCTAATCTTATTTGTAATTTGATCTACTTCAAAAAGTGTTATGTCTTTTCCACCGGTTATATTTACTAATAATCCCTTAGCCCCCTGTAATGTATACTCATCGATTAGGGGATTGTTTAACGCCATTTCAGTCGCGACCATAGCTCTATTTTCCCCTTCTGCTTCACCAGTTCCCATCATCGCTTTACCCATGGCGCTCATCACAGTTTCGACATCAGCAAAATCCAAATTTATCATTCCAGGTCTGACCATCAAATCAGTTATACTTTGAACTCCATTTTTTAAAACTGCGTTCGATAAAGAAAAAGATTCTTCAAAACCTGTTTTCTCATTAGCGATTTTAAAAAGATTTTGATTTGGAACAACAATTACAGTATCTAAATGTTTTTTAAGTTCCTCTAGTCCCTCAACAGCTCTTCTCATTCTTTTTGGACCTTCGTACGAAAAGGGAAGAGTAGTAACACCAACTGTAAGTATATTTAACTCTTTTGCTGCTCTTGCTATTACGTGCGAAGCACCTGTTCCAGTTCCACCACCCATGCCAGCAGTTATAAAAATCATATTACTTCCTTGAATGTAATTCACTATTTCATTCATTGACTCGTCTGCAGCTGCTTGACCTATATCTTGCTTTGCGCCAGCTCCTAAACCTTTGGTCAAGTTCATTCCAATTTGGATTTTAGCGTCAGCTTTATTTGCTCTTAAATCCTGGGCATCTGTATTAACTGCTACAAACTCTACACCTTGTAGCCCTGACTCTATCATCGCATTAATAGCATTTCCGCCTGCTCCGCCAATACCAAGAACTAAAATTCTAGGCTTTAATTCCTTTAACTCACCTCCTCCAATATTTATACTCATACTCCCTCCCTTTTTTGTTAGTTGTTATTATTCCATTTTAAAGATGACCTATTTTTAAAGGCTTTCTCTCTAGCTGATTTTTTAAATTTTTCAAAAATGATTGGATTCCAAATTTGAAAGGTTTTTCCTAACCCGACAAATAAAAAATTATTCTTTATTTTGGCATGTTGTAATAGCTTTTCGGGAAATATCACTCTGCCTTCGCTATCAAACTGAAGATTTATACATTCCGATAAAATTGAAGTTGCAAAATAATCTCTTTTTTCCTCAAAAGGATTTAGGCTATCAATGGTATCGTTGATCTTCTCTATTCTGTCCTGAGTACATCCCTCAAGGGCATTGTTATTAAAGGAGGGATAAGTAATGAATCCATTGTATCCTAATGTGCTAAGATGTGATCTAAAAGTTGCAGGCACGGACACCCTCCCTTTTTTGTCTAGTTTGTTTTCGTAACTTGATAAAAACATATTTAATTAATTTTATATTCAAAATTCCTCCACTTTGGGATTAAATGGGATTTTATGGGTTTTTGACGTATAGTCAACACTTTTTAATTGAATTGATTTAAGTACAAAACAGGAACAATTAGATAAGTTGCTAGACAGCCTGTAAGCCGGGTTTTGTCATTTAAGAGGTAATTTATCTTGGCTTAAACTCGCATTTAAGCTCTAGCGGCTAACCCAGGTAACTAATAAAGGACTATTTTTAGCTTTCGCAATGTTACCTCTATTTAGCCTTGCTCCAGATGGGGTTTGCCGTGCGATTTTTGTTACCAAAAACCCGGTGTGCTCTTACCACACCTTTTCACCCTTGCCTTGATTAGGCGGTTTGTTTTCTGTGGCACTATCCCTAAGGTCACCCTCGCCAGCTGTTAACTGGCATCTCGTCCTAATAGAGCCCGGACTTTCCTCTACAATTAATGTAGCTACCGTCCAGCTATCTAGCATTCACTTAATATAATTTAAATATGTCCAAATCAAGTGCTTGTTATTTTTGTGCTAATAATTGGCTTAAAATATAGGTTTTTTTATCAATTTTTCCACTTACCTTCTCAGGAAAATATCTCATTTGAAATGCCTTGATTATCATTCTGTCGGTAGGCTTTTTCGTTTTAATTTTGAAATATCTGTAGCCAATTAATTTTAAATTCTTAAAAAAATTTTCTCTTATTAGACTTTTTTTTTCCTTAATCTTTTTTTTGGAAAGTTTTTTAATACTGGGAATATAAATTATTAATTTCCAAGGAAATTTTTCTCCTGGGTCTTTTTTTCTTAATGGGGAAATATCAGAGTGTCCCAGTATATTTTTAAGAGGAATTTTATATTTTTTTCTCAATTTTTGGCAAAGTTTTCTTACTGCACTAACTTGTTTAATGCCATACATTTCATAATTTTTTCCGTGACCTTTATTTTGAATTTCTATACCAACTGAGCAAATATTAAGATTTACAAATTCTCTCCATCGTGATTTACCGGCGTGCCAAGCAACATTTTTTTCAGAAACAAGTCTGTAGACATAACCATTTTTACTTATTAAATAATGACAACTTACTTTGAATTTCTGAGATTTCAGCCGAGAAATAGATTCAATTGTAGATTGCATTCCGGTATAATGAAGAATGATAAATTTGATTCTCCTTTTTTTACCTAAAATTTTGTCAAAATTATTTGAGAAAACGTCTATAACTCTCATTTTGCAACAATTTTAACACATATCGGCTGAATTTAAACGAATTTATTATTTAAATATGGATATTAAAACAAAATTATATATATAAGCTTTATGACGAGATTTAAATTACCTTTAGTCACATTAACCATAGTGCTTTTTTTGTCGTTGTCACACAATGAATTAAAAGCTGAGAAAGAATGCTTCGAAAAGGTCAGCCGATCAGTTTTCAAATTTAATACAGCTCTTGATAATACACTAATAGGTCCTGTTTCTAGATTATATAACAAACTGCCTCAAAAAGTTAGGGAGGGAACTGGAAATGTAACCTCCAATATTGGAAGATTATTGAGCATACCTAATCATCTTTTACAAGGAAATGTTTCTGATGCCGCGGACTCCTTTGGTACTTTTGCTATAAATTTACTTTTTGGGATTGGTGGATTAAATGATGTTGCGTCAGCTTATACTGATATTAAACCAACTCAGGAAGACTTAAGTCAAACGCTGGGAGTTTATGGAGTTAAAAATGGTTGTTACTTTGTACTTCCTGTATTGGGTCCAACTACTGTTAGAGATACCGCAGCTATGGTTGGTGACACTTTCCTAGATCCGTTTGCTACAATGACATGGAGACAAAAAGAGGTGTTAAATGAAACATTCAACAAAAGTAATTATGTATTGTATAAAGGAGCGGACGCCATTGACTTCAGAGGTGATAATGACACAAATATTGAAAGTTTAAAAAAGAATTCAATAGATTTATATGCAGCAACTAAGAGTTTATATTTACAAAATAAAAAGAATAAAATTGAAAATTCCACTGGTAATGAAGAAGATGGATGGGGTAATTTAGATAAATAATATTTTTGTATGAAAAAAATAGTATTTATCTTTTTTATATTTCTTGTTCTCAACAATGACAAATTATTAGCTTACAGTTCAGAGCCAAAATCTTTTGTTTCTGAATTGGTCACAGAGGCTATAAATGTCCTCAGTGATAAAAGTTTGAGTGACGAAAAAAAGAATGATGTTATTGAAATAATAGCAAAAGAAAATGTAGATATAAAAGCTTTGGGCTATTACACGCTAGGATCTGTTAGAAAATCTTTGGATAAAAGTATTTTAGAACAATATAACAATTTATTTGAAAAATATTTTTTGAAAAGTTTAATTTCTAGGTTAAGTGAATATTCAGATCAAAAATTTCAGGTTACAGGGGCAGAGCAAAAAAGTGCAAATTATACAATTGTCTTTTCTAAGGTCAGTGGTGAAACTAAATCTCCTGAAATTAAAGTTAATTGGAGAGTTTATACAAAAAACCCAGATAAACCATTGATTAGAGATTTAATAGTAGAAGGTCTTAGTTTGGCCAAAACCCAAAAAGAAGAGTTCGCGTCGATATTAAATTCTAATAATAATGATGTAGCTAAATTGCTAGATGTGCTTAAAGAATTTATTAAAAATTAATTTTGGTGGGCCCGCCAGGACTCGAACCTGGGACCAATACATTATGAGTGTACTGCTCTAACCAACTGAGCTACAGGCCCTTGAAATTAATTAAGTTTGAATTCATCTGGATGATAATATCGGCTTAAGGGAAAATGTTTAACAGATGGTTGTAAATATTGTCCGATAGTTAAAAAATCTACTTCGGCAGATCTAAGGTCATCCATAACTTGAATAATTTCATTTTTACTTTCGCCTAGTCCAACCATGAGCCCAGATTTTGTAAAAATTTTCTTATCATATTTTTTAACATTTTTTAAAAGTTCTAAAGATGAAAAATATCTTGCTCCCGGTCTAACTGAAACATACAGTCTCGGAACTGTCTCAATGTTATGATTAAAAACATCTGGGTTAGCAGCAATTACTTTCCTGTAAGACTCGCCTTTCCTTAAAAAATCTGGAGTTAGAACCTCTATAGATGTTTTTGGATTCATGTTTCTAACTTGTGTAATTACTTTAAAGAAATGATCTGAGCCACCGTCCTTTAAGTCATCTCTGTCAACAGAAGTAATTACAACGTGGCTTAAATTTAGTTTTTTTACTGCACTAGATATTTTTATCGGCTCAAAAATATCCAGTTCTCCGGGTTTGCCAGTTTTTACATCACAAAAAGCGCATGCTCGTGTGCATGTATCACCCATTATCATAAAAGTGGCATGTTTTTTACTCCAACACTCAGTTATATTCGGACAATTAGCTTCCTGACAAACTGTTACTAAATTGTTTTGGTTTACTACTTTTTTAGTTTCAAAAAAAACTTTTGAATTTAAGATTTTTGATCTAATCCATTCAGGCTTTTTTTTAATCGGGTTTACCGGCTTATTTATTTTCTCAGGATGTCTAGGTTTAGTCATTTTAATCTAATTATTTTTTCATCTTTTAAACCATAATTCAATTTTTCTCTATACAATGTATCTAAATAATCTAGGTTCATTTTTTCAGATAAAAGCTCATTTTTTTTTTCTAATTTGTTAATTTCATTAATAAGCTGTATTTCTTTTTTTTCAAGAGCCATGGTTATCTGTTTTTTTTCAAAATATGATATTATGCCTCTTTCGCCACCTACTAGATTGGTAAAAATGTAAATACCGAAAAATAAATTAAACAGTAGAAATTTTTTTCTAAAAAAAAAGTTTTTATTAAACATTATTTCAATTTAGCCATTTTTGCAGATTTTCCAAGTTCTTCCTCTATACGCAATAATCTGTTGTATTTAGCCACTCTTTCTGATCTTGATAAAGATCCTGTTTTAATCTGAGATGACATTGTGGCCGTTGCCAAATCAGCAATAAATGTGTCCTCCGTATCACCTGATCTGTGCGAGATTATTGTATTAATTTTTGCTTTTTTTGCTATAGAAATAACTTCCAGAGTTTCTGTCAACGTCCCTATTTGATTAGGTTTCACTAATATGGAATTGGCAGAATTTTCTTTTATACCTCTGTTCAAGCGTTTGGCATTAGTGACGAATAAATCGTCTCCTACGATTTGCACATTTTTACCCAATTCTTTTGTTATTTTTCCCCAGGAGTCCCAGTCATCCTCAGCAAAAGGATCCTCGATTGATTTAATGGGATATTTAGAAACTAATTTTTTATAATATTTTATAACATTTTCAACTGTTTCGAAATTTTTGGACTCAATCGAGTAAAGCCCCTCCTGATTTATTAATTCATTTGCAGCTACATCAATACAAATAGCTACATCAACACCTGGCTTTAAATTAGATTTGTCTATTGCGCTTACTATAAGCTCTAATGCTTGATCGTTAGTGTCGATAGAAGGAGCAAAACCACCTTCATCACCCACATTAGTAAGCATCTTTTTTGCTTTTAATAATTTTTTTAGATTCTGAATTACCAAAAATCCTTTCTCCATTGCATCCATAAAATTAATAGCTGAGTCTGGTCTAATCATGAACTCTTGTATGTTTAAATCATTGTCTGCATGAGCTCCACCATTAATAATATTCATTAAAGGGACAGGTAAAGAATAATTATTGCTTAAATTTTTGAAAAGTGACTTTCTATTTACTAGGGCAGAACATTTCGAATTAGCTAAAGATACTGCTAAAATGGCGTTAGCCCCCAGGTTAGTTTTATTTTCACTACCGTCAAGTTCAAGAAGATTACAATCAATATTTTTTTGATCATTTGGGTCAAGTCCCTTTAGTTTATTTGATATTTTATCATTTATGTTTTTTACAGCAATGTTTACGCTTTTACCCAAAAAATTTTTTTCTTCGTTGTCTCGTAACTCGTGTGCCTCAAAAGCTCCAGTAGATGCACCAGAAGGAGATATAGCACTAGCAGTTATATCATTGTCTAAATAAATTTGGGCTTCAACAGTTGGGTTTCCTCGGCTATCAAAAACCTGTCTTCCTATTACACTTTTAATTTTTGCCATTATGATTTTACAAATTTATCAATTTGAATTATTTTTTTTAATAAATCTTTAAGCTCTCTTAAAGGCACCATGTTTGGACCATCAGAAGGAGCATTGTCGGGATCCTCGTGTGTCTCTATAAATAATGCTCCAATGCCAACTGCGATTGCTGCTCTAGCTAGATGAGGAACAAATTCTCTTTGACCTCCACTTTTTTCTCCCATCCCCCCTGGTTGTTGTACAGAATGAGTTGCATCAAATACTATTGGAAAACCAAAATTTGACATGATCGGCAAAGATCTCATATCTGAAACAAGGGTGTTATAGCCAAAACTTGCACCTCTCTCTGTAATCAAAATATTTTTATTTCCTGAGTCTTCAATTTTTTTTATTACATTAGCCATATCCCAAGGCGCTAAAAATTGTCCCTTTTTTACATTTATTATTTTTCCAGTCTTCGCTGCTGCAATTAGAAGGTCAGTTTGCCTACACAAAAATGCAGGGATTTGTAAAACGTCTACATGCTTTGATATTATTGAGCATTGTTCAGTGGTGTGCACATCCGTTAAAACAGGAACCTTAACTTTTTCTTTTATCTTATCAAAAATTGGAAGTGATTTTTCTAAACCTAAACCCCTTTTACCTTTTAAACTTGTTCTATTAGCTTTATCAAAAGATGTTTTATAAATAAAATTAATACCAAGTTCACTTGTCATATCTTTTAATTCTGATGAAATCTTAATTGCATGTTGCTCGCTTTCAAGTTGGCAAGGTCCAGCTATTAAAGTAAATGGTTTATTATTTGCGATTTCAAAATTAGAACATTTTATTTTATAATTTTTCATTTTATCGATTTATTTTTAGCTGCTTTTATAAAGGATGAGAATAAAGGGTGTGGTTCGAGAGGTCTAGATTTAAATTCGGGATGAAATTGAACTCCTATAAACCATGGATGATCTTTCAATTCTATAGTTTCAGGCAACCTATTATCTGGTGATAAACCTGAAAAAATCATTCCTTTATTTTCAAAATCTTTCTTAAAATTAATATTAACTTCATATCTGTGACGGTGTCTTTCTTTAATTCTTAAAGACTTATAGATATTACTTATCTTTGTGTCTTTTTTAAGTCTTGCTTCGTAACTTCCGAGTCTCATAGTGCCGCCAAGATTTTGATCTGTTCCTTTAACTAATTTACCATCTTTTAGCCACTCATTCATTAAACCTACTACAGATGCTTTAGAGGAGCCAAATTCACTGGATGTTGCATTCTTTATTTTTAATTCATTTCTTGCGAATTCAATAATCGCCATTTGCATTCCGAAACAAATACCTAAAAATGGTATTTTATGTTTCCTTGCAAAATTAATTGCGGAAATTTTACCCTCAGTCCCTCTTTTACCAAACCCACCAGGTATAAGAATACCAGACACGTCACTCAATTTATTATTTATTTCACTTGGTTTGAGATAATCTGACTCGAGTCTAACTAAGTTTACTTTTAAATTATTAGCTATACCGCCATGGGTCAAAGCCTCATCTAATGATTTGTAAGCATCTTTTAATTCAACATACTTTCCTATAACTGCTATATTTACTTTATCTTTTGTTTTTAAGACTAAATTAGTAATTTTTTTCCAGGGCTCTAAATCGACTTTCTTTTTTGATTTAATGTTGAAATATTTTAACACTCTTTCATCTAATTTTTCTTTATTAAAACTTATTGGCGCTTCATAAATAGTCTTTACGTCAACTGTTTCTATAACATCCTCTATCGCAACATTGCAAAATAATGAAATCTTTTTTCTTTGATCTAATGGTATAGATCGCTCCGATCTACAAATAATAATATCAGGTTGAATACCTATGCTTCTTAATTCCTTGACTGAATGTTGAGTTGGTTTAGTTTTAATTTCATCTGAAGCTTTCATATAAGGGACTAAAGTAAGATGCATAAAAAGGGTTTTTTTTCTTCCTATA
This sequence comes from uncultured Pelagibacteraceae bacterium, assembly GCA_902622825.1. Taxonomy (GTDB): domain Bacteria; phylum Pseudomonadota; class Alphaproteobacteria; order Pelagibacterales; family Pelagibacteraceae; genus Pelagilacustribacter. The sequence continues at coordinate 59,097 of CACNRH010000003.1, forward strand.
TCATTAGAAAATTGTCTTATTGCCTCCAAAAAAGGTAGGCTTTCTATGTCTCCGACAGTGCCACCTATTTCACAAATAACAAAATCTTCTTTTGTAATATCACTTTTTATGAACTCTTTTATTCGATTGGTAATATGTGGAATTACCTGTACTGTTTTTCCTAAATATTTTCCTTGGCGCTCTCTTTTAATAACATCGCTGTAAATCTTTCCTGTGGTGATATTGTCAGATTTTTTCGCTGAGATACCTGAAAATCTTTCATAATGTCCTAAATCTAAATCTGTCTCGGCACCATCATCTGTAACATAGACCTCTCCATGTTGAAAAGGACTCATCGTACCAGGATCAACATTTAAATATGGATCTAGTTTTCTTATTCTAACTCTATAACCTCTTGATTGTAGTAGGTAAGCTAATGAAGCGGAAGATAATCCCTTTCCTAGAGAAGAAACCACGCCGCCAGTAACAAATATATATCGCGCCATGGAAGAATGTTATACTTTAAAATTAAGACAAAAAAAAGATTAATTTAGTTAGAATTAGGTATCTGAGGTAAATTAGTATCTTGCTCTTCTTGTTTTTCTAAAACAGACTGTGTTTCACGAATTTCAATTCTTGAAAGTGCAACTAAAATTAAACTATTAATAATAAATAACGTTGCAATTATTGCAGTAAATTTAGTAAGAAAGGTTCCAACTGATCTAGAGGATGTGAAATTATCTTGTGAAACACCAAGACCTAATGCTCCACCTTCAGATCTCTGTAATAATACTGAGACTACCAAAATAAAAGCTAAGATAATGTTAATTGTTATAATTATTGTTTCCATAACTAATTTCTATAATAATTTTTTATTATATCAATAAATTTTTTGTAAGATTTTGACGCCCCGCCGATCAGAAACCCGTCTATTTCTTTTATTCTCCTTAATTCTTTGATATTACCTCCGTCAACAGAGCCTCCATATAGAACATGAGGTGTTTTCTTTGATTTAAAAATTTTTTTTAGAGTTTTTTTTATAAAAATTGTAGTATTTTTTAACTCAACTTCTTTTGGTATGAACCCTGTACCAATCGACCAGATTGGCTCATAAGCAACTATAATATTGTCACTTTTCATTTTAAATTTTAATACTTTTGATAGTTGTTTTTTTAAAATTAAATTAGTTTTTTTTAATTTCTTCTGTTTTTTATTTTCACCGATACAGAATATTACTTTCATTTTATTATTTAGAGCGTTATTCACTTTTAAAGATAATTTTTTTTCATCATCTCCTTCAGATCTATTGTCCGAATGACCTAATATCAAATACTGAACACCCAACTCCTTTATCATATAAGCGCTTATGGATCCTGTATTTGAGGAGAAATTATCTCTAAAATGACAATTCTGAGCACAGATACTTAAAAATTTACTATTAAAATTTTTAGAAAAATTCTGAAGTAAGGTGTAAGGAGGGGCAATAACTACCTTGTAATTAGACTTTTTTTTATCTTTTTTAACATAATCTATTATTTTCTTTATAATATTTGCAGATTTTGAAACTCCAAACATTTTCCAATTTCCAATAAAATATTTCATGTTAATTGCTATAATCCAGATTTTGTTTTATAGGTGTTATGCTTTAATGTTAATAAATTATAAAAATGCTTAGTTCAATAGGAAAATTATCAAAATCTATATTAATCAAAGTATTGGTAGCAATAATAATTTTGCCATTTATTTTCTGGGGAATGGGAGATGTCTTTAGAGGAGGTAATCAAAATGTTGTGGCGACTATAGACTCTAAGAAAATAAGTTCTAAAGAATTTGTAGAGCATGTTAATCGTATATCTTTAAATAAAGAACAAATTAAGAATATTAAAGATACTGATTTAATAGAAAAAATATTATCAGATTATATTGGAAGAAAACTAATTGAATTAGAAGTAAAAGATTTTAATATCACTATAAGTGATAAAACATTAAGAGAAATAATAGTAAATGATGAAACTTTTTTTAAAGATGGTAAATTTTCAAGATTGAAATATGAGGAGTTTTTAATTAAAAATAATTTATCTGCACCTCTTTTCGAAGACAACATTCTACAGCAAGAGAAAAAAAGACAATTATTAAGTTACCTATCTGATGGTGCAAAAATTCCAGAGTATTTAACTAAATATGAATTTAATAAAGAAAACCAGACCAAAAAAATAAAATATATTGATTTAAAAAATTATTATGCAAAAAAAAAGATAAAAGAAGATGAATTTAAAAAAACTTACGAATTAAACAAAAATGCTTTTAATGAAGAGTTCAAATCTTTTCAGTATATAGAATTATCTCCAGAAGCCCTTATTGGAAAAAAAGAGGCAGATGAACAATATTTTAAATTAATTGATAAAATCGAAAACAATATTTTAGATGGATCAACTCTCAAAATAATTTCAGAAGAAAATAATTTGAAAATTAATAAAATTGAGGAGATTAGTTTGTCAACCATAGATAAGAAGAAGAGCTCTGATCTGCTCAAAAATTTTTTTGTGATAAGTGAAGAGGGAAAATCAAGATTATTTAAGGTTGAGAATAAATATTATGTTGCCGAGCTTTCAAAAAAAAGAATTGAAATCAAAAATATAGACAATCCAGAGGTGAGGGAGGCAATAACTGAGCAATTAAAATTTATGACAAAATTTAAAGAAAATAATGAAATAGCAAAAAAAATTAATCAAAATCAAAATGTAAATTTCATCGAGTCATTTGCCCAAAAAAATAATCTAGAAGTAAAAGAGCTTTTGATATTAGGGCTCAATGATAATAAAAAATTTAAAACTAATGTTATAAGAAGAATATTTGAGACAAAAGATGGCGAAACACATTTGATATCTGACAATACATTTAGTGATAATTTTATAATATTGACTGAAAAAACAAACTTAAAGAAGTTTGATAAAAATTCACCAAAATATATTGAATATTCAACAAAAGCTAAATTAAACTTTGCACAAAATATATATGGCGCTTACGATAGAAGCCTTAATTCCAAGTATCAAATTAAAGTAAATGAAGGTGTTCTAAACAGAATTAAAAATTCTTTTTAATGATTACGAATTTAAATTTTAAAGATTTTAAGAAAAGCTGTTTGCGTAGGTCACATCAAACGCTCTTTAAATCTTTAAATTGTAATAATTACAAAAAAATTGAAAATATTTTTCAATTCCTACTGTCAGAAAAAGATAGTTTTATATTTGAGTCAGTTGAGAAAGGTAAAATAAAAGGAAGATTCACAATTATCGGTCTTAATCCAGATAAAAAATGGGATATTTACAACAAAAAAATTGTGGAAATCGGAATTTCTAATAAAAAAAAAATTATTCGCAAAGACCCGCTTAAATTTATAAATGAACTAATTTCAAAGTTTAATTTTAAGATGCCTGCTGCTTTACCGAGTATGAGCTCTATGTTGGTAGGTTACTTTTCATACGATACAATTAGATATATGGAAAATATACCTGATAATTCCACTGATGATCTGCTAATTCCAGATGTAAGATTAATGAGACCAAAAAACTTGATCATTTATGATAATTTAAAGAAGAAAATTCATTTTATTGAAAATGTATTTAGTGATAGGAAAATTAATAATTTTATTGAAGAATTTGACAATATTAATAAACGTTTAAATTATTTTCTTAATTGTGGTGAAATTAGTTTACCCAAGCAATTAACCACTAAAAAAAACAATCATAAAATCAAATCAAACACATCAAAAGAAAAATTTAAAAAAATGGTAGTTGCCGCTAAAAAACATATTAAAAAAGGTGATATTTTCCAAGTTGTTTTAAGTCAAAGATTTGAGAGAAAAATTATAAAAAAACCTTTAGAAATTTATAATCATTTAAGAGTATCGAACCCGTCTCCATTTATGTTTTATTTTAATTTCGAAGATTTTAAAGTTCTCGGTAGTAGTCCAGAAATTTTAGTTAGACTAAGAAATAATACTGTAACTATAAGGCCAATAGCTGGAACTAGACCGAGGGGTATAGATGTTCAATCCGATAAGAAGTTTGAAAAGGACCTTTTAAAAGATAAAAAAGAATTATCAGAACATTTAATGTTATTAGATTTAGGAAGAAACGATGTTGGAAAAGTCTCCAAAATAGATAGTGTAAAAGTTAATGAAAAGTTTAAAATTGAAAAATACTCTCATGTAATGCATATCGTTTCTAATGTAGAAGGTAAATTTAATCCTAAATTTTCACTATTTGAGACTTTAATGTCAGGTTTTCCTGCTGGCACTGTAAGTGGAGCCCCAAAGATCAGGGCAATGGAGTTAATTGATAAAATGGAGAAAAATAAAAGAAAACTTTATGCAGGCGGCATAGGTTACTTTAGTCCAAATAGCGAATTTGACACATGTATAGCTTTACGGACTGCTTTAATTAAAAAAGACAAAATTTATGTTCAAGCTGGTGCGGGTGTTGTGGCTGACAGTAAACCTGATAAAGAATATATGGAAACAGTAAATAAAGCTAAAGCTTTGATGAGTGCAGTTGATTAAATGAAAATTTTGCTTATAGATAATTATGATAGTTTTACCTATAACTTGTATCATTATATTTCTAAATTCAAAAAAAACGTATATGTTATAAGGAATGACAAAATTGACGGTAAATCTGTCATAAAAAATAATTTTGACAAAATTGTCATTTCACCTGGACCTGGTAATCCAAGACAAGCAGGGAACTGTTTAAAAATTGTGAAAGAAGTTTACAAAAAAATTCCAATTTTAGGTGTTTGCCTAGGCCATCAGATCATAGGACAAGTTTTTGGTGGAAAAATCATTAACGCAAAAAAACTGATGCATGGTAAAACAAGTAAAATAAAACATAATAAAAAAGGTTTGTTTAAAAATATCCAAAAAAATTTTGAGGCAACTCGATATCACAGTCTTATAGTGGATCGTAAAAAACTACCTAAAAGTCTTATAATTACAGCAGAAACTCATGATAAGACAATTATGGGGCTCATGCATAAAGACTATGATATTCATGGCTTCCAATTTCACCCTGAGAGTATTAGTACTAAGGTTGGTATGAAATTAATTAAAAACTTTATTATCAAGTAACATGTCTAAAATCATTGAAAGCTTAAAAAAAGGAAAAAACCTTACATTTGATGAAAGTAAAATCCTTTTTAAAGAACTGATGGAGGGTAAATATGACGATAACTCGATAATTGAAATATTAGAACTTTTTTTAAAAAAAGGTGAAACCAAAGATGAGTTGGCTGGTGGCATTTACATTTTAAGAGAAAAGGCAGTTAAAGTAAAAAGTGAGGAAAATACGATAGATACTTGTGGGACTGGCGGTGATGGTCAAAATTCATTAAATATTTCAACAGCTGCCGCGATTGTTTTATCAAGTATGGGGGTTAAAGTTGCTAAACATGGTAATAAAGCTGTTTCATCAAATTGTGGATCAGCAGATGTATTAGAAGCTCTTAAAATTAATATAAATCTAGGGCCAAATGAAGTTGAAGAATACATTGAAAAATTTAATTTTGCTTTTATGTTTGCCCCAAATTATCACTCTGCAATGAAATATGTAGGTCCAGCAAGAAAAAAGATGGGTAAAAAAACAATTTTCAATTTAATTGGTCCCTTGAGTAGTCCAGCCCAGGTTAAGAGACAAGTTGTAGGAGTATATGATAAAAAATGGATGGAGCCATTCGCAGAGGCCCTAAAAGAAAATGGAGTTGTTCATGCTTTTATTGTCCATAGTGATGATGGCATGGATGAAATTTCACCGTTTTCAAAAACTAAAATTGTCGAATTAAAAAATGGAAATCTGAAAAAATTTGTAATTGATCCAAAAGAATTAGGTATTAATTCAATAAAAAAAGAAAATTTGAAAGGAAAGAATGCTAAATATAATTCAGAGAAAATTATTGAGATTTGTAAGGGCGCATCTAATGAATTTTCTCAAGCAGTAGCGTTAAACGTTTCTGCTGGACTAGTAGTTTCTGGTCAGGAAAATAATTTCAATTTTGCTTTTAAAAGAGCATTAAATCATTTAATGTCAGGAAAAGTTTATGAACACCTTCTTAAAATTCAATCTAATTAATGACTAATGTTTTAGAAAAAATTATAAATGATAAAAAAGATTCCTTGAGTTTAATTAAAAAGCGTAAAACTTTAGAATCTCTTAATAGAAATATTCAAGAATTAAAATTTTATGATTTTAAAGAGGCAATTAAGAATAATTCTGGGGTTTCATTAATTTCTGAAATAAAAAAAGCAAGTCCATCGGCCGGTGTTTTAGTTAATGATTTCAATCATATTGAAATTGCTAAGATGTATATAGATAGTGGAGCAACTTGTCTTTCTGTTTTAACTGAAGAAAAATATTTTTTAGGAAAATTGGAATATATGCAAGATATCAAAAAAACTTTTAAAATACCTATTTTAGCAAAAGATTTTTTTATTGACCCATATCAAGTAATGTTATCAAAAAGCTATGGATGTGATTGTATACTAATAATAATAGCTGCAGTTAGTGAAAAACAAGCTGACGAAATATATTCTGAAGCTTTAAAACATAATTTATCTGTGATTATTGAAGTACACGACAAGAAAGAAGCCGAAAAAGCATTAAAATATGAGCGTGCATTAATCGGTATAAACAATAGAAATTTAAAAACTCTTGAGGTTTCTATAAATAACACTTTGTCAATTTTTGAAATAGTTAAGTCACATAAAGAACCACTTATATCTGAAAGTGGAATTCAAAATGAAAATGACGCAAAATTCATATTTAACAACACTGGTATCAAAAATTTTCTAATTGGTGAATCACTTTTAAAATCTGACAATCCTAGCGGTTTTATGAGGAGATTAATTCAAATAACCCAATAAATTAGCCTATTATTTTAAGTTGTAATTTAAAAAGAACTTTTATAGAACATAGATGTACGAGGTTTGTTCTATGTTAACAAAAAAACAAAAAAACTTATTAATTTTCATAAACAAGAAGATAAGATCTTCAGGGATATCACCGTCTTACGAGGAAATGAAAAATTCACTCAACCTTAAGTCGAAATCTGGCATTCACAGATTAATTTCCGCTTTAGAGGAGAGAGGATTTGTAAAAAGATTAGCACATAAAGCTAGAGCCTTAGAGGTGGTAAAATTACCAGAGAACGCAAGTGCGAATGATATCTTTAACTCTTTTACTCCTAGCGTAATTAAAGGCGGTTTAGATAAGAATAACACTGACTCCAGCAAAGTTTCTATTTTGGGAAGTATAGCTGCAGGAACACCAATTGAAGCAATTCAACAGGAAGTTGATAGAGTAGCAATTCCTGCTGATTTACAAAATAAAGGTGAACACTTTGGTTTAAAAGTTAAGGGAGACTCTATGATAGATGCAGGTATTAATGATGGAGATACTGTTATAGTAAAAAGGTGCACTTCTGTCGATAACGGGGAAATCGCAGTTGTTTTGATCGATGATCAAGAAGCAACACTAAAAAAAATTAGAAAAAAAGGTAAAACTATCGCATTAGAAGCTGCAAATAAAAACTATGGTACTAAAATTTACGCCGCAAATAGAGTAAAAGTCCAAGGAAAATTAATTTCTTTATATAGAAAGTTTCATTAAAATAGTCTAAATAAAATAATGTCATTTATTTGTAGGTTTGCACCCTCTCCTACCGGTCCACTCCATATTGGGGGCGTCAGGACTGCTCTTTTTAATTGGTTATTAGCAAAAAAAAATAAAGGTAAATATTATTTGAGGATAGAAGATACTGATAAAGTAAGGTCTAAAGAAGAATTTAAAAAACAAATTATTTCATCTCTGGCATGGCTCGGTATTAAACACGATGGAGAGGAATATATTCAATCCAAAAATATTGAAAAACATGTTGCAATTGCAGAAGAACTTCTTAAAAAAGGGTTTGCGTACAAATGTTATTGTTCAGAAGAAGAAATAAATCAGCAAAAAGAAAAGTGTAAGAAGCAAGGCATACCTTATGTCTATAACAGAAAATGGAGAGATGCAGAGGATCTTAAGGTACCTAACGATGTTCAACCAGTTATCAGGTTCAAAAGTAAAATCTCCGGAAATACAGTTATTAAAGATTTAGTTCAAGGGGATAGAAATATATCAAATTCAACTATTGAGGATTTTGTTATATTGAGAAAAGACAAGTCTCCAACTTACCAATTATCTGCAACGGTCGATGATCATGAAATGAAAATCTCACATATAATAAGGGGTGATGATCATATGATTAACTCTTTTAAACAAAAACAAATTTACGAAGCAATGAAATGGGAAGTTCCCGAATTTGCTCATATTCCATTAATACATAGTGAGAATGGAAAAAAATTATCTAAGAGGGATAATGCTTCAACGCTTGAAGATTATATTAAAATTGGAATTATGCCTGATGCATTAAGAAATTATTTATTAAGATTAGGCTGGTCCTACAAAGACAAAGAAATTTTTTCTAAACAAGAAAGTATTGATTTGTTTAATCTAGAAGGAGTTGGTAAATCTCCATCAAAACTTGATATGTCTAGAATTTATTCAATAAATGAAACTTATATAAAAACAATAGATGAAAATGAATTGTTTAAATATCTTAAAGAATATGCATTAAATTACCAAAAACCATTTGATCAATCGAAGGAGATGACTATCTTAAAATCTTTAGGTTTTCTAAAGAATAAAGCTAAAACATTGCACGATATATGGAAAAACTCTCAATATATTATTAGAAATAAAATAGATATTGGATCAGAAGAAAAAAAACTTATTAATCAGTTATCTACTAAAATTATCGGTGATTTTATTTCTCAATACGAAAAATTAGATAAACCTTCTAGGGAAAATTTGGAGCTAATAATTAAATCATTAATCAATAATTATAAGACAAATTTTAAAAATGTAGGTCAACCTCTTAGAATTGGGCTGATTGGCTCTAAATTTGGACCTGGCATTTATGATATAATTTTATCTTTGAACAAAGATGAGGTGATTAAACGTTTAAAAGATTTATTATGACTGAAATAAAATCTTTTAGAAATAGAAAAAGCTCTATTTATAACAGAAATACAAAAGATCCTTTCAAAATTAGTAGATCAAAATTCTTCAATTTTTTAATGTGCAAAAGATGTTTTTATCTTGATAGAGTAATTGGACTAAAAGAAGTTTCCTCTCCTCCCTTCACATTAAATAACACTGTGGATGAGTTACTTAAAAAAGAATTTGATTATTACAGGGAATTAAAACGACCACATCCAACAATGATTGAAAATAATCTTAATTTTATTCCGTATAATAATGAAAATTTAAATACTTGGAGGAATTCATTAAAGGGCGGTATATCGTTTCTCGATGAAAAAACTAATTTAATTATTCATGGTGGAATTGACGATATTTGGTTTGATCTTAATAACAATAAATTAGTAGTTGTTGATTATAAAGCTCAATCATCCTCTTATCCGGTCACAGCCTCTTCATATTTAAGTTCAGAGTGGCGGGTGAGTTACAAAGTGCAAATGGATATATATGTTTATATATTGAGAAAAATGAAATATGAAGTATCGGATATTACTTATTTTTATGTATGTAATGCAGAAAAGAACAGCGACAAATTTGACAACAAAATTAGATTTAAAACTTCCTTAATTCCCTATAAAACAAATACAAATTGGATTAACAGTAAAATAATTGATATGAAAAATACTTTAGATTGCAAAGACATACCCGAAATCAATATTAATTGTGAAAAGTGCATGTATCTTAAAGGTGGGAGCAAATTTTTTTAACTTATGGACATACTTTTAATAATCGCAATTTTAGCTTTAGTGATTTTCTACATTTTTAGACCAACATCAAAGAAGGAACTTAAGAAATTTGAGGATAATGATAATTGGTCAAACATGGGATTTTAAAAAGTCAGCTATTAGATCCGAGGGCAAAGAGTTTGTTTTGAAGTCATTTAAAATTTTTTGTGTCGCTTTAACTTGATCCTCCATTTGCCTGCTATTTTCAATGAAATAAGTTACTGATTTAAAAATTTCCTTTGAATTACATTTAGATTGCAATAATTCAGGAATAATCATTTTATCCGCCGCTATATTGATTATGTTTGCAAATTTGATTTTAACTAAAGCTTTTACAATCATAAAATTAATAAAATTCATCTTATAAATTATAATAGAGGGAATTTTTTTATTAGCTATCTCTAAAGATATAGTTCCAGACTTCGCTACTGCAAATATAGATTTTTCTAAAATGTGATTTTTAATTTTTTCATCACTTATTACTTGACAATTATTTTGAGTTATTTGTTTTAAATAATTTTCTACCTTTGATCTCATTGTTTCTGTGCTATGAAAAACAAACAAAAAATCATCATATTCATCATTCATTAACTCAATGAAGTTTAATAATATAGGCATTAATATCTCTATCTCTGACACCCGACTGCCAGGAAAAATTGATATAATAGCCTTATTTTTTTCGATAATCTGATTAATATCAATTTTAGATTTATCATTTTTTTCAAGCAATGGATGGCCAACGAATTTACAATTAATATTTTCTTTTTCAAAATATTTTTTTTCAAATTTAAATAATAATAAAATATGATCTAAAAATTTTTTTATCTTTTTTACTCGATTTTCTCTCCATACCCATACTTGTGGGGCAACGAAATGGATTGTCTTTATTTTTTTTGATCTTTTTTTTACTATTTCAGCTACTCTTAATGTAAAATCCGGACTGTCTACCGAAAATAAAATATCTGGATCAAATTCAATGATTTTATTTGCTGTCTCATTGATCTTTTTTTTTATTTTAAAAATGTTTGTTAATACTTTTGTAAAACCAAGATATGTCACCTCATTTAGATTAAATATGGAGTCAACTCCAATTTTTTTTAAGTTTTCTCCTCCAAGAGAAAGATATTGAATATTATCAGTTTTTTTTTTTAGTTTAATTATGGCTTCTGCTGCAAGCTTATCTCCTGAGGGCTCTCCGGTTAGTATAAAAATTTTTTTCATTATTTTTATCTTTCCACTTTTATGAACATATTGTTTTTATTTGCATAAGATATGGATTTTTGCTTATCTAGAAATATATTTTTTTTGGCCTTCAAAACTAACCCTTTCAGACCAGCTTTTCTACATTGTTTAATTGTCTCAAAACCAATTGTTGGTAAATCAACTCTTATATCTTGTTTTGGTTTTGGAAATTTTATCAAAACACCATATTTACCTTTTTTTTTTCTTTTGCATTTTGATATCATTTGTTGGGTACCACCTTTGCCTTCTATCGCAATTAATTTCTTTTCTCTAATTATTGCACCCTGACTATAATTATAGTCCCCCGTTTTTTTTAATACCTTTTTTGCTATAGTTATATCAACATTATCCATATTACTAGGATGAGTTTTGGTATAAATCCCAGATTTTAATGCTAGTTCATTGTTGTAGGTTATAGAGCTAATAGTTTTAATTTTTTCTTTACTCAATATTTTTATTATTTCTTTTAAGATAGCGGCGTCACCTAATTTAGATTTTTTAATTATTCTAGGAATATAATAAATACCTTTTAAATCTAATCTTAGCTTAGAAAAATTTGGTCTTTTAACTTTACCAGCAAACAATACTTTTCTACAATCATTGTTTTTCAAAATATTTATAATTTTTCCAAACTGCCCAATGGATGCTTTAAAAGAATTTTTATCTTTTTTAAAAATTCTCTTTACGGAAAGATCTATTATTAGATATTTAACTTTTTTTATTTTTATCTTTTTTAAAATTATTTTTGGTAAATCTGTTTCACCAAATATGAGCCCAATCATAATTCAACAGGAGTACAAATAGGTCTTTTTTTATCTTTTTCAATAAAATCTATTACTTCTTTCACTAACTCATTATTAATGTATTCACCATTAATTTTTTTTAAATTATCATTAATTTTTTTAGAGGAAAATATTTTTTTATAAGCCTGATCCAATTCCATTATCTTTTTATTGTCATATTTTTTTCTTCTCAATCCGATTAAATTAATACCTTTTAGGTAATTTCTATTACCAAAAGATAGACCAAAAGGTATTACATCCTTTAGTACTCCTGTCATACCTCCGATCATTGCCATTCTACCAATTCTAGTAAACTGCTGCACGGCTGAATTCCCACCAATTACAACAGAGTCTTCTATAGTAACATGCCCCCCTAAAGGTACATTATTTGCAATTATTACATTGTTTCCTACATTACAATCGTGAGCAACATGAGATGAAATCATTAATAAACAGTTGTCTCCTATTTTTGTGCTCCCTCCTCCACCTTCTGTGCCTGGATTTATAGTAACATACTCTCTAATTATATTATTTTGCCCTATGACTAGATTGTTTTTTTCACCTTTAAATTTTAAATCTTGTGGTTGAGTACCAATGCTTGCAAATGGAAATATTTTAGTATTTTTTCCTATTTTTGTATTTCCCTCAATGTGAACATTAGAAATAAGTTCGGTCCCCTCCTCTAAACAAACATTTTCACCGATATAACAAAAGGGTCCTATCTTAACTCTACTTGATACTTTGGCCTTGCTATGAATTATACTTGATTTATGTATCATTTTGTCTGTCAACTATAGTTGCGGACCATTCTGCGTCTGCCATTCTTTTTCCATTAACTTTAGCTGTGCCTTTATATTTCCAAACTCTACCGTGAGATCGTACTGCTTCAATTTCTAAATGTAGTTCACAATTGGGTATTACTGGGCTTCTAAATCGAGCTTTTTCTACACTCATAAGATAAACTAATTTATTAGCGTACTCCTTTGGATCTATTCCATGCGCTGTTAACGCAGCAGCAGCTTGACCAAATGCCTCTACTATCAAAACACCTGGCATAACTGGTTGACCTGGAAAATGACCTTGAACAAAAAAGCTATCTTTTCTGACATTCATTATAGCAGTAGCTGATTTCAGTGGAACTATTTTGGTCAATTTATCGATTAGTAGCATTGGTTCTCTATGAGGTAATAAACTTTCAATTTTTTTCTTATCAATTTCTGTTTCACTCATTTATTTTTCCAATTCTTTATGAAATCCTTAAAAGACACTGCTGGGTATCCCATTACAATTTGATTATCTTCTATATCTTTAATTACTCCACTTCCTCCACCTATTTTAACGTTATTGCCTATTTTTAAATGACCTGAAATTCCTGCTTGACCCCCAATTGAAACATTATCACCAATAGTGCTACTGCCCGCAAAACCCACTTGACCAGCAATCATGCAATTTTTTCCAATTTTTACATTATGAGCTACATGAACCTGATTATCAAAGTAAGTATTTTCTCCAATTATAGTGTCATCAACAGAACCTCTATCGATTGTACAATTCGAAGCTAATTCGACATAGTTGCCAATCATTACTCTTCCGATATGAGGAAATTTAATGTTTTTATTT
>CACNRH010000004.1 GCA_902622825.1 uncultured Pelagibacteraceae bacterium
TATTGTTAGGTATATATGATCGAATATATCATATTTCAACATATTATTATTATGTTGTACTATCATAGGTTGAGTTTTAATTAAAGTTGCATTATTTATATACATTAAAAACCCCATGGTGAAAAACAAAATTTATAAATATTTTTCAATAGAAATTTTAAAATCATTTATTACCATCCTCTTTGCTTTTAGCATAGTCGCTTGGACGGTTAGATCTGTCAACTTTTTAGATTTAATAGTAGATAGTGGACACTCTCTAAGGTCCTACTTTCTTTTCTCAATTTTAAATATTTCGGGAATTATTACTAAATTTATACCTCTTAGTTTTTTATTGGCCTTAGTAGTTTCCATTTACAAATTTAATAATAAAAATGAATTAATGATAGTCTGGACCACTGGATTGAGCAAATTAAGATTGGCAAATCTATTTCTCTTTCTTTCTTTTGTGATAACTTTAATCCACTTATTATTCTCTTCTGTAATCACTCCTTATACTTTGAATAAATCTAGGTCCACACTCACTAATGATGAATTGGGAAATTTCTCTATAAATATGCGTGAAAATACTTTCACTGATACATTTGCAGGGATCACGTTTTTCGTAGAAAAAAAAATTAACGACAGATTTTATAATATATTTATTAGCGATGAAGAAAATAAATTTCAGAATGTTATTTCAACAAAAGAAAATAATAATAATTTAATAATTCTAGCTAAAGAAGGTTTTATCAGCCAAAAAAAACTTGTGTTATTTAATGGTAGAATACAATCTATTTCTAGTGATAACGAATTAGATGAGATTGTTTTCAAAAAAACAGAATTAGTATTAAGTAACTTTGACTCTCGGACTACTAAAGTTCCCAAAGTGCAAGAAATATCCACCAACTATTTGATGAGGTGTAATAATGGTGAAAATTTAATACTTATAAAAGATAATTACCACTGCCCGGAAAATAATTTAAGAAAAGAAACTGTAGCAAGAAGATTAGGGTTACCTTTATACATTCCATTAGTCTCAATAATTTGCTCTTTTCTTTTAAGGTCAAGAGGAAAAAATAGTGATAGTTTCTTTAAAAGATATTTTATCTTTTTAATTTCCTTTATAGCCTTATTATCAGCTGAATTACTTTTAAGGTTCGCTGGATTTTCAGAGCTAAACACATTGTTATATTTTCTTATACCGATTATTGGATTGCCGCTATTATACTACATGCTTAAAATAAATTTAGAAAAACAAGAAAGTTAAGATGATTAATGTAATTAATAAGTATCTTATTCAAAAATTTCTTAAAATACTATTTAATTTTGTAATGGTATTTGTTTGCATTGGAATTATTTTAAGTTTGTTTGAGGAGATAGAATTTTTTAAAAATTTAGATGTAAATTTGAATTTGCCTTTAATGCTGACTCTATTAGTGATTCCAAATTGGCTAATTAAATTAATGCCTTTTATAATATTTTTTTCAGCAATGTGGTACTTGATATCAGCGCAAATAAATAAAGATTTATTAAACTTAAAAATCTTTGGAGTCTCCAACTTAAAAATTACTACAACTTTAAGTATATTAAGTTTTTCTATTGGATTGATAATAATAGTTCTTTTGACTCCAATTACTTCTGCTCTCGTTACAAAATATGAAGCGACAAAAGCTCGATATTCAAAAGATGTTGATCATCTTGTTTCTATTAATAAAAATGGTGTATGGATAAAAGAAAGTTACTCAGATCAAATTAGAATAACAAATGCAAAAAAAATTGAAGATAATTACTTAATTGATGTTTCAATAAAAATTTTGAATAAAGATTTTGATTTATTAAAAAGAATAAGATCTGAAAGAGTAAACATTATAGAAAACAAATGGGAGATTGAAAAACCAATTATATTTGATAGTCAAAATAAAAATAAAAATGACGAAGATGCAATTAGCTATTATTTAGTATCTAATTATAATTTAAACAAACTTCAATCATTATATAAAAATTTAGATACAATTTCTTTTCTAGACATAGTTTATAATAAGGACGATTTGCTTCAAAAAGGATATCAAAAAAGTCTCCTTTATGAAAAACTCAATCTTTTTATCTCATTTCCTTTCTTTTTATTAATCATGGTTGTGTTAGCCTCAATTTTTACTTTAGGAACAACTCGAAAATTTAACAATTTAAGATACTTGTTTTTAGCAATCATAACAGGTGTTGTTATATTTTACTTGAGGGACTTATCTTTGGCTTTAGGGAAAACGGGCTTTATTCACCCAATTTTATCAATTTGGGTCCCAATACTTGCAATCAGTTTATATTGTTCGATAGGATTAATACAAATAAATGAAAAATAGTTTTATTATAATTTGTCTGTTAGTGATATTTAATTTTAATCTAGTGCTATCTGAAGAATTACAGTTAAATTCTAATTCAATAAAATTAGATAAAAATAATAATTCAGTATCATTAAACGGAAATGTGAATGTTTCTGATAATTTTGGGAATTCAGTTTCTACAGATCAGGCTATATATAATAAAGATTCAGAAACATTAAAAACCATTGGTGAAACCAAATTAGAAACAAAAAATAAGTATTTAGTAAAATCTAAGAATATACTTTTTGATAATGTTCAAGGACTTGTTAGAAGCTCATTTCCATCAACAATTATTGATATTGATGGAAATCAAATTCAAGTTCCCATGTTTGAATATGACAGAAAAAAAAGTTTGTTTTTTTCAAAAGGAAAAATATTGATTAAAGATGTTAATGATAATGAGTATAAATTTTCAGAGATCTATATTAATGAAAAAAACAAAAAAATTGTTGGGTCAGACTTAAGAGCACACTTTAATCAAAAAGATTTTAAATTAAACGAAGATAATGATCCTAGGTTCTATTCTAATATCTTAAGTTTAGATAACGAAGATTTAATTTTAGAAAAAGGGATATTTACCTATTGTAGGAATCGTGGTGAAGATAAATGTCCGCCATGGTCTATACAAGCAGAAAAAATTCAACACAGCTCAACAAAAAAAACGATCTATTACTCTAATGCGGTGTTAAAAGTTTACGACTTTCCTATTTTCTATTTTCCAAAATTTAGTCACCCTGATCCCACTGTGGACCGTAGGTCAGGATTTTTAGTTCCGACACTCTTAAATAGTTCTAATTTAGGTACAGGATTTTCTCTTCCATATTATGTAAATCTTTCAAAAGACAGAGATCTCACATTGACCTCAGAATTGTACTCTAAAGAAAACCCATTGATACTAGCAGAGTATAGACAGGCTTTTAAAAATTCTTTTCTTCAAATAGATGCTGGGCATACTGAAGGATATAAAAAAGTAACTAAGAAAAAAACGGACGGTGCTAGAAATCACTTATTTATAAAGTATACATCAGGTATTCTTAAAGATAATGAACAAAGAGGCTCATTTGAATTGAATCTTCAACAAGTTTCAAATGAAACATATTTTAAAGTGTATGACATTGAAACAGATCTTATTGATAAAGAAAATAATATTGTAGAAAATTCAATTAAATTTGATTATTTATTTAAAGATGACTCTAGTATTAATACGTCAATAGCTTCCTTCGAAAATTTATCAAAATCAGGTCACAAAAAATTTGAATATTTATTACCTTCTCTAGTATATAACAAAAATTTAATTTCAGATTTAAATTTTGGTTCTTTAGATTTAAACACAAATTTAGAGGTAAAAAATTATGATGTTAATAAACAAACTGAATTTTTTGTTAATGATTTAATATGGGAGTCTCCGATGAAAATTAATGATTTTGGTTTTGAAACTCAATATCTAGCTAAAATGAAAGCCGTAAGTTATAATGCCGACAACACCTCTAAATTTAAGAATGAAAATAAAAATTATGAGGCTTATGGTGCATTAGGTTTGTCATCAAAACTTCCCATGTTAAAAGAAAATAAAGATAAATCTTTTAGAGATTATTTTACGCCGAAATTTTTATTGAGATACTCCCCAGGACATATGAGGAACATAGATGGTAACTATAAGTTAAAATATGATGACGTTTTTAATATAGATAGAATAAATATAATTGATACTCTTGAGTCCGGTCTAAGTGCAAGTTTAGGGTTTGAATATACCAAAAATAAGGTTGCTAATAATGAAACAAAGGAATTATTCTACACTTCTTTTGCTCAGATTATTAATGCAGAGGAGAATAATGACCGACCAGCACCGACTAACAAAAAATATTCAGATTTAGTTGGAAAAACTAAATTAAATATATCCGATAATTTTGATTTGAATTATAATTATGCAATAGATCAGACGTTAAATGATATCAATTTTAGTGAAATAGGCATGAATTATTTAAATGGACCTTTGCAATTTAATATTAATTACCTTGAAGAAAAAAACAATTATGGCAGCCAAGAATATGTCAAATCAGAACTAAATTACTCAATCGGCGAGAGTGGAAAATTATCCTTTTCAGCGAAGCGGGACTTGTTAAAAAGTTCATCAGAATTTTATAATTTAAGTTATCAGTATATAAACGATTGTTTGAGAGCAGGTATTGCTTATAGAAGAGAGTTTTATGTTGATAAGGATATAGAGGCTGAAAATTATTTAATGTTTACGATTGATATCGTGCCTTTTGGATCATTATCTTCTCCGACATTTAATTAAGATGGCCAAAGTAATAAAAATACTATGTGTTATTTTTATATTTATATATCAGAGCGCATATCCTCAGGTAGATAACAAAATTTTAGTAAAAGTAGATAATAAAATAATTACTAATTATGATCTTGTCAGAGAAACAAGAACCTTATTATTAATCAATAATATTGAGTTTAATAATGATAATTATGTTAAGATTAAAACGATTGCTCTAAATGGTTTAATAGATAGATCTCTTAAATTATCCGAAATTGAAAAATACGAAATTGAAAAATTTAATAAGCTGGAATTAAGTTCGTATATTGATAATCTTGCAAAATCCCAAAATATTACAGTTTTAGAATTAAAAAAAAAGTTCGTAAATAATAACTTAAATTATGATACATTTATCGAGAATTTAAAAGTTGGTTATATCTGGAATTCTTTAATTTTTGATTTATATAAAAATCAGATAGAAATTAATACTATTGAAATTGAAAATGAGCTAGAACAAATAGTTAATACTGGCAAAACCCTTCAAAAATTCAATATTTCAGAGATAGAAATTTCAAGTGAGAATATAAGTGAAAAAAAGATGGTAGAGATATACAAATTTATAAATAAATTTGGATATGAAGAAGCAGTCAAGAAGTTTAGTACTTCTGAGTCATCTCTGAATAATGGAAAACTGGGCTGGATAAGTGAGAATGAACTTCAAAATGTATACAGGCGAGAATTAAAAAAACTTAAAGTTGGTGAAATTACACAACCTATTAAAAAAAATAATAAACTTATAATTTTAAAACTTAATGACAAGGAGACGGAACAAAAAATCGTAGAAAACGTTGAGGAATTAAGAAAAAAATTGATAAACCAAAAAAAAAATAAAAAATTAAATCTATTTTCAAAGTCACATTTAAGTCAACTTGAAAGAACAGTCTTGGTAGAAAAATATGAGTAAAAAAATATGTATAGTATATGGTGAGACAAAAAGTATTAATGCAGAAATTATTTTTAAATCTATATCAAAATTAAATAAGTCGCTAAAAAAGAAAATTTTTATAATTGGAAATTTTAAAATCATAAAAAAACAATTGAAAGACCTTAATTACAGACTAAATCTTAATAAAATAGATGATCTATCAGAATTTTCAAAAAAAATTGATATTTTGAACATTAAGGATAGCAGAAAAAAAAATTATATACTTCAATGTATCGATATCGCTCACAATCTAGCCATCAAAAAATCGATAAATGGTTTCATAAATTGCCCTGTTGATAAAAAAATTTTTAGAGGCAAATTCAATGGAATGACGGAATATATATCAAAAAAGAATAATACCAAAAAAAATGAAATAATGATGATTTACAACCCTTCGCTTTCGGTTGTCCCTTTAACAACACATATCAAATTAAATAAGGTAACTTCATATATTTCTCTAAAAAAAATAATAATGAAAATTACAAACTTAAATATATATTTTAAAAATTTATTTAAATTTAAACCAAAAATTGCTGTATTAGGTTTAAATCCACATAATTCTGAATATAATAAAAATTCAGAGGAAGTTAAATACATAATTCCAGCTATTAAAAAATTAAAAAAAATGAATGTTAATGTTGAGGGTCCTTTTTCCGCAGACAGTTTTTTTCAAAAGAATAATTTAAAAAAATATGACGTTGTTGTTGGCATGTATCATGATCAAGTTTTAACACCTTTTAAAACTATTTTTGATTATGATGCAATCAATATTACTCTTGGATTAAAATACATTAGAGTTTCACCTGATCATGGTATCGGCGCTAATATAATTGGTAAAAAAATTGCAAATTCTCAGAGCATGTTCAAAGCGATCAATTTTTTAAATAAAGCCAAATATAAATGAAGCCAAAAAAATCGTTAGGTCAAAATTTTTTAATAGATAAAAATATTTTAACAAAAATTGTTAACTCAGTTAATGTTGAGGGTGAGAACATACTAGAAATAGGGCCAGGAACAGGCAATTTAACTAATGAAATATTAAATAAGAAACCAAACACTTATCTTTGCATAGAAAAAGATAAAAAATTAAATGATATAATTATTAAAAAATTTCAAGGTAAAAAAGGTTTCATTTCTATTAATAAAGATATCCTGGAATTTGATGTAGAAAATAATATTCATAAAAAATCTATTGTCTTTGGAAATTTGCCTTATAACATTTCTACTAAGATTTTAACCAATTTAATTAAATTTAAAATCTGGCCCCCAAAATATAAATTTTTAATATTAATGTTCCAAAAAGAGGTGGCTCAGAGGATTTGTGCAAAATTTAATACAAAAAATTATGGAAGAATAAGTATTCTAACAAAATCAAGATTAAAAATAGTTGATCATTTCGATATTTCAAGAAATTCTTTTTATCCTAAACCGAAGATAGATTCTACTTTAATAATTTTCGAGCCTAAAACAATTAATGCATTAAATTTTAAAAATATTGAGAATCTAGAAAAAATTACAAACATTCTTTTTTCTAATAGGCGTAAAATGATTAATAAAAGCCTAAAGAAAATTTTACCTGAAAAATTAATTAACTCTAAATTAAATGATATAAGTTTAAAGATGAGACCACAAGAGTTGCCAGAGTCTATTTATTTCAGAATAACTAGCTGTTATGAGTCGGCAAAGTAACTTGATTTAATTCTTTTTTAATTATCTTTTCAATTTGGCTAAAGCAGTTTTCTAAGTTATCATTTATCAAAATATAATCATATTCGTTCCAATGATGCTTATCTTCATCGTAGGAACTTAATCTTTTATCTATTGAGTCTGCATTTCCTTTGTTCCTATCTATCAATCTTTTTTTTAGCTCGTCTTTATTAGGAGGTAAAATAAATATCTTTACTAAATTTAGTTCTTTATACTTCGATAATTGATTTGTTCCTTGCCAGTCGATATCGAAAAGAATATTAAAATTTTTATCCTGAAGATCATTGACTGATTTTTTTGAGGTTCCGTAATAATTATCAAAAATTTTTGCAAATTCATAAAATTCGTTATTTCTAATCTTTTTTTCAAATTCATCTTTAGTGATAAAAAAGTAATCTACTGAATCTACCTCATTTGCTCTTGGTTTGCGTGTTGTATGCGAAATAGATATTTTAAAGTTACTAAATTTTTGTTGTATTTTTTTTGAAATTGTTGTTTTACCAGCTCCTGAGGGAGATGACAAAACAATCATTATGTTTTTATTTTCTTTACTACTCAAATTTTATACTGCTTATTAAAATTTATTGTTAAGATGACTTAGACTCAATAAATTTAATAGCGTCGCCAACAGTTAAGATTTTTTCGGCCTCACTATCAGATATTTCTGAGCCGAACTCTTCTTCGAAAGCCATGACTAGTTCTACAGTATCTAAACTGTCTGCACCAAGATCATCAATAAAACTTGCTTCGTCCACAACCTTGTTCTCGTCGACACCTAGATGGTCGGCAACTATTTTTTTTACTTTTGCACCTATATCTTTTGACATTTTTCTCCTTGATTTAAAACTTTGATTATATTTGGATATAAATTATTCATAGATATTGTCAAGACATATACATACCGCCGTTAACATGTATTGTTTCGCCGGTAATATAATCAGATAAATCAGATGCTAGAAATGCAACACAATTAGAAACATCCTCTCCAGACCCCAGGTAACCCGAGGGTATCTTGTTTACTAGTATTTTTTTAAAATCTTCACTAATTTTATCTGTCATTTCGGTCTTGATGAAACCGGGTGATACGCAATTTATATTTATTTTTTTCTTGGCATACTCTATAGCAAGACTTTTTGAAAAACCAATTATTCCAGCTTTAGATGCTGCGTAATTAGCTTGCCCCAAATTGCCTGTATGACCTACAACTGACGTGATATTTATTATCTTGCCGTATTTATTTTTTAACATTTTTTTAATTGAAAATTTACACATTAAAAATGTAGATGTTAAATTGATATCTATTACTTTTTTCCAATCATCTTGATTTAATCTTACTGATATATTATCCAAAGTTATACCGGCATTATTAATAAGAACATCCAACCCTCCAAGCTCTTTGAAACAGTCTTCAACAAATTCCTCAATTTTGTCGTGTTCATTGAGCTTAAATCTAATGTATTTAACGTTTGGATAAGTGCTTTTGAGCATTTTTAACTTTTCCTCATTAGTGCCTGTAGCTAAAACTTCAGCACCTAACTCTAAAAATTTTTTAACAAGTGTATTACCTATTCCACCAGTGGCACCTGTAATTATAATTTTTTTATTTTTTAAGTTCATCGTTCAATTTCTTAATATCATTTAATGAGTTAATACTAAAGGTATTAGTATCTTTAATTGTTCGTTTAACCATTCCTGTTAATGCTTTTCCTGGACCTATCTCTATAAACTGTTTTACACCTTTCTTGCTCATATTTATTAAACTTTCTCTCCATCTTACTTTAGAATAAATCTGTTTGAGAAGCATTTCTTTAATTTCTAAAGGTTCGGAATATGGACTTGCGTTAACATTTCCCATAATTTCTTTTGATGGTTTAGAAAAATTTATTGAATTTATTTTTTTTTCCATTATTTTGGCGGCCTTTTGCATTAATGAACAATGAAAAGGTGCACTAACAGGTAATAAAATACTTTTTTTGCTATCTGACTTCAATTGGCTCTGAAGTTTTTCAATTGAATTTGTATCACCGCTGACAATAATTTGACCGACTGCATTATCATTAGCAATTTCACAAATATTTCTATCAGAGATTTTTTCGATATACTTTTCTAGATCTTCTAAATCTAAACCAAGCACTGCTAACATTTTGCCTTCACCAACTGGGACTGACTCCTGCATCGCCTTTCCTCTTTCATGTAATAGATAAATAGCGTCATCTAATTTTAATGAATTTGAAGCAACAAGAGCACTATATTCTCCTAGCGAATGCCCAGCAAAATATTTTATATCTGTTTCTAAGTTGATATTTAACTCTTTTTTGAAAATCTCATAAATTGATAGACTTACAACTAAAATTGCCGGCTGAGTATTCATCGTAAGTTTTAGATCATCTTCCGGTCCCTCTAATATAATTTTAGAAAGCTTATATTTTAATTTATCATCAGCTTTTTGAAAAATTTCTTTTACTGAAGCGAAGTTATCATAAAATTCCTTCCCCATGCCTACAATTTGTGATCCTTGACCTGGAAATATTATTGCTTTCATAAAAATCCTAAAATAAACACTTATAATCCTATTGAAAAAGGATAGTTTAAATAGTATAAGTCCGATCTTTAAATTAGTAAAATTATATTTTATATGAGTTTTTATGAACATACAATCGTAGCTCGTCAAGATGCATCCTCAAAACAATTAGCTGATTTTGAGGACAAATACTCAAATATTCTTAAAGATCATTCAGGAAAATTAATTAAACTAGAAAAATGGGGTCTAATCAACTTTGCTAGAAAAATTAAAAAATTTAATAAAGGTCATTTTTTACACTATAAAGTTGAGAGCGAAAGCAACTCAATGGATGAAATAAAAAAGAAAATTAAATTAGACAAGATAGTTATTAAAGATTTAGTTATCAAATATAAAAAATTAGATTTAAAAACGGAGTATTTTAAAAAGGATAGATGATGAAAAAGAAATCAAGAAATTTTAAAAGAAATTCAAATCCCCTTAATAAATTAAGTCTATTTCAAAAGAACGACGTGCGTGGTATGAAAAAGTGCCCGCTTTCTGGTAAGGACGCTCCAGTTATTGATTACAAAAATATAAAACTTTTGAGAAAATATTTAACCGAAAATAGTAAGATTTTATCATCTAGAATTACCGCGGTTTCTCAAAACAAACAAAGAAAAATTAATAGAGAAGTTCGAAGAGCTAAATTTCTAGGATTATTATAGATGCAAATTATATTACTTGAAAATATTTCAAAACTCGGAAAAATTGGGGATACTGTGAGTGTTAAAAATGGTTACGCTCGTAATTTTCTTTTAAAAAAAGGTAAAGCTTTAAGAGTGAACAAAGAAAATTTGGACTACGTAAGCAAAAAGAAAGATGAATTGAATAAAAAGAACCAAAAAATTAAACAACAATTTGTTGAAATTTCAAAAAAAATAAATAACAAAATGTTAATTTTTAAGAAAGAAAGCAAAGAGAATGGTGACTTATATGCTTTTATAAAACCAAAAGAAATATCAACAGCATTTGAAAACCAACTCAAAACAGAGATAAAGCCAAGCCAAATAATTCTTAAAACAGATATTAATAAGATTGGTAATTATAGTCTTGAGGTAAATTTATACCCAGAAGTTTACTCAGTTGTAAAGATAAAAGTAGATAAATTGTCATCGATAAAATCTTAGTTACTTTTCCACAGGTAGAAAATACAGTGTGTAACTTTTTACTTTAAAAAAAAGGTACATTCAGTGATATATCTATGTGGAAAATATTAATCTTAAGCCAAAAAATTCTATTGAAAACAAACTTCCCTCTAATATCGAAGCTGAGCAGGCTTTGATTGGCTCCATTTTAGTGAATAATGATATTATTGACGAAATTTCACACCTTCTGAAGTCTGAGAAATTTTTTGATCCTGTTCATAAAAAAATATTCAAAGTGATTGAGTCTTTAAACAACAAGGGAATGATTGCGAATCCCATAACATTAAAAAATTATTTTGAAAATTTAAACGAATTAGATGAAGTTGGTGGAGCAGAATATCTAGTAAAACTAACTAGGTTTGCATCTTCATCAAAGCAGGCAACAGATTATGCTAAAATTGTTCACGAAAATTTTGTTAAAAGAGAGCTGCTTGAAATTTCAAACATTATAAGCGAGGACTCTTTAGATATTAATCTTGATAAATCCTCTGAAAATATTATCGAGGATGCAGAAAAATCTTTGTTTGATTTAGCAGAGAGAGGAAATTTTTCTCAGTCTTTTTTACAATTCAATCAAGCGATAGATCAAACAATCTCAATGGCAAAAAGCGCTATCAAAAGTGATCAAGGTATAGTTGGTGTTCCGTCAGGTTTAACTGCATTAGATGAAAAACTTGGTGGTCTTCATAAATCTGATTTAGTTATTATCGCTGGTAGACCTTCGATGGGTAAAACTGCATTGGCTACAAATATAGCTTATCACGCAGCAAAAAATATTTTTGAAAAAAATGAAAAATCATCTGTAGCTTTTTTTTCATTAGAAATGTCTTCTGAGCAACTTTCCACAAGAATTTTATCTGAACAATCAAGAATACAGTCTAATGATATTCGACGAGGTAGAGCTTCAGAGGAGCAACTTAATCGATTTATTGAAACCTCAAGAAATATATATGATTTACCTTTATATATTGATGAAACTCCCGCGATCACAATATCAACTATGAGCAACAGAGCACGAAGAATTAAAAGATTGTTTGGACTAAGTTTAATAGTAGTAGATTATATTCAACTAATGAAAACTAATGCCAAGAAATACGAGGGCAGAGTTCAAGAATTGTCTGAAATTACACAAGGTTTAAAAGCGCTAGCAAAAGAATTATCTGTCCCTGTTCTTGCCTTATCTCAATTATCGAGGGCCGTGGAGCAAAGGGATGATAAAATCCCACAACTTTCGGACTTAAGAGAGTCAGGTTCAATTGAACAAGATGCCGATGTAGTAATGTTTGTATACAGAGAACAATATTATCTTGAAAAAAAAGAACCAAAACAGGGTTCAATAGAACATGCTGAATGGCAATCAAAAATGAATGATATTTACGGTTTAGCTGATATAATTATTGGTAAGCAAAGACATGGTCCGACAGGCAATGTTCAAGTTGAATTTGAGGGTCAATACACTAAATTTAAAGATTTAAAGCAATAATTTAATTTTTGTTATCATTTTTTTGAGGTATATTTTGATAATCCTCATGATTTTAAAAATTTACAAAAAATTAATTACTGATTTTTCAAAATTTTCATTATTTTTAATATTACTTTCAGTTATTTCTGCTCTTTATTTCTCGAAAAATTTTAACTTAGATGCCTCATCTGATGCATTATTATTGGAAGGTGATAAAGATCTAGAATTTTTAAGAGAGGTAAACGATAGATATGGCTCCAGAGATTTTCTTGTAATGACTTATGAGCCCAACTCTAGCTTTGAAAAAGAGGATACCATTATTGACCTCCAATTTTTGAAATCAAAGATTGAGAAATTATCATGGGTCGATCAAGTTATTACTTTAGCAGATGTGCCATTGTTAAAGAGTACAGATGAGCCTCTGATGGATCGACTTAAAAACTATAAAACATTATCTTATCCAGAAATTGATAAAAAAAGAGGCTTACAAGAAATTTTAGAAAGCCCAATATTTAGAGACTATATCATAAGCGCTGATGGAAAAACTTCTGCAATAGTTGTTTACTTAAAAAAAGATGAAAGATTAAATGAATTTATTAATCAAAAAAATAATTATTTTAAGTTATTTAATAATAAAGAGTCCAACAAGATTGAAAAAGAAAAATATAAAACGTTTTTAAAGGATTATGAAGATTACAAAAACTTATACAACAAAAGAAACCATCAGAATATTAATGAAATAAGAGATGTAATAAGTAAATATAGTCAAAATGCAAAAATCCATTTAGGTGGTATTCCAATGATAGCGGATGACATGATGACGTTTATTAAAAACGATATTATCGTTTTTGGCCTTGGGGTTTTTATATTCATAGTTTTAACATTATGGGTAATTTTTAGAAGTTATAAATGGGTTTTGGTGCCGTTGATGGGATGTGCTTCTTCAGTAATATTAATGGTTGGTCTCTTGGGATTTTTGGGCTGGAAAGTAACTGTAATATCGTCGAACTTTATTGCTTTAATGTTAATACTAAACATGGCAATGAATATTCACATCACCGTAAGATTCTTGCAGCTAAAAAAAGAATTGGTTAATGAGATTAATAACGAAATAATTTTTATTACTGCAAAAAAAATGTTTTTGCCTATTCTTTATACAGTTTTAACAACTATATGTGCTTTTTTATCTTTAATATTTAGTGGTATAAAACCTATTATTGATTTTGGTTGGATGATGGCATTAGGACTGTTAGTCTCAATATTATTAACTTTTATCTTAATCCCCTCCCTTTTAAATATTATATCATCTGATGAAAGTCTTATTATAGAAAATAAACAAAAGTCCCTTGTCACTTCTCTATTGGGAAAAATTTCAAAACAAAGTGGTATATTAATATTTGGGCCAACCCTTTTTATAATTTTTTTAAGTTTCTATGGAATTTCCAAACTTGAAGTTGAAAATAGTTTTATCAATTATTTCGATAAAAAAACTGAAATTTACATAGGGATGAAGAAGATAGATGATAAGCTTGGTGGTACTACACCATTAGATGTAATTGTCAAATTTCCTGTAACAAAAGAGGAAAGTGGAGAAGACGAGTTTGCAGAATGGGACGAAGATAATCAAAAAGAGGAGAATAAAGAAACTTATTGGTTCACCCGAGATAAAATCGATAAGATAATAAAAGTACATGACTATTTGGACTCTTTGCCTGAAATAGGCAAGGTTTTATCTTTTGGGTCAATAATAAGAGTAGCTGAAGATTTAAACAAAAAGGAATTACAAAGTTTAGAAATTGCTGTGTTATACAGCAAAATCCCTCAAGAACTAAGGAATGAAATAGTATTGCCGTATATTTCAGTTAAAAATAACGAGGCCAGAATTTCAGTGAGAATAAAAGACTCGCTTGAAGATCTAAGAAGAGATGAATTAATAAAAAAAATCAACTTGGATCTTAAAGAAAAGGTCGGG
This sequence comes from uncultured Pelagibacteraceae bacterium, assembly GCA_902622825.1. Classification (GTDB taxonomy): domain Bacteria; phylum Pseudomonadota; class Alphaproteobacteria; order Pelagibacterales; family Pelagibacteraceae; genus Pelagilacustribacter. Next base: position 14,461 of record CACNRH010000004.1, read on the forward strand.
TTAGAAAAAAATGAGTTTAAACTTTCAGGTGTATTAATTTTATTTAATAATTTGCTCCAAAGTTTGTTTAAATCACAGATTTTAACTCTTGGTTTTGTTATGTTAGGTATTTCATTAATGTTTTTTATTCTTTTTAAAGATTTAACTCTAGCAATGATTGGTGTGGTCCCAAACTTTATTGCAGCTTTTTTTATTTTGGGTTTAATAGGAATTTTGGGCATACCTTTAGATATGATGACAATTACTATAGCCGCAATAACTATAGGTATAGCCGTTGATAATAGTATTCATTACATTTACCGATTTAGAGAGGAATTTAACAATAATCAAAATTACAATCAAACGATAGACAGATGTCATAGCACTGTAGGTATTGCGATTTTAAATACCTCCATAACAATTGTTTTTGGTTTCTCAATTCTAGTTCTATCAAACTTTATACCGACAATTTATTTTGGTTTTTTCACTGGTGTAGCCATGTTATTAGCTCTCATTTCAGTGCTAACACTACTGCCAAAATTAATTTCAACATTTAAACCCTTTGGTGATGAAAAATTTAAATGATCGAAAATTTTTTGGCGATTGCGAAAGATTATTTTAATATTTTTGATACAGTTGTTTTTATCATTTTTATTTATTGTATTATTCAATGTACCGGTAAAGGTTTCACATTAAGTTTTTTTTCGTTTATGAAGTGGGTCGGTGCTCTCATAATTACTTTTATAATTCATCCAAAACTACAACCCTGGGTATCTGATTACATCGACTCACCTTTTATTAATGGAATAGGTTTGGGAATTATAATATATTTCACTGCGTTATTTATTTTAATTCTATTTGGGAAATTTTTAAACAATTCGATGAAATGGACAGGATTCGGTTCGATGGACAAAACATTTGGTTTTTTTTTCGGTATATTTAAAGGTTACGTTGTTTCAGTTTGTTTATTTGCTTTATTAAATTGGTTTTATCCGTTAGATAAATGGGGTATAGAAGTTGATAGATCTTTTACTTATAGTTTTTTAAAAAATGGTAGTGATGTATTGATTGATGAATTTCCAGAGTATCAAGAGTTTGAAAACACTAAGGACAAAATTGAAAAAATCTAGCCTTGATAAATTAAGAGAAGAGTGTGGAATATTTGGAATATCTAATCATGATGAAGCTACTAAGCTTGTTGCCTTGGGCCTCCATGCTTTGCAACACAGAGGACAAGAGGGGTGTGGAATAGTTTCCTTTGATGGTAAAAATTTTCACTCCGAAAAAAGACAGGGACTTGTTGGTGATCATTTTACTAATCCCTCAACTATAAAAAAATTACCTGGTAATTTTGCCATTGGGCACAATAGGTACTCCACTACAGGTGAAACATCTTTAAGAAATATCCAACCTTTTTTTGCTGACTTATATGGAAGCGGAGTTAGCCTAGCTCATAATGGTAACTTAACAAATGCCATTGAATTGAGAAACAATCTTGTGAAAGATGGAGCTATTTTTAGAACAACAAGTGATACTGAAACCATTGTTCAACTTATTGCAAAATCTAAAAGAGTAAAAATGGTAGATAAAATTATTGATGCGCTTTTTCAAATACAGGGTGGATATTCACTTGTTATGATGACAAACAAAAAACTTATTGGTTTAAGGGATCCCTTTGGGATAAGACCTTTAGTTTTAGGCAAACTCAACAACTCTTATATTTTTGCTTCAGAAACGTGCGCATTAGACATAGTTGGCGCCAAATTTATTAGAGAAGTTGAAAATGGAGAAATCATAGTAATTGAAAATAATGAAATTAATAGTATTAAACCGTTCCCTCAAAAAAAATCTCGACCTTGCATATTTGAATATATTTATTTTGCTCGCCCCGACAGTATTATTGAAGGCAAGTGCGCTTATGAGTTTAGAAAGAAATTTGGAGAAGAGCTAGCAAAAGAGTCGGATATTGAAGCTGATATGATTGTGCCAGTTCCAGACTCTGGTGTGCCAGCTGCCCTGGGATTTTCACAATTTACGAAAAAACCATTTGAATTAGGTCTAATAAGAAATCATTATGTGGGAAGGACATTTATCGAACCTTCACAAAGTATAAGAAGTTTAGGCGTAAAATTAAAATTAAGTTCATCAAAAACTTTGATAAAAAATAAAAAGATTATTCTGATAGATGACTCATTAGTAAGAGGTACTACGTGTTATAAAATAGTTAAAATGATTTATGACGCTGGAGCTAGTGAGGTACATGTAAGAATAGCCTGTCCAGAAATAATTTATCCAGATTTTTATGGTGTCGACATGCCTACTAAACAAGAATTGTTAGCTCATAATAAATCAATTGATGAGATGTGCGATTATATTAAAGCTAAAAGTTTGAAATTTTTAAGTTTAGATGGATTGTATAGAGCGTTGGGTAAAGGCCCGAGAAATAAAAGTTATCCTCAATTTAGTGATCATTATTTTACGGGAGAATATCCTGTAAAACCAATTGATGAGTTAGGAAGTAATAAAATTACTCAACTATCTCTGTTGAGCAGTAAATCTAATAATTAACTTAATTTAATTAATTTTTTTTTATCTACAAAGTATAAATGATTTTTAATAACAATTATTTTACTTTTAAAACCGTATTTTAAATTGAATATATTCTTTATTTTCTTATCCTGTAAACTTACCTCTATCAATTCAGACCCTTCAGAGAATAGAAAAAGGTTATCATTCATCAGCTTCATGCTAGTTATGTTTTTATTTTTAAATTTTTTATCGTAATAACTTTTCTTCATATTGTTTAATTTACTAGACCAAACTACTTCTCCAGTTTTTTTTGATAAAAATACAAGATAGTTTTCTTTCGTTAATATTAAAATTAGTTTATTTGATAAGATAGGATCTATTTCTATATTGTACTTTTTTTGCCAGACTAAATTACCATCTTCAAGATCAAGCACCGAAATAGAATTACTACCAACTATTAAAACTGATGTATTATCGATAATATTTGAAATACCATTAAAAATGTCATTTTTTCTCGCTACTATACTGTTAACATTATAAAACCATTTAATATTTTTACTTAAAATATCAATTGCATACACCGAGCCATTAGTATTTAACAAAACTAAGTTATTACCTGAATATGAAATAATATTCTTGTGTTTAGTGTTTAATATACTTCGATCGGTTGAATATTCCCATATTTTTTCACCAGACAATAAATTCAAAATATAAACTTTGTTGTCTTTATTTACTAAAAAAAGTAAATCGTCTATAATTTTAATATTTGAAAAAAATGGTACCCCATAATTTTTAGCCCAAATTATTTTTTCAGTCAAGATATCTAAGGCATATACATATCCCAAATTGTCAGCTGCGAAAATTACATCATTTTTTAAAATTATATTTATTTTTTTTGGAAAATTTTTTAATATATTTTTATAAAAGTTAAACTTAAATTCAACTCTTCGTTCTTTTTCAGTAAAAACAATAATGTTACCTTTTAAATCTGAAAATATAAATTTATTGTCATTATATAAAAAATTATTTGAAATTTGGTGGCCAGATATTTTTTGACTTTTATATGATAGTTTTTTTTTATTAAGATAAGCAGAGTTGTCTAAATTATTTAAATTGTTAAAGTTTTCCTCTGTCCATACCTTTGGTGTTTTAGTTGGTGATATAGCGCTCACTAAATTTACTCCAGAGTCAAATTCTTTTAATTGATCATTTTCTGAAGTAAAAATATCTTTGGCATCAATTAAAAACTCATCTTTTTTTTTAGCTTTTTTCCTTAAATCATTACCATCCCAAATTCCGGTTTTATTATCAAATGAACAGCTACTTAAGAATAAAAGCAATAAAGTTGTATATAAAATTTTCATTTAATTAATTATTTTTTCAACATTCTATTGTATTGTTTTGACTTTTCGAATTCATTGTTGGCAAAGTAATATTTTTCCAAAATAATTATTGCTTGCGCTCTCCATATTGAGTTAGAGTTAATTAGCGGATTAAGCGTCTTCAAAATAGTGTTTTCATCTGAAAAATCAGACAAAAAAAGTCCTTTTTTTAAAATATATAAATTTTTTGTATTTTTTTCTAACCCTCTAATTTCTATTACTTTGTCAAATAATTCTAAAATTTTTTCATTAGGTAAATTTATTTTTTTTTCTAACAACAAATTTAGTGACATTGGTGAATAAAATTCATTCTTTTTTTCAATTATGTTTATCAAAATGTCTGTTGATTGACCTAAATTTTTAGATATTTTGATTTTAGCAGAATTAAATTGCTCTGAAGTTTTAATATGCTCCTGTTGTTTAAAATACTTATAAGTAAAAAATGCGATTATCAATGATACAATAATAATACAAATATATATTAGAGTCTTTTTCCTCTTCTTAACGAAACTAGTAAAATTGTTTTTTTCGCTATTAATCTCTTGCTCACTCATATTCAAAAAGCATTTTTCTTTGTTGGAAATTTTTTACGCTTCACATCTATACTATATTTTCTTACAGTTTTAGCTATTATTCTATTTAGATTTACATATTTTTTAACAAATTTCGGATAAAAACCACTCATGCCCAATATATCTTCTGTTACAAGTATTTGACCATCACAATGAACGGATGATCCTATTCCAATTGTAGGTATTTTTAAAATTTCTGATATCTCCTTTGCAAGGTCTTTTTTAATACATTCTAAAACGATGGAAAAAGCTCCAGCTTTTTCAATTTTGATAGCTTCGTTAATTAATTTTCTTTTCTCTCTAAGATTTGAACCATATATCTTAAATTTTTTTTTAAACTGGGGCGTATACCCAATATGTCCCATCACGGGAATTCTATTTTTCACAAGATTTTTAATTATCTGGAAATTTTTGTTATTACTTTCTATTTTTATTGCGTCACAACGAGTTTGTTTTAATATCATTTTTGCGTTTGCTTTAGCTTGTTTTTCATTTTTATAAGTGCCTTTAGGCATATCTATTATCATTAGTGAATTTTTAATCCCTTGTCTGACCGCTTTTGCATGATTAATAATTGTTTTTAATTCTATTTTATGAGTATTTGGCATGCCATAAATAACGTTTGCTACAGAGTCACCTACTAATACAATGTCGCAATCTTGATCAATTATCGATGCCATTTTTTTTGAATAGGCCGTTAAACAAACTATCTTCGATTTATTTTTTTTACGAATTATTTTTTTTATTTTTTTATTCATTACTCTAGTTCAATTGTACTTGGAGGTTTCGAAGATATATCATAAACAACTCGATTTATACCAGGTACATTATTGATTATTTTATTTGAAATAGTTTCTTGAAAATTTTTTGAAAAATGATAAAAATTTGCAGTCATTCCATCTTGAGACTTTACCGCTCTAAGCAAGCACATATATTCATAAGTTCTTGAATCTCCCATTACTCCCACTGTTTTTATCGGTAATAAAGCTGCATAAGCTTGCCAGATTTTTTTATAAAGTCCATATTTAATCAAACTTTTAGTAAAAATATCATCGGCTTCTTGCAATAATTTAATTTTTCTTTTATCGATTTTGCCAATAATTCTTATTGCTAAACCTGGTCCAGGAAAGGGATGTTTTTCTCTAATGTTTGCTGCCAGGCCTAATTCTTTTCCTAAATTTCTCACCTCATCTTTAAAAAGGTCCTTCAATGGCTCTAATAACCTAAACCTCATTTTTTTTGGTAATCCTCCAACATTATGATGAGACTTAATTTTAGAAGTTTTGCTTCCAGTCGATGATTTGCTCTCAATTATATCAGGATAAAGAGTCCCTTGAGCTAAATATTTCACATTCTTAATTTTATATGAGTATTTCTCAAATATTTTTATAAATGTTTCTCCAATTATTTTTCTTTTTCTCTCTGGGTCTGAGATATTAACTAGTTTTTTTAGATAAATGTGCGAGGCATTGATTACTTTAATATTCAAATTATGTTTTTTCTTCAATTCTTTATACGTAAACTTGAATTCATTTTTTCTAAGTAAACCCGTGTCAACCATAATACACTTTAAATTTTTGCCTATCGCCTTATTTATTAATATTGCAGCAACGCTACTATCTACTCCGCCAGATAAAGCACAAATTACATTATCTTCTTTTACTGTATTTCTTATATTTTCTATTAGCTGTTTCTTTAGAGATCGTATTTTCCATTGAGGTTTTATTTTACAAATTTTAAATAAAAAATTTTTAAATATTATTTTTCCTTTCGAGGTGTGAGTAACTTCTGGATGAAATTGGATCCCATAGATTTTCTTTTCTACATTCTCAATAATTGTAAATGGTGAGTCTTTTGTTGATGCTATCCTTGTAAAATATTTGGGCATTCTAGTCACTGCATCTTGATGACTCATCCATACGTTAGAGGTATCATTAGTAAAAAAATTCTCAGTTAACGTGGAATTCTTATTTTTTCTTAAAATTGCTTTTCCAAACTCTCTTTTTTTTCTCTTACTTTCCACTTGACCCCCAAATAATTTAGTTATTAGTTGTAATCCAAAACATATACCTAAAATAGGTATATTATTTTTTATTATTTTTCTTGATATATTAGGTATTTTTTTATTGACTACTGTGTCTGGCCCCCCAGAAAAAATTATCCCTTTAATATAGTTTGAGTAATTTAAATTTTTAAAATCTTTTAAGTTTAAAATCTCAGATAATACTCCATATTCTCTGATTCTTCTTGCTATCAATTTTGTGAATTGTGAACCAAAATCAACGATAATAATTTTTTCTTTTTCTTTTAAGCTTATAGACTCCATCTATTTTTTTTGTGAGTCTATTAATAGGTTATTGAGTTCCTTTTTTTTTGAACATAAAGAAGAGCAAATCTTAGAGAAATTTTCCAATAATTTTTCTGTTTTTGTAAAATCTGATTTTTTAATTTTTAATACTATCATTTCATATAAAGCTTCCTCATTTTGAGGATTGATAAGAATAACAGTATCTAAATTTTGTTCAGTAAGGTTATCATTATTTTTACCTTTAAAAATTTTAGCAAGATAAAGGTACGAAAGCTCGCTCTTAGGATTAAAAACAATATCTTGTTCAAATTTAAATTTAGCATTATCAAATTCTTTTTTTTCAAATAATTTTACACCCTCTAGGAAATATTTATTATCTGCATATGTATTTGCAAAAGATAAATTAAAGAGTATTAAAGATATTAAAATTTTTTTCATAATTTATAGTTTTCAGCACTACCTGTTATAATAACACTATGTACCATACTTTCGTAAAATCCAGCTTTCGTTATTTTAACAAATTTTGCATTTTTTTGAATATCTTTAATTTCTTTCGCTCCTATATAACCCATTGAAGATCTCAGCCCGCCTTGTAGTTGATGCATGATTTTTTTTACAGACCCTTTGTAAATAACCCTGCTTTCAACACCTTCGGGTATAAATTTAGATTTATCAGAAAAATTTTTTTGAAAATATCTGTCTGATGAACCCGATGACATTGCACCTCTAGACCCCATCCCTCTATATGTTTTAAAAAATTTATTTTTAATTTTGAACTTCTGTCCAGGACTTTCCTCAGTCCCAGCAAATATCGATCCCATCATAATTGCATCAGCTCCGGCAGCTAATGCTTTAACTAGATCACCAGAAAATTTTATACCTCCATCTGATATAATTTTTATTTTTCTTTTACCAAGTGTGCTTTTGACATTCATAATTGCAGTAATCTGAGGGACTCCGATGCCAGCAACCATTCTAGTCGTACAAATTGAACCTGGACCAATTCCTACTTTTACAATATCAGAACCTGCATTGTAAAGTTTTAAAGCCGCCTGACCAGTTGCAATGTTTCCTGCACAAATAGGGACTTGTGATGATAATCTTTTTATTTTTTCAACAATATTTAGAACTTTTTTGCTATGGCCATGAGCGGTATCTACAACAATTATATCAACCCCTGAGTCTAAAAGTTTTTTTGTTCTTAATAAATTTTCTTGACTGGTTCCAACAGCCGCACCAACTAATAAATTTTTTTTCTTTACTTTTTTTACTTCTCTAATTTGATCTTCTATTTTAAAATTTCTATGAATTATACCAAGCCCTCCCAAGTCTGCCATCGTCATTGCCATTTTACCCTCAGTTACAGTATCCATGGCTGCGGAAAGGAATGGTAAATCCAGTGTTATTTTTTTTGATATTTTTTGAATTAAATTTGTTTCTGCTGGCAAAATCTCAGAGTATTTTGGTTCAATTAGAACGTCATCAAATGTGAGAGCTTCTTTTATATGTTCCATATAAACTTATATACAATTTTTTAAATTTATAAAGACTTAATTCCAGCGCAGTGTATATAAGTTTCCCTGGAGGCCCCCCGACTAGAATCTGGCTTAAAAAAATTGACTTTTTTAAACTTTTTTTTAGCTTCGTTTTTTAAATTATCAAATTCATCACCCATAAATACTTTTAGTAAAACATTTCCTTCCTCTTTGACTATCTCTGTTGAAAAATTTATCACCTCAAGTCCTAATAAATTTGTCCTAATAGAGTCTAAACTCTTGTTTCCGGTTGTATTTGTGGCCATGTCTGACACGAGCACATCGATTTTCCTATTAAAAAATGAAATTATTTTCAATTTACTCTCTTCCTTTTCAAAATCTAATTTATGAAATTTAACACTTTTTATTGGATTCATGTCCTTTATATCTACTGACAATATTTTACCTGAGGTAATTATTTCACTAGCTACTTGTGACCACCCACCAGGAGATGAGCCCAGATCAAGTAAGTAACTATTTTTTTTTATAAATTTATATTTCTTATTTAATTCTATTAATTTAAATGCCGATCTAGATCTGTAACCAGAAACTTTTGATAATTTGAAATATTTGTCTCTATGTTGTTTAATTATCCAATTTTTGGAACTTTTATTTTTTTTCATTATAGAACATCTTCATGTTCTTCATCAGAATTATCTTTAATGCTTTGTTTATTTTTAAAATATGTAAAAATAGAGAAAGGGATTGATAAAAAATAAATAATGCTAAATATAAATAATGTTTCAAATGTAAAAAACATTAAAGTAACTAAAGAAATGCCAACACCCAATAGAATAAATATTGTGTACGATGGTTTGATTTTAATATTTTTAAAAGAATATGTAGGAATTTTGCTAATCAGTAAGAAAGCTACTAACAATGTTATTAGTGGAGAAAATTTTTTAACCTCAAAAAATATATTAAAGTCTGATAATTGCACTACTAAAGGCGATAAAATTAGTATTGCTCCTATCGGCGATGGAACCCCTTCGAAATAATTTAATTTCCAAGTCTCGGTTGAACTATATTTGGTCAAATTAAATCTAGCTAGCCTTAGCACACAACAAACTGAAAAAATAAGTGTTATTACCCAACCGATTTTACCAAGCTTATTTAAATCCCAAAAATATATTACGAATGCTGGAGCGATACCAAAACTTACAAAGTCAGTAAGAGAGTCTAATTCTTTACCAAATTCTGTGGTGCCTTTTATAAGCCTTGCAATTCTTCCATCTAAAGCATCAAGTATTGATGCTAGAAGTATAAAGATAACTGCTAATTTGAAATTTAAATCAAAAGAAAATTTTATTGAACTAATACCTAAACACACGCCAGCAATAGTTAAAATGTTAGGTAAAATATATCTCGTTTTTTTTGACTGAACTATCTTAAATTTTTTTTCTTCCATTATTCTTTAGCTAATAAACTTTCACCTGCAAATACATTTTGTCCAGGTTTTGCAAGTATAGTTTTATTCTTAAAATACAAATCTACTCTACTCCCAAATCTTATCATTCCTATTCTCTCACCTTGTTTTAAAGATTGATCTTTATTTACTTCACAAACGATCCGTCTTGCTATTAAGCCAGCAATCTGAACAATTATAATTTCCTCTCCTTTTGTTGTAGTCAACTTATAATAATTTCTCTCATTTTCTTCGCTAGCTTTATCTAACGAAGCGTTTAAAAATTTTCCTGGTTTATAAAATATTTCTTGAATCTTGCCACCCACTGGTGTTCTGTTGACATGGCAATTAAAAACATTCATAAAAATACTTATTCGAGTAAATGTATTTTTTTCTAAATTTAAATCAGCTGGTCCAACCTCCTCTGATATTTGAGTAATTAAACCATCTGCAGGACTAACCAAATAGTTATCATCGTTAATTGATATCCTGTCTGGGTCTCTGAAAAAGTAATAAACCCAAATAGTTATTAATATAAAAATTATTCCAAAAAAATTAGAAAACAATAATACCGCTAGGGTAAAAATGATTGAAATAGCTAAAAACTTATAGCCTTCTTTATGTATTTTGGGAAAAATGTTATCCATCATAATTTTTCAATATAATTTGCTAATTTTTTATTAATATGTATAAAAATCAATCATAATCAATTTATATTTTTATGTCTAAAATAAAGGTTAAAAATCCAGTAGTTGAGCTAGATGGCGATGAAATGACTAGAATTATATGGTCATTTATCAAGGACAAATTAATTAAGCCTTATTTAGAGTTAGATCTAAAATACTATGATCTTGGTATGGAAAGTCGAGATAAAACTAGTGACCAAATCACAGTGGATGCGGCTAATGCAATTAAACAGTACGGAGTTGGTGTAAAGTGTGCAACGATTACACCAGATGAGTCACGAGTGAAAGAGTTTAAATTAAAACAGATGTGGAGATCCCCGAACGGAACAATCAGAAATATTTTAGGAGGAACGGTATTTAGAGAACCAATTATTTGTAAAAATGTTCCTAAATTAGTTCCTGGTTGGACGCAACCAATTGTTATTGGAAGACATGCTTTCGGTGATCAATATAGAGCTACAGACTTTTTGATACCAGGCGAGGGTAATCTAGAAGTTAAATGGACATCTAAAGATGGTAAAAATAAAAAAGAATATAAGGTTTTTGATTTTCCAGGATCTGGCACAGCATTAACAATGTATAATTTGGATGATTCTATAAAAAATTTTGCAAGAGCCTGCATGAATTATGGACTTGAAAGGAAGTGGCCAGTGTACTTATCAACTAAAAATACTATTCTAAAAGCCTATGACGGACGATTTAAAGATTTATTTCAAGAAGTTTTTGAAAAGGAGTTTTCAGACAAGTTTATGAAATCAAATATTACATATGAGCATAGATTAATTGATGACATGGTTGCTTGTGCTATGAAATGGAATGGTGGATATGTTTGGGCATGTAAAAACTACGATGGAGATGTACAATCTGATACTGTTGCACAAGGTTTTGGATCATTAGGTCTAATGACTAGTGTTTTAATGACACCGGATGGTAAAACAGTTGAGTCTGAAGCGGCTCATGGGACTGTGACCAGACATTATAGAATGCACCAACAAGGAAAAGAAACTTCTACAAACCCAATTGCATCAATTTTTGCATGGACAAGAGGTTTGGCTCATAGAGGAAAACTTGATGGAAACGAAGAGCTAATTAAATTTTCAAATAACGTAGAGGAAGTTTGTATTAAAACTGTTGAGAGTGGCTCAATGACTAAAGATTTAGCGATTTTAATTGATAAAACAACTAAATATCTTAGTACGAGTCAATTTCTAGAAGCTATTGATAAAAATTTGAAAAAAAAGCTTAATTAATTTTCTTAGATATTACTTTAAACGCTTCTTCAACTTTATTTTTATCTACGCCTCCTGCTTGTGCAAAATCTTTTCTTCCCCCGCCCCCTTTTCCTCCTAATATCTCTGAAGCAGATTTTACTAAGTCTACAGCATCATATTTAGAGGTCAAATCTTGAGTAATTCCTACGGCTAGACCAACTTTATCTTCAAATATAGAAATACAAGCTACAATACCTGATTTAATATCTTTTTTTCCCTGATCGATAATGCCTCTTAACTCCTTTGAGGGAAAATCTTTTAAAATTTGTTCTCTAAACATTATTTTTCCAATTTTTTTATCTTTAATAATATTTTTACTTTTATCGCCCTTAATATTTTCAATTTTTACTTTGTTAAATTGCTTACTCAAATTTTTTAAATTTTCATGTAAATCCAAATTGCTCTTATAATCTGGTTTTATTTTAAACTTTTTTAATTCATTTTTTATTAATTCTATTTCATTTTTAAGATTAGACTCTTTCTGAAATTTATTTTCCTTTTGTGTTTTTTCGTATTCTTCTAATTGTTTATCCCTCAAGGCCTCGACTCTTCTGACACCTGATGCGATCGATGATTGACTAATAATTTTAAATTTACCAATCTCAATCGTATTTTTAACATGAGTTCCTCCACACAGTTCTGTGGAGAAAAAACCATTATTTTCCTTCCCCATAAAAACTACTCTTACTTCCTCTCCGTATTTTTCACCAAATAATGCTAATGCGCCCATACTTACAGCTTCTTTTGGGGTCATTATTCTAGTTTGAACCTCAGAGGAACCCGCAACTATTTTGTTAACTATGTCATTTATTTTGTTCATTTCATCTTTTTCTATGGGTTTATTATGACTAAAATCAAATCTTAATCTCTCAGGTGAAACTAATGATCCTTTTTGTGTTACATGCTTACCCAAAGTTCTTCTTAATGACTCATGTAATAAATGAGTTGCTGAGTGATTAGCTTTAGAATTTTTTCTTTTTAAAACATCTATTTCTAAATTAACATTCTGCCCAATTGATATTTTTCCTTTTTCAATTTTTCCGTAATGAATAAATAAATCTCCCATTTTTTTTTGTGTGTCATGAATTTTTATTTTACAATCTGAATTGAAGATATAACCCTGGTCACCAACTTGACCACCTGACTCCCCATAAAAAGGTGTTTGATTTGTTATGATTTCTATTTCATCTCCAGAGCTAGCAGAGTCTACAAATTTTCCTTTTATAGAAATTTTAATTATTACGCCCTCAGCTTTATCAAACTCATAACCTAAAAATTCTGTTGGATTAAGCTCCTCTCTAATTTTAAACCATCTCTCATCAACGGACTTGTCTCCCGAACCTTTCCAGTTAGCTCGTGCTAAGGCTTTGCTTTTTTCCATCTCTTTATCAAAACCAATGTTATCTACTTGAATATTCTTGCCTCTCAAGATGTCAGCGGTTAAGTCCAAAGGGAAGCCATAGGTATCATACAATTTAAATGCTGCTGTGCCAGGGAGAGTTTTATTTTGAACTTTACTTAAATTTTCTTCAAGTATTTTCATCCCTCTTTCCAAAAGGATAGAAAATTTTTCCTCTTCATTTTTGAGAGTTTCTATTATCAATTCTTTACCATTAATTAATTCAGGATAACTTTTTTTCATCTCATTTAATAACACTTCAAAAAGTTTATAAAATACTGGATCTTTACTTCCTAAAGAATGAGCGTGTCTCATTCCTCTTCTCATAATTCTTCTTAAGACATATCCCCGACCTTCATTAGATGGCAATATTCCCTCAGCAATTAAAAAACTACTAGCTCTTAAATGATCAGCAATTACTCTGTGGCTGGAAATTGAATTGTTATTGATTGGTGTCTTTGTAAGGTCAGATGAAGCAGCTATAATTTTTTGAAAGTGATCAATTTTATAATTGTCATGAGTACCTTGTAGAACTGCTGTCATTCTCTCAAGACCCATGCCTGTATCAACCGAAGGTTTAGGGAGCTCAATTCTTTTTTCTTTTGAAATTTGCTCAAATTGCATAAAAACGAGATTCCAAATTTCTATAAATCTATCGCCATCTTCATTAGGACTTCCAGGAGGACCACCTTTTAATTTATCACCATGATCATAAAAAATCTCAGAACAAGGACCACATGGTCCAGTATCACCCATTGACCAAAAATTATCAGATGTTGAAATTTTAATTATTTTACTTTCATTCAAACCAGCTATTTTTTTCCAAAGGTTAAATGCATCTTCATCTTCATGAAAAACTGTCACTGATAATTTTTCTTTTGGTAATCCAAAATCTTTGGTTAATAAATTCCAGGCATGATGAATAGCTTGTTCCTTAAAATAATCACCAAATGAAAAATTACCTAACATTTCGAAAAAAGTGTGGTGTCTAGGTGTATAACCAACATTTTCTAAATCATTATGTTTTCCACCTGCTCTTACACATTTTTGTGAAGTTGTCGCAGTTTTGTATGATCTTTTTTCTAAACCGGTAAATACGTTTTTGAACTGCACCATTCCTGAATTAGTGAACATTAATGTAGGATCATTATTTGGAACTAAGTTGCTTGATTCAACAATTTGATGATCGTTTTTTTTAAAATAATTTAAAAATTTTTTTCTTACGTCTGTAAGTAAATTTTGGTTCATACTCAATTAAATACAGATATTTTTCGGCTTGTCTATTAAAGAGATTAATTGGTTTGCTTTTTATCGTTATCTACAACAACACATATTTCTGATTTAGTGAGAAATCTTTGTCCTGTGCCATTATCAAGAGAGAACATACCACCTATTCCTTTAACTGCATCAATTGTCAGGTCTGTGTGCTTCCACTTCTCATATTGGTCTTCATTCATATAAAAAGGAGTTCCATCTATCTCACCTAGCTTTACATCGCTATTACCTACTAGATATTCTTTTGCTGGAAAACACATCGGCGCGCTGCCATCACAACACCCTCCTGATTGATGAAACAACAAATCATCACCATGAACTGCCTTGAGTTCATTAAGAAGTTTTTTAGCTGATAATGTTGCTTTGACTTTCATATAAAAAATGGCCCGTGGTACTCACGGGCCATTATATTCTAATTTTTAAAAGAAGCCTAATTTTTTCTCACTGTAAGACACGTGTAAATTCTTCACTTGTCTATAATGATTTAACATCATTTTGTGAGTTTCTCTTCCAATACCAGATTGTTTGTATCCACCAAATGCAGCATGAGCTGGATAAGCATGATAACAGTTAGTCCAAACTCTACCAGCCTGTATCTCTCTACCCATTCTGTATGCAATGTTACCATTTCTAGTCCAAACACCTGCGCCCAATCCATATAAAGTGTCATTAGCAATCTCTAATGCCTCTTTTTCATCTTTGAATTTTGTAACTGATACAACTGGTCCAAAGATCTCCTCTTGGAATATTCGCATATTGTTTTTACCCTCAAAAATAGTTGGTTGAATATAGTTACCTTTTTCTAAACCACTATTGATTTTTGCTGCACTACCACCACAAAGAACCTTCGCGCCTTCTTTCTTACCTAAATCTAGGTAAGATTTTATTTTTTCCATTTGTTCTAATGATGCTTGAGCTCCGATCATAGTTTCCATTTTTAATGGGTTGTCTTGTTTGACAGCTTTTGTTCTTGCAATTGCTTTTTCCATAAATTTATCATAAATGGACTCTTGAACTAAAGCTCTGCTTGGACAAGTACAAACTTCACCTTGATTAAGTGTAAACATAGCAAAACCCTCTAAACATTTATCGAAGAAGTCATCATTTTTTGACATAACGTCCTCAAAGAAAATGTTTGGTGATTTGCCACCTAATTCTAAAGTGATAGGAATTAAGTTTTGTGAAGCATATTGCATTATTAACCGTCCAGTAGTCGTTTCACCTGTAAAGGCAATCTTCTTAATTCTCTTAGAAGAAGCCAAAGGTTTACCCGCTTCTAAACCGTAACCGCTAACAACATTTACTACACCTGCTGGTAATAGATCTCCAATAAGCTCCATCAAAAGCATGATTGAAGCTGGTGTTTGTTCAGCTGGTTTTAATACAACACAGTTTCCTGCTGCTAAAGCCGGAGCAAGTTTCCATGTTGCCATTAATAATGGGAAGTTCCAAGGAATAATCTGTCCGACCACTCCAAGAGGTTCAGGTATGTGATAAGAATATTCACTATTACTTATTTCAGCAACGGAACCTTCTTCCGCTCTAATAACTCCAGCAAAATATCTCCAATGGTCTACCACTAAAGGTAAATCTGCAGCCATACATTCTCGTATTGGCTTTCCATTATCTAAACATTCCGCTGTTGCTAATAGATTTAGATTTTTTTCAATAACATCGGCAATTTTTAAAAGGATATTAGACCTTTCAGTTATTGAAGTTTTTCCCCATGCTGGAAACGCTGCATGAGCTGCGTCCAAAGCGAAATCTATGTCTTTATCGTTTGAACGTGGCACCTGACAGATAACCTCATTTGTAATTGGTGTTGTATTATCAAAATATTTTCCAGATTTTGGTTCTACAAACTTACCGTTTACAAAATTTCCATATTTTGCTTTGAATGGAAATTTTATTTTTAAATGAGAGGTATCTAGACTAGATGACAGTTTTTTTGAGCCGCTTGCTTGTTGTGTGCTCATTTCCCCTCCTATGTTAATCACTTATTAAACCCAATTTGATAAAGGTTGTACAGAGTTATTTGATAATAATTTTCAGATTCAATCTTTGATTGATTCAACCTGAGTTTGATTTTTCATGAGAAACGGGAGATTTCTCTCCCGTTTTAAGTTGGCTATTAATCTTCTTTGCTAATTTTTTCTTTTGGAGAGGGATTGCCTTCCATTTCTTTTGCAATCATTCCTGCCTTCTCTCTCACAATTTTTTCAATTTCTTCGGCGATTTTTGGATTTTTTTCTAGATAGGATTTTGCATTTTCTTTACCTTGTCCAATTTTTTCTCCTTTATAGGCATACCAAGCTCCAGATTTTTCAATAACATCCGCTTTCGCTCCTAAGTCTATGAGTTCACCTACTTTACTAATGCCTTTTCCATACATTAGATCAAACTCTACAACTTTGAATGGTGGTGAAACCTTATTCTTTATAACTTTCACTCTTGTAGAATTTCCTATTACTTGATCTTTATCTTTTATTGCTCCTATTCTTCTAATATCCATTCTTACTGATGAATAAAATTTTAAAGCATTACCACCAGAAGTTGTTTCTGGATTTCCAAACATTACACCAATTTTCATTCTAATTTGATTGATAAAAATGACCATTGTATTTGACTTTGAAACTGACCCAGTAATCTTTCTAAGAGCCTGACTCATTAATCTTGATTGAAGTCCAACATGATGATCGCCCATTTCACCCTCGAGTTCGGCTTTTGGTGTCAATGCTGCGACTGAGTCTACTACTAAAACAGACACTGACCCAGATTTTATTAAAGTATCTGTAATTTCTAGTGCTTGCTCTCCAGTGTCTGGTTGAGATATTAGTAATTCATCCGTTTTAACGCCAAGTTTTTTAGCATAAGCTGGATCCATTGCATGTTCTGCATCAACAAAAGCACATATCCCACCGGCTTTTTGAGCTTCAGCAACAACTTGTAAAGCTAGAGTTGTTTTTCCAGAAGACTCTGGACCATAAATTTCTATAATTCTACCTTTTGGCAGTCCGCCAATTCCCAAAGCCAAATCTAAGCTAAGAGAGCCTGTGGAAATAGCCTCTACATCCAGGGCTTCTTGCTGACCCAGCCTCATTACAGAACCTTTACCAAAATTTTGGTCTATTTGGCTAATAGCTGCTTCTAGGGACTTGTTTTTTTCTTTTAATTCTTGCTCTTTCTTGTTGTCGGGTTTAACTACTTTTAAGTTATTTTTTGTCATTTTATATCCTTTTTTTTTTACGAATCGATACAATAAATGTACACATTTTGTTCTTTTTTTCAAGTTAATAAAAAAACGATTATTAAGTTAATTTTTAATGAAATTTGGTGCCAAATTACCTATCTGGCTTAATAGCTCAATTTTAGAGATTATGAAGTTTCTTTGGGCATTAGCATTAGATATTCTAGCATTTAGAAGCAAACTTCTGGATTGAATAAGCTCTAGTGTGGTCCTTGTGTTGCTTGAGTCATATTCAAGTGTGATGCCTTCATTGGCTATTTCTGCCGCCTCAAGTTGAGCTTTGGTAGCATTCAATACACTTTCAGCAGATTTAAAATTCGACCACGCATTTGTAGTGTCAGAGCTCGTTTCCTTTTCAATGTTTTCTAATAGCAATTTACTCTCTTGTTTTTTAAGATTTGATTTTTTTATAGATGAAAAATTTTTTCCGCCTTTTATTATTGGCCAACTAATTTTAGCCTCTAATTTTTCTTCATCTGTTTCATCTACAGTTGAGCTTAATTGATTTGTCTCAGATTTAGAATAATTTAAGGTAGCTGAAGGAGATAATTTTGATTTCTCAATATTTAGCTCTCTATTAGCTATTTGATATTCAATAGCAGCTATCAATAATCTGGGATTATTTGATTTAGCTAAATCTAAAGCTTCAATTAGACTACTGGGTAAATTAATATTTAATTGATAATTTGTTTCAAGGTTATCGGGTGGTATTACACCTACTATTTTTTCAAAATCAACCCTCGTGTTTTGAAGATCTGTCTCTGCAATTATCATTTCTGCATTAGCGCCTGCTAAAGATGATTCTGATTGAGCTAAATCTGTTAAAGTAATTTCACCTTTTTGCAATCTTGCTCTATCAGACTCAACCTGTCGTTCAAATAAAGAAACATTATTTTCATTAAATTCTTTATTTTGTGATTTTAAAATTAAATCAAAATATACCTTTGAAGTTTCTAAAATGGTGTTTTGTTCGACAAGTTTAAGTTCAAGGTATGATTTTTTAACCTCAAGCTTAGATTTTTTTAATAAGTTATATCCTTGGAATCCTTGAAATATTTTTTGCTCTACATTAATTGATTTTTTTTCAGTATTAAGATTTGTATCACTTAGACTTGTTCCTGACGAGTCCGTCCTGTTAAAAGTTTCTGATGAAGATTGGGTGCCTGAAATCGTTAAGTTTGGCAGAAATTCACCTCTAGAAATATTTATTTCTTGTTCAGTAGCTTTATGTGCTTTCCTCTTTGCATTTAACTTCAAATTGTTTGTTAGAGCCCTATCCAGGTAGAACGATAAAGAGCTATCTGAGAAGGAATTATTTGGGTAAAGTAATAGGAATATTAACAATATTTTTTTCATAATTTAATGCTTAGTCTTTTCAATCTATGTTTTGAGTCAAGCGAAATAAGTATATTGGCTATTTTTGAAATGTTCTTTATCATGTTTTTTGTTATTCTTTCGTAAAACATTATGAATCTTAAAATTTGATTTTTATTCATAATTTTTCTTCCCTTTGTTTGTCTTTTTAATTTTTTCTCTTGAAGCGATCTCCATTTAATCACATATTTAAAACTTGGTATTTTTAAATAGACAAGATAGTTAATCTTTTTAAAAAGTTTTAAATAATTGTTTTTTAGTTCTGAGTTGACGGTGTTTCTCCAAACCATATTTCCATCTTCTTTTTTTTCCAACTGGTTAATAGAATTTTTTAATGTTGATTTTTTTTCGTGTCTTGCTCCAACACACCACCCCTCAAATATGATTACATCTGGTTTTTTTTTAATTATGCTCCATTTATTTTTTGACAATCTATCATCTATTGATTTATCAAATTTTGGTATTTTCATTTTTTTAAATTTTAATGATTGTAACTTTATAAGGTCATTTAATAACATTTTAATATCATGCGTACCAGGCACACCTCTTGTTAAAAACAATTTATTTACTCTATAGGCCATTTTTTTTCGTTCTTTAAGTGTTTTATAGTAATCATCTATAGAAAAACATACCACATGGAGATTATGTCTAAATTTTAGAACGAGTTTTAGTATCTGCGCTATAGTTGACTTACCAGATCCCTGTGCCCCTGATAGTCCAATTATATTTTTTTTGGGACTCTTTTTTAATTTTTTAAAAATATGGTCGCAAATTGGAATATAAAATTTTTTTAACTGACCAAGTTTATCATAGAAAGGTTCACCTGCGACTTCCTGTTTTTTTAAAAATTTTAAATAATTTTTCTTTAAGGCGCTAATCTTTTTTTTATTTGCCATCATTATCAAGTGGATGGTTTTTCCCATCTAGTTTTTTAATATTTTCAAACTGTTTATCATCAAGTTCATCAATACAACCAATATTGAAGCCAAACAATTTTGGATCTCTTCTGGGATTGTGGTGGGTATAAATACCACAAATTGAACAAAAAAAATGATTTGCGATTTTAGAGTGAAACTTATAATTCGTTATATATTCCTCACCTTCTATAATTTTAAGAGAGTCCTGCCCTACTATCCCCATAACCGCCCCCTTTCTTTTGCAAATAGAGCAATTACATTTTACTAAATTAGAAATTTTACCCTCAAAATTTACCTCAATTTTAATTTTTTTGCAGTGACAGGTTAATAAATATCTCATTTTTTAATATTCTAAAATTGGTTAACAACAAATAAACAATCAATAATTAATGTTCTCGTTTTGATTCCTTTTTGATTCCAAAATAGACTCTAAATACAACCTGAGTTTGTTACAAGGAAATTATATTTTTTACATTATTTTCTGAATTTTCGAAAGCTTTTTGGTCTTCTCTAAACGACACTAAAAATATACATATATTAAAAATTATCAAAATCAGAGACATTACTACCCAATAGACTCCAAGTATATTTTTAGAGAAGAATAAACATGTAATTAACAATAATGATCTCAAAAAAACTGAATATTTAAAAACAGCTATTATTGCAAAAGAGTGAATTCCCAATTTAAAAAGACTCATTTTTGATGGGCCAAAATATCTTAAACCCCTTTTTGAATTAATTTCTTGGTAATTATTAATATGTTTCTTTAATGATCCAGAAAAACTATTCCATGTAGAGGTTTTAGTTGATAGTAATTTTACATCATTTAGTGTCAGACAGCTGTAATTACCAAAATTAATTTTCTTCCCGGTAAATATCAATGTTAGTATCTTGTGAGCCTCATATAGAAATTGAAATATTGGACCTTCCGATCTTTTAATACGTTTTGCAACAACTGAGGAGTCTTTGGCCTGGAATGCTTTTAAAATTAAATCCCTAATTTCAATAGGTCTGTCTTCACCATCTCCATCCATTAAAATTACGTGATCAAATTTCTCATTCCCCGAAACATATCTTAGTCCAAGCGCATTACATCTTGCGTGGCCTTGATTATTTTTAAGCTCAATAATTTTTAAAAAAGTAAAATTTTTTGGTTTAGTAATTTCTTTATCACTGATAGTTGATGCATCATTTATTATAATTCCGCTAAATTTTGTATCTTTGATAGTAGCTATGATTTCATCGATATCCTGAAGTAACTTTTTTAAAGACTCCCAATCATTATAAACAGGTATTATTATAATAATATTTTTCATCGTCTTCCTATCATACAATATCCGGTTGGTCTTATTGTTCCAAACTCACCGGGACATATCTTTTTTAGAATATCTGGGTTACCTGCGTAAATTACCCCTTGATTTTCATCAAGTTCTTTTGACTTGGTTTTTAAACTTCTCAACCATTTAGGCCTAGAAACTAAATGATAAGATAAGTTACCTGCAGCCCATTCATCTCCAACGACTATCGTTATTTCATTTGAAAAGTTTTTGTCCCATTTTCTTTGTACTAAGTCAGCAATTTCCCTGCCTGGATAATCTGTTCTTTTATTCTTGTCTAGAACAGATACTGCAAAATAAGTCATAGGCGAAATTAAAAAAATTATAAAAAAAATCAAAAAGAATTTTTTTAAATTCTTAAATAATATAAATTTTTTAAAAATAAATAGCAGCATAGTTGGAAAAAAAATATAGAAAGGTGTCATCCACATGGTTCTTATTTTCGCGCCAGTCAATAATGAATACAATAACATTAAAATAAACGGCAGTATATTTATGCAAACTAAATAAATTAAAGTATTATTACTTTTTATATTAATTTTAATCTTTTCTAATAAAACATATGTCATAAGCACTATTGGCACCAAGATTATTGATTGTTTTATTAAGAAAATTAACGGATTAATCAGGTGATTTAAAAAATTGCCAGTTTCTATATTAGAACGACTTAATCCATATAATATAGTCACATACTCGTTTTGACTTAACCATATTAAATGAGGTGAAATAACGGCTAGGAATATTAACCCTGGTATAGAATAATAGAGATTAATTTTTTTCTTTTTCATTAAAAAGTACAAATAAAAGATTTTTATTCCTATCAAGAGAAAAATAAATAAGTATTTTGAGAGGAAACCAAATGATGCAAACAAACCAAAAAAAAGCCAATTGGAAATTTTATCTTTTTCATTGAAGCTTCTCCAACCATAAAGCACTGTTAAAGCCCAAAAAGGTAGTTGGCAAATATTAACATTAAACTCTGGCGTTGTATAATTATAGAAAAAAAAACCAGATAACATTAAAACTGAAATTAAAGATAAAATTTTATCTTTGAAAATTTCATTTGAAAACTTCCACACTATAAAGAAGGTAAAGGTTAAAAAAATTTGACTTAACAAATAAAAAGCCCAGTCATTGTTTCCGAATAGTTGAAAAATTATCTCCACCATCAATCCACTCATTGGTGGATGTTTCTCAAAGCCCCACTTTAAATCACTCCCCCATGCTAAGGCTTCAATGGTATCCAATGGCAAATTTGTATTAACAACTGAGGGTATAAGTGTCCAAATTAATAAATGGCTAATCAGATAAATAAATAAATAATTATTAACATTTTTTTTTAAAATCATAATGATAAAATAGTATATTTATTAATCTATTGACACTTATAATTTCAAACATATACTCCCTTTTTTCTAATATGGCAAAAAAAGCAGTAATATTAAAAGCCGCGAGTAAAAAGAAATATTTACCTAACAGTAAAGAAAAATATATGTGCGCAAAACACAAAAAATTCTTTACGGATGCTTTGTTGCAATGGAAAAAAGATATATTAAAATCAAACAATGTTAATAACCTCTTAAATTCATCTGATGATAATGTTTCCTCTGCGGATATAGTAGATCAAGCGACTTCGTTAACCGATAAGTCTGTTGAAATGAGAGCGTTAAACCGAAGTAGAAAATTAATAAATAAGATTGACTCAGCTTTACAAAGAATAAAAGATGGGACTTACGGTTTTTGTGAAGAAACTGGCGAACCAATTGGCTTAAAGAGGTTAATCGCAAGACCTATTGCGACACTCTCAATAGAAGCTCAAGAAAAACACGAAAGAGATGAGAAAATATATATAGGGGACTAAGCTTTAGGGACTGCTTCACCTTTTTTTAAAAGATCATATCCTTTTTTAACAGCCTCTCTCTCAGCTATTTTATTATACCACTTATTTAGAGAATTAAATTTTTTTAGCCCAATATCATGCCACTCATGACGAGCAATCCACGGAAAAGTAGCT
Source organism: uncultured Pelagibacteraceae bacterium (assembly GCA_902622825.1). GTDB lineage: Bacteria > Pseudomonadota > Alphaproteobacteria > Pelagibacterales > Pelagibacteraceae > Pelagilacustribacter. Next base: position 37,691 of record CACNRH010000004.1, read on the forward strand.
ATATCTGCAATTGTGTATTCGTCATACGCTAAATAATTTGATTTAGATAGTCTTTTGTCTAGTTCAAAATATATTCTTTCACTTATTTTAAAATATCTATCTTCTCCAAATTTACTTTTACCTGGATTATAATGATGAAACTGATGATGTTGACCTAACATCGGTCCAACGTAAGCCATTTGTCCCATCAACCACTGATTAATTAATAATTTTTTCTCTGGATTATAAAATTTACCACTTTTCTCAGCAAGATAAATCAGTATTGCGCCAGACTCGAATAATGAAATTTTTTTTTCGTGATCAATTATTACTGGTATTTTTCTAAATGGACTTATTTTTTCAAATTCAGGATTAAATTGTTCGTCCTTATTTATGTTTACTTTTGTGATTTTATACTCAAACCCAATCTCCTCTAACATAATTGTAATTTTTTTTCCGTTAGGAGTATTGGCTGTAAAGACTTCAATCATTCTTTACTCCAAGGCGCTCTTGAATTTCCTTGGATGAGGTTGTGAATTGAAATCTAAATTTTTCATTTGGCCTAGCTCTTTTGAAGCATTCAACAGACGCTAATGCAGCCTCGTGAAAACCTGACAAGATGAGCTTTAATTTTCCGGGATAATTACAAATATCTCCAACAGCAAAAATTCCTTTTCTGTTTGTCTCAAAATTTTCGGTATTCACGTCTATGGTTTTTTTGCTCATGTTAAGCCCCCAATCTGCTATGGGGCCTAATTGCATAATCAATCCAAAAAAACCTAAAATTATGTCTGTTTGAACATCCTCGCTATTTCCATCGTCAGACTTAATTGTAACACTTTTTAGCTGGCCACCAGTATTAATTTTTTCAATTTGGAAAGGTGTTTTGATAGAAATCTTATTTTTTGACCTAAGGTCTTGCAACTCTGATAAAGTATGTGGAGCTCCCCTAAATTCATTTCTTCGATGTACTAGCGTTACTTTATTTTGTTTGGAAAGCTCTAGTGCCCAATCTAACGCTGAGTCTCCGCCTCCAAAAATCATTATATTTTTATTTTTAAGGCTTTCTTTGTTTCTAACTGCATAAAAAACCGATTTATTTTCAAATTTTTCAAGCTCCTTTAAAGGTAACCTTCTTGGCTCAAAAGAGCCTACGCCGCCAGCGATAATTATATTCGGAGATGAAAATGATTTACCTAAATTGGTTGTGATTTTCCAATTTTTAGCATCCTCTTTTACTTCTTGAACTCTCTCGTTAAAATGAAAACCAGCTTTAAAGGGTTTAATCTGTTTCATCAAATCATCAGTCAATGATTTTCCATTACATTCTGGAACTGCAGGAATATCATAAATAGGTTTATCTGGATAAAGCTCTATGCATTGTCCTCCTGCTTTATCAAGGTTGTCAATCACCTCACACTTAAGACCTTTTATTCCAAGTTGATGAACTGCAAACAATCCAACTGGACCTGCGCCTATAATCAATACATCAGTTTTAATCATTTAATTTTGTTGTTTTGGTGTTGTGACCACTAAACCTTCTAAATTTTCATTTACAATGATTTGGCAACTTAGCCTACTATTTTTTTTTGGTTCAAACGCCATATCTATCATATCTTGCTCAGCATCTTCACATTTGGTTATTTTATCATACCAATCATCTTGGACATAAACATGGCAAGTGGCACAAGCCATAGAGCCTCCACAATCAGCGTCAATCTCTGGAATATTGTTTTGAACTGCGCCTTCCATTACAGTTAGGCCGTTCTCGACCTCAACACTTTTTTTTTCACCTTTAGAGTCTATAAATATAATTTTTGTCATTATTAGAATATAGGCATTAAAGAAAATAGGGCAAGTACGCAAAACGTACCCGCCCTATCAATAATATTTAGATTATCTTGTTGCTAATCTAGTATTTTGCATTGCTGCTGCCCAAATCACAAGACCAAAAGCGATCTTATTAATAAAGTCAGCTAAATTATAAATTATGTTCAATGCATTCGCATCAACACCACCTGTTAGGTATCCAAAAATATAACCTAATGGATAAATTGCCCAACCGATAGTTACGATTATTCTCATCGCACTAAAAGCAGTCGTCATTGCTCTATTACCGCTTTTCGCAGCCATAGTTCCTGCTTCACCTGAGAAGATTTCAAACAAGATGTAAATCCATCCAGCCATTCCGATTACGAAACCTACAAATGGTTGTATGTAACCAGCTTCACCTAAGTATCCACCGATTAACATTACTAATGAACCAATTAATAGTTTCCAGAATATTGATGTTGGCACTTTTCTTACTGCAGCCAAGATCAGATAGAATTCAATCATTTGTAATGGCACTGTAATTAACCAATCAATATATCTGTATACTGTTGGTGTATCTCCAGTAGTCACCCAAACATCTCTCATGTACATATAGTGTATGAACGCAACACCAGTAACAAGTCCTGCTACTGTTATTGAAGTTCTCCATGACGCAGCCACTGTTCCTCTTTCTGAAAAGAAAAATACAGTTGTTGCAATCATCCCCATTGATACAAGCCAAAATGAAATTCCTACGAAATCATTTGTCTGTAACATGGCAGTCGCAGCATTAGCTGAACTCGTAATACCTAAAAAGGTAAGAGTAGCTAAAGCTATTAGACCTAATTTTCTCATGAAAACCTCCCTCGTTAGTTAGTTTTCGTTTTAGTTTAATATTAAACTATCCAGGCAAGTAAAATATTTACCCCTGAATAATATGGTGGGAAGATAGTAAAATTATTAACCACAGTGAAGCTTTTTTTTATCAAAAAAGGCGCATATTTATTGGATTTTCTATTTTTTTTTGGGGATATTTGTGAAATAATCAATAAATAATTGAAATTTCGGAGGAGTGATTTGAAAAAGAATTATCAAGACATTTATGATTCTTCAATCAATAATAAAGAAGAATTTTGGGGAGATGTAGCAAAAGATATCTTTTGGTATAAAAAACCGACTAAAATTTTAAACTCATCTAACCCCCCTTTCTATAAATGGTATGAAGATGGCATTACTAATACTTGTTATAACGCTATAGATATACATATTGATAATGGTAAAGGCGGTAAAACCGCAATTATTTATGATAGTCCTATTACAGGAGTTAAAAAAAAATTTACATATAATCAGCTAAAAGAAAAAGTTTCATTATTTGCAGGTGCATTAAAAAATCAGGGAGTTACAAAGGGTGACAGGGTTATAATTTACATGCCAATGATACCAGAAGCAGTTTTTGCTATGTTGGCATGTGGTAGGATTGGTGCAATTCACTCAGTTGTGTTCGGTGGTTTCGCAGCAAATGAATTAGCTAGCAGAATTGATGACTCAAAAGCAAAAATTATTGTTTCTGCTTCATGTGGTTATGAGCCTGGAAGAGTTGTAGAGTATAAACCGTTATTAAACAAAGCATTAGAATTAGCAAAACATAAGCCATCGAGATGTATTATTTTTCAAAGAGAGAAAAATAAAACAAATTTAAATCCTGAAATAGATATATCTTGGGATGATGCACACAAGAATGCCAAACCTCAAGATTGTGTGCAAATGAATGCCAATGACTACGCGTACATACTTTATACTTCTGGTACAACTGGCTTGCCTAAGGGTATTGTTAGGGACATCGGTGGCCATATAGTTGCTTTGAAATGGACAATGAAAAATATTTATAACATAAATCAAGATGATGTATGGTGGTCTGCAAGTGATATAGGTTGGATAGTTGGGCACTCATATATAGTTTACGGACCACTATTTTATGGTTGTACAACAATTTTATTTGAAGGGAAGCCTGTCGGAACACCGGACGCGGGTGCTTTCTGGAAAATAATTTCAGATTATCAAGTAAAATCTTTATTTACTGCTCCTACAGCTATTAGAGCTATAAAAAAGGAGGACCCAGACGGAAAATTTTTTAAAAAGTATGATCTATCAAAGTTCGATACACTTTTTCTTGCTGGAGAAAGAGCAGACCCTGATACCATTAAATGGTTTGAAAAATTGTCAGGTTCACCAGTAGTAGACCATTGGTGGCAAACTGAAACTAGTTGGGCAATAACATCTAGTTGTACTGGAATAGAAAAATTTCCAGTAAAGTATGGTTCAGCTTTTAAACCTGTGCCTGGATACAATTTAAAAGTATTAAATTCAGAAGGCAAAGAAGCATCTCGCGGTAAAATGGGAGATATAGTTGTTAAACTTCCATTGCCCCCAGGAACTTTTCCAACTTTATGGGGAGCAGATAAAAGATACAAAGAAAATTACATGTCAAATTATCCTGGTTACTATCAAACCTATGATGCTGGTCACATAGATGAGGACGGTTATGTTTGGATAATGTCAAGAACAGACGACATAATCAATGTTGCTGGACATAGGTTGTCAACTGGAGCAATTGAAGAAGTTTTAGCCGAACATAAGTCTGTAGCTGAATGTGCTGTAATTGGAATAGCTGATAAATTAAAAGGTCAATTACCTATCGGATTATTGGCACTTAAAGCTGGAGTGTCCCAAGACAACAATGATATAATAAAAGAGTGTATTAGTATGGTAAGAGAAAAAGTAGGACCCGTGGCTGCGTTTAAAACAGCTATTGTTGTCAAGAGATTGCCAAAAACAAGATCGGGAAAAGTATTAAGGGGAACTGTCAGGAAAATTGCTGACAATGAACCTTATAAAATGCCCGCAACAATTGATGATCCTGCAATTTTAGATGAGATTAAAGAGGATTTAAAAACTCATAAAATTTTAAAAATTTAGTGGCTTACCTTTCGAATTTATTAGAATTTTACCGTCTGACATAACTAAAATACCATTAACAACAGTCCCCACAGGAAAACCTTTCACTTTATAATTATTAAAAGGTGTCCAGCCACATTTACTTGCAATCATATTATCTTTAATTGTCACTTCCTTTTCCATATCAACTATTGTTAGATCGGCATCATAACCCTCTTTGATAAAACCTTTATTTTTTATACCAAATATCTTACATGGGTTTTCGCACATTAACTTTACTAATTGGCTTAAAGATAATTTACCTGTATTAACGTGATTGATCATTATAGGAAAAATTGTTTGCACTCCTGGCATGCCTGAGGGAGAATTAGGATATTCCCTATTTTTTTCTTCCTTAGTATGCGGGGCATGGTCTGAACCGAGAACATCAACAATATCGTTTTTAATTGCATTCCAAAGTTTATCATAATGCTCTTTCGTTCTTAAGGGAGGGTTCATTTGAGCATAAGTACCTAATTGATTGTAACAATCTGGAGCATACATTGTAAGGTGCTGTGGCGTTGTTTCAAAAGTGACATTTTTTTTGTGCATAGCTAAAAATTCAACTTCTTCTTTTGTGGTAACATGCAATACATGAATTTTCTTTTCATATCTCTCTGCGATTTTGACAACTCTACGAGTGGATGACATTGCACATTCAACATTTCTCCACTCTGGATGAGAATGTACATCGCCTTTTTTAATAAATTTTTTTCTCAATCTAATGATATCCTCATCTTCAGAATGAATCGAAACTATTCTATTACTATTTGAAATAACTTTCTCAATATCCGACTCTTTATCAACCAATAAATTACCAGTTGATGAACCTGCAAATAATTTTATACCACAACAACCCTCCAGTCCCTTAAGATCCGACAATTGATCTGTGTTTTGTGGCGTGGCTCCAAAGTAAAATGCATAGTTACTATGCATTCTATTTTTCGCTGCTTTTAATTTTTTATTGAATTCAGTCAGATTTGAAGTGGGTGGATTTGTATTTGGCATCTCGAATAACGATGTTACACCCCCAAGAACGGCTGCTCTACTTCCGCTTTCTAAATCTTCTGCATTAGTTGAGCCTGGTTCTCTAAAATGCACTTGTGTATCGATTATACCAGGAAGTATTACTTTTTCTGATGCATCATAAATATTTTGAGAATTTTCCTTAATATCTCCTATTTTAATTATCTTATTATTCAGTATTCCAAGATCGGTTTTGAGTAATTTACCGTTGATGAAGCACAAACCATTTTTTAATATGAATGTATAATTGTTAGACATGTTTTTAAAATATGTATTATAAGCATTAAATATGGAAAAAGATCAAATAATAATTTTGAAAGATAGAGGTTTAATCTCAATATCTGGGGATGATAGTAAGGAATTTTTGCAGAATATTATCACGAATGACATTGAAAAAGTCAAAGTTGATAGATCAATTTTTTCTGGGATATTTAGTCCACAAGGAAAGTACATGTATGAATTTTTTGTCATATATAGAAAAGGTGGATACCTGCTTGATTGTGATAGTTCGGCAACAAAAAATTTAATTTCCCACTTGGCTATTTATAAATTAGGATCAAAAATAAAAATAAATGATGTTTCGTCAAATTTTGTAATTGGTATATTGAATTTTGATAAATTTAAAGAGTCTTTTGATGAAGGCGAATATAAAACTATTATATATAGAGATAGCCCAATTTTTTTAGATCCTCGTGAAAGTAAACTGGGTGCGAGAATTTTATCACCTATAGATAAATTGTATTTAACAATAAAAAAATTAAATCTAAAATTAATAGATAGTAAAATATATTTTAAAAAAGCTTATTTGTTAGGTATTCCAGAAAAGGGCCTCGAACATTTAAAGGATCAGTTATTTGGGCTTGAAGCAAACTTTGAGAAACTAAATGCTATAGATTTTAAAAAAGGTTGTTATATAGGCCAAGAAAATACTGCTAGGATGAAATTAAAAGATAAAGTAAGAAAAAAATTACTACCTTTAATCTCAGAAGAAATACTAAATATTGGTGATGAACTGCTTTTTAATAATAATAAAATCGGAAAAGTTCTTATAAACAAACCTTTTCCATTTGGATTAATAAAGATATTTGACCCAAACTTAAAGTCTTTAGAAAACGCTGAACTAGTGGCGGGTGAAAAAAAGTGTAAAATTTTAAAATGCTATTAGCAACCTTGATAAAGAAGCCAAAATCCCGTAACCGCTTAGCTCGATAAAAGCTATAACTAAAATTATCAACAATACTCTTTTTCTTTTCTTTAAATATTCTATCATAAAATTTATGTGGTGCGGTCGGAGAGACTCGAACTCTCACGGGAAACCCACACGCCCCTCAAGCGTGCCTGTCTACCAATTTCAGCACGACCGCTCTTCTTAATATGCGACAATAAATGAATGACAATATTCATTCAAGTTGATACATTATTTAAAAAATGAGTGAAATAAACAAAATCTACAACAAAATCTCAAAAGTTGTTCCTGATATCGAATGGGACTTTCATGCTCCCTACATTGAAAAGATAAATAAGTTAAAAAAGGAAAAAAATGCAGTTATCTTAGCTCATAATTATCAAACACCAGAAATTTATCACGGAGTTGCGGACATAGCTGCAGACTCTTTGGCTTTAGCTATAGAGGCAGCAAAAACAACAGCAGACATAATTGTTCTATGTGGTGTCCATTTCATGGCTGAGACAGCAAAATTGATGAACCCAGAAAAAAAAGTTTTAATACCCGACATGAATGCTGGATGCTCACTGGCTGCTTCAATTACTGGTGATGATGTAAGAATGTTAAGAGAAAAGTATCCAGGTGTGCCTGTTGTATCTTATGTGAATACATCTGCAGAAGTCAAAGCAGAAACGGATATTTGTTGTACTTCAGCTAATGCAGTAAAAGTTGTTGAGTCTCTTGGTGTTGACAAGGTTATTTTTCTTCCTGATCATTATCTTGCAAACTATGTTCAGAAAAATACAAAAGTTAAAATTATATCTTGGCAAGGAACCTGCGTCGTTCATGAAAAATTTACCAGCAATGAGGTTAATGATATAAGAAAACAAAACCCAGGAATTAAAATAATTGCTCATCCAGAATGTCCTCCTGATGTAATTACAGCATCTGATTTTGCTGGATCAACTTCAAGTATGGTAAAGTATGTAAAAAACAATCAGCCAAAAAAAGTTCTGCTTGTCACAGAGTGCTCTATGAGTGACAACATTCAAATAGAAAACCCAAACGTGGAGTTTATCAAACCTTGCAATTTGTGTCCTTACATGAAAAAGATAACATTGAAAAAAATTTTTAATTGTCTGCAAAAAGAAAATAATGAGATAAAAATAGGACATAATATATCTGCCAGAGCTAGAATGTCCGTACAAAGAATGGCTGAAATTGGTCGTTAGATCAGTGCAAAAAATTAATCAAAAATATATAAATTCAATTGTCAAAACAGCTCTAAATGAAGATCTTAAACCATTAGGGGACATCACAACACATCTTATCACTTCAAAAAATAGAAGATTAAATGCAAAAATAATCTCAAAACAAAATGGAATTGTTTCAGGTCTAAATTTTTGTAAAGCAGCTTTTAAATTAATTGATAAAAAAACAAATTTCAAAGTTATGGTTGAAGATGGGAATAAAGTTAAAAAGAACAAAGTAATTGCTAAAATTAAAGGGAAAACAAAATCTTTATTGATTGCTGAGAGGACTGCTTTAAACTTTCTTAGCCACTCCTCTGGTATTTCAACTCTTACAAATAGATTTGTAAAAAAAGTGCGAAAAAAAACCAAAATTTGTTGCACCCGTAAAACTACACCTAATTTAAGACTTTTAGAAAAATTTGCTGTAAAAAAAGGTGGTGGTTTAAATCATAGATATAATTTGAGTCAAGAAATACTAATAAAGGATAATCATATATTTGCAGAAAAGAATTTAAGAAAACTTGTTCAGAAAGCTATAAAATCAAAAAAAATGGTAACTGTTGAGATTGAAAAAATAAAACAATTAAAAGAAATATTAGACTTAAAGTTTAAACGAATATTATTTGATAATATGTCGATTAATCAACTAAAAAAAGCATTAAAAATTTGTAAAAAAAAATATGAAACTGAATATTCAGGTAATGCCAATCTTAAAAATATTTTAAAAATCTCGAACACTGGAGTTGATAGAATTTCAATTGGATCCTTAACCCACAGTGCAAATTCCTTTGATTTTACTTTAGAGTTATCTTCTTAACTCTGCCTGTGCCGCAGCTAATCTCGCTACTGGGACTCTAAATGGAGAACAAGAAACATAATTTAGTCCAGTTTTTGAACAAAATTCTATGCTCTTTGGATCGCCACCATGTTCACCACAAATTCCTAATTTTATTTTTTTGTTCGTTTTTCTTCCTCTCGTAGACGCTATTTCGACTAATTCGCCAACTCCATTTTGATCTATACTAACAAATGGATCAATATCAAAAATTTTATTTTCAATGTAATCACTTAAAAATTTTCCCGAGTCATCTCTACTTATTCCAAGTGTTGTTTGAGTTAGATCATTCGTGCCAAAGCTAAAAAAGTCTGCGTGCCTTGATATTGATTGTGCTTGTAACGCAGCTCTAGGTAACTCGATCATTGTACCCACGGTATATTTGAGCTTTACTTTTTTTTCATTTTCTACTTTTTTTGCAATTCTATTTACCAAAGTTCTTAAGATCTTAAGTTCAGTTTCAGTAGAGACCAAAGGTATCATTATCTCTACAAAAGCAGATTTTAAGTTTTCTTTTTTTAATTCTACAATCGCCTCAAAAATAGCCCTGCATTGCATCTCATAAATTTCTGGAAAAGAGATTCCGAGCCTACAACCCCTATGTCCTAACATGGGATTTTCTTCATGCAACTCAGAAATTCTTTCTTTAATTTCTTTTGATGCCAAGTTTAAGGATCTTGCTACCTCCTCAATATCATTTTCAGCCTTTGGTAAAAACTCATGTAAAGGTGGATCAAGCAATCTTACGGTTACTGGTAAGCCTGACATAATCTTAAAAATTTTTTTAAAGTCATTTTTTTGGTAAGGTAAAAGCTTTTGTAAGGCGCTATCTCTATCTTCTTTTGATTTAGATAGTATCATTTGTCTGACTGATAAAATTCTTTCTTCATCAAAAAACATGTGTTCAGTCCTACAAAGACCAATTCCCTCGGCCCCAAATTCTCTTGCAGTTTTACTATCATTCTCGGTTTCAGCATTAGTTCTAACTTTTAGTTTTCTAAACTCATCAGCCCAACCCATTATTTTTGAGAAATATCCTGAAATTTCAGGTTGCACCGTCGGAACTAATCCCTTCATCACCTTTCCACTGCTTCCGTCAATGGTAATTATTTCACCTTCTTTAATTATCTCATCTCCAGTTTTAAATATTTTTTGTTCATAGTCTATTGTAATTTCACTTGATCCAGAAACACATGGTCTTCCCATTCCTCTTGCTACTACAGCTGCATGACTGGTCATTCCTCCTCTCGCGGTAAGGATTCCTTTAGCTGCATGCATACCGTGTATATCCTCTGGTGAAGTTTCAACTCTTACTAATATTGTATTTTGCATTAATCCGTTAAGTCTTTCAGCCTCATCGGCTGAAAATACAACTTTGCCACTTGCAGCTCCAGGTGAAGCGGGAAGCCCAGATGCAATAACATTTTTTTTTACTGTTTCATCTAATGTGGGATGTAATAAAGTATCTAGTGTGTTTGGATCAATTCTCAACACTGCCTCTTTTTTGCTTATCAGTTTTTCTTTTACCATATCAACTGCAATTTTGATGGCTGCTTTAGCAGTTCTTTTTCCTGACCTAGTTTGTAGCATCCAAAGTTTGTTATTCTCAACTGTGAACTCTATGTCTTGCATATCTTTATAATGCCTTTCCAATTTTATAAAAATTTCTTTAAGTTCTCTATAAACCTTGGGCATACTTTCCTCCATGGAGGGGAGTTTTTCGCCTGCTTTAAGTCTTGCTTTCTTTGTTATATATTGCGGGGTTCTTGTTCCAGCTACCACATCTTCACCCTGAGCATTTATTAAGTATTCTCCAAAAAAAGAATTTTCACCAGTTGAGGGATCACGAGTGAAAGCAACACCCGTTGCACAATCATTTCCCATATTCCCAAATACCATAGCTTGTATATTAACAGCAGTGCCCCATTCGCTTGGTATGTGATTTAGTTTCCGGTATGTTTTAGCTCTTTGACTGTTCCAAGACAAAAATACTGAACTAACTGCTCCCAAAAGTTGCTCA